>URAV01000005.1 GCA_900545915.1 uncultured Porphyromonadaceae bacterium
AGAAAAACATACTCGGAAGAAATTCTCAAAACTGACCCGTGTAAAATTTAAACAGGCTCTTATGATTTTTTCCAAAAATACGGACTGAAAAGAATCAATACCGTAAATAATTCTAATCGTCCGATCAGCATATCAAAAGAAAGTACCCATTTACCTAATGCAGGTATGATTTCAAAAGAAAAGTCTGAACTCATTCGTCCGAATCCGGGTCCGACATTACTAAGACAAGAAAGTGTACATCCAAAAGATTCTTCAAATGACAGTCCTAAAGATGATAATATAAGAGCGCTTACAGCTATAACCAGCACATACACGAAAAGGAATGCCAATATTTTAGACACAAGATCATAGGATATGACACGTCGATTGATTCGAACAGGTACGACTGCATTGGGATGAAGATGTCGGTAAAACTCATTTGCCGTATTCTTTAACACGACAACCATTCGTATAGTTTTAGCTCCTCCACTCGTAGATCCGGCACAAGCCCCAAAAAACATGACACAGAATATAACGACATTAAAAAAAGGTCCCCACTTGGCAAAGTCGGCTGTGGCAAATCCTGTAGTCGTAATACACGTCGATACCTGAAAAAGTGCTGTACGAATTGTTTTCTCAGCATTCTCGTATATTTGTCCACTAATAAATAATCCTGCAGCAATAGCGGCTGTGGCTAATAAAACGACGAATAGAAACCATTTGGTTTCTTCATCTTGAAATAACTTTTTATAATCACCCAGAGCAGCATGATAAACTAACGAAAAATTTATTCCTGAGATTAGCATAAATATAATGATGACATATTCAATATATGCAGAATCCCAGTAAGCGATACTATTCTGTTTTGTCGAATATCCTCCGGTTGCAGTAGTCGTCATTGCATGACATACCGCATCGAAGAAATTCATTGGTCCTAATACCAGCAAGACGATCAATAAAACCGTAATACTCAAATATACTATCCATAGACGTTTTGCCGTTTCACTAATTCTTGGTCTGAGCTTATCATGAGTTATACCCGGAACTTCTGCATTAAATAGTTGAATTCCTCCTCCAGAATTTAACATGGGAAGAACTGCTAATGTAAATAAAATAATACCCATACCTCCAAGCCATTGCATCAAACTTCTCCAAAATAAAATTCCATGCGGCAAACTTTCTATATCATCCAGTATCGTAGCACCGGTAGTAGTGCATCCAGATATAGTTTCAAAAAATGCATCTGTAATATTGTCGATATCTCCATGAATAAGAAACGGTAACATTCCGAATAAGGAAAAGAAAACCCAAGAGGTAGAAACAATTAAAAAACCCTCTCTCTTACCCATTTGCTTGCTATGTTTTTTAAATATAAATGTAGAACATAGCCCGACAATTGCCGTAATGCCGACAGTCAGTAAAAATGCATATATATCACTTTCATTGTAATATATTGCGACACTTAACGGAAGTAGCATAAAAAGTGCTTCAAAACATAATAATATGCCTATTACCCGTGCTACTATTCGAAAATTTATTTCTGACATATTAAAGTTATTAATTAAAAAGCTTTTCTATTTTACGAATAGCTGTATCGAGACAAAATACTACGACATGATCGTTTGCTTGAATTTGTGTATTTCCATTCACAATAATACCCTTCCCATCTCTGATCAATCCTCCCAACGTGAGGTCTTTAGGTAATGTAAGGTCTTTGACCGGTGCTTTTGTTATTTTTGACCCTTCTTTCGCAACTAACTCTGCAACTTCGGCATCAGCTAAAGCTAAACATTTTACGTTTGAGGAATCCGAATCAAGTAGTAGCTGAAAAATTCGGCTGGCAGCAATTAACTTCTTATTTATAATCGAACCTATGTTCAATCCTTCTGCAGTAGAAATAAAAGGAATATTTTCTACTTCTGCGATAGTTTTCGCTACACCCAATCTTTTAGCTGTTAAACAGGCCAAAATATTTGTTTCGGAGCTGTCTGTAAGTGCAATAAAAGCATCGGTATCTCTTATGCCTTCTTCTTTCAACAAATCGATGTCCCTTGCATCTCCATGAATAATAACGGTATCATGCATTTTTTCTACTAACTTGAAACTTTTTTCCCGGTCACATTCGATTAATTTCATTTTTATATATTCCGGAGCAATATGGATAAGCCGTATTGCTATACGACTACCCCCCATAATCATTACCTTTCGTACATCTACTTCTGTTTTTCCTGTCAATTCACGAATATCCTGAATATGATCCGGAGTTGTAGTAAAATAAACAATGTCATTAAGCTGCAATTCATCATTACCACGTGGAATAATAGTTTCTTCATTCCTTTTTATGGCAGCGATATGATAGTAATTGTTTTGTCGGGTAAGATCACATAATTTATGATTGAGTATTTGCGCTTTTTCACGTAATTTCGCACCTATCAAAATAAGTTCTCCATTACACAATTCAAACCAATTTCTTACCCACGTTCTTTTCAATGCCGTGACAATTTCTTCTGCCGCAAGCATTTCGGGATATATAAGCTCATCAACTCCCAGCTCCCGAAAAAAGGCTCTATTCTCAGGTAACAAGTATTCATAATTATCGATACGGGCAACCGTTTTTTTTGCGCCTAATTTAGTCGCCAATGTGCATGCCGTAATATTTCGAGATTCGAATGGCATAACCGCAATAAATAAATCTGCTTTATTGACTCCGGCTTTTTTTAAAACCTTGAATGAAGTCGGAGACCCGGCAACGGTCATCAAATTATAATTAGAATCGATCCATTGTAGCTTTTCTATATCTGCATCAATCAAAATGATATCTTGTTCTTCTTTAGAAAGCAACTTTGCTAAATGAGTACCGACTTCACCTGCACCCGCAATTATTATTTTCATAGAGGATATTAAGTCTTTATATCTTAATAAAAAGTATATTTTAATTTTACGATTCTTGGTTTCTTACCATGCAGATGTCAAAAGAGAAACGATATTATCTTCATCCATACCACATAATTTATAGAGTTCAGGAATAGTTCCATGCTCAATAAACCGATCGGGAATACCTATACGTTTTATTCTGGGAACATACCCGTTATCAGCCATAAATTCAATAACAGCCATACCCAATCCACCTTTTATACTTCCATCTTCTACCGTAACGATCCGTGAATATTTCTTTCCGATCTCATGTAATAATTCTTCATCTATCGGTTTTAAAAATATCATGTCGTAATGGGCTACAGAAACACCCTGTTGTCTTGCCCTCATTATAGCCTTCTGTGCCGATACTCCTATAGGACCTATACTGATGAGAGCAATATCCTCTCCATCAGAAAGTTTCCGTCCTTTCCCTATTTCCAGTATTTCCGGTGTACAATGCCAATTTACGAGAGAGCCCCGTCCACGAGGATAGCGGATAGCAAAAGCTCCTGTTGCTTTGGCCTGAGCCGTGTACATTAAATGTCGAAGATAATGTTCGTTCATGGGTGATGCAATAGTCATATTAGGAATACATCTTAAATAAGACAAATCAAAAGCTCCATGATGTGTCACACCATCTTCACCAACAAGTCCGGCTCTGTCAAGACAAAAAACTACATGAAGATTTTGGATCGCAACATCGTGTATTATTTCGTCAAAAGCACGTTGCATAAATGTAGAATAGATATTGCAAAAAGGAATTAACCCTTCTTTTGCCAATCCTCCGGAGAAAGTAACGGCATGTTCTTCAGCTATACCCACATCAAAAGTGCGATCAGGAAATTCAGACATCATATAGGTCATTGAACACCCTGTAGGCATAGCAGGAGTAATACCGACAATTTTTTTATTTTCTCTTGCTAATTCTACCAATGTTCGTCCGAAAACTTCTTGAAAGAGAGGCGGTAGGTTATTATCTTTAACGATAAGTCTTTCACCTGTTATTTTATTGAATTTTCCCGGAGCGTGCCATACTGTCGCAGCTTTTTCCGCAGGGGCATATCCTTTTCCTTTAATGGTTTTTAGATGTAGTAATTTCGGACCTGACATCTCTTTTATATCATTCAATACGCGAATGATATAATTTACATCGTGTCCATCGATCGGTCCGAAATAACGGATATTCAGTCCTTCAAAAATATTTTGGTGTTTACTGATCAAAGCCTTGATGCTGTTATTGAAACGTAAAATTGCACCACGATGTTCTGCCGAAATAAGTTTAAGTTTCACCAATGTGCGATATATATCATACCGTAGCTTATTATAACTTGGTGAGGTTGTTATATTTACCAAATATTGATTTAATGCACCGACGTTATGATCTATCGCCATATCATTATCGTTCAATATAATCAATAAATTATTCGGATTAATAGATGCATTATTCAGTCCTTCGAAAGCTAATCCTCCGGATATTGCTGCATCTCCGATAACTGCAATAACTTTTCTATCGTTTTCCCCTTTTAAATTAGCTGCGACAGACATTCCCAAAGCTGCTGATATTGAATTGGATGCATGTCCGGCCGTAAAAGTATCATACTTGCTTTCAAAAGGAGAGGGGAATCCGCTTAATCCTTTAAATTTTCTATTGGTAAAAAATTTGTCTCTACGTTCGGTAAGAATCTTATGGCTATATGCCTGATGACCGACATCCCACACAATTCGATCATAAGGAGTCTTAAATACATAATGTAATGCAACGGTAAGTTCTACAGTGCCTAAACTCGAAGCGAAATGTCCCGGATTACAGGATAGTTCGTCTATAAGAAATTGTCTTAATTCTGTACAGATCTGCGGTAGTTGCTCAGGAGAAAGTTTCCGTAAATCATCCGGATTATATATTGTCGAGAGTAATTGCTCTTTTATGATCGCCATATTTAAATAAACTTTTGCAGTTGCAAATGTAGCTTTTTATTAGATGAAACGATAATATTTCTCAGGGATTCTTATGTCCTGTTTTTGCAATTATTTCCGATTGCGTTTATATATAGGAACAAAAATAATGATTCCTGAAGCGATAATGACTAAAAAAACTCGTAAATTGACTTCTCCGTATCCCTTGATTAATAAATAGCAAAGGTATATCCATAATAAAACAATACAAGCTATTCTAAATGGTGTGAACTTGCGCATAAATCAGATTTTATTTCTCTTGTTTATACAAACATACAGAAAGTTTTTATTCTGGCAAAAAGTATTCATGTGTGAAAAATCTTATAATATTAAGCACTTTCTTATGTTTTCATCAAATAAATACTATTTTTGTAAAATATGGCCGACAATTTGTCGGTCTTTATTCTACAGATAGAACATATTATCTCTAAATCACACATGTTTATAGCTTATTTTAAAGTGCGTATAGTGAAAAGTATAGAAAAATGGTAGTGGCATATTTACGAGTTAGTACCGGAAAACAACATCTGAAAAATCAATGCGAAGAAATTAAGAAATACGCCATAAAAAAGAATTTGTCGGTAGACAAATGGTACACAGAGGTCGCCAGTGGGAAAAAAAAGGGTAGTGATCGAAAATTAGGGACCTTATTAAGACGGTTAACCAAAGGTGATATTCTGATCGTCACAGAGTTATCCCGGCTAAGCCGGACTCTGCTGGAGATCATGTCTATCTTAAATCAATGTATTCGCAAAGAGGTTGTTGTTTATAGTGTAAAAGATGGTTATGCTTTTGATAACAATATCAATAGCAAAGTGTTGGGTTTTGCATTCGGCCTTGTTGCAGAAATAGAGCATAATTTGATTTCTGCTCGAACGAGAGAAGCTTTAGCGTTACGGAAATCAGAAGGTGTTGTGTTAGGACGCAGACAAGGATGCTCTCCCAAGATGAAATTATTGAAACACAAACGGGATGAAATTGTCGATCTGAGAGCTCAAGGAGTATCTGTCAGGAAAATAGCTGAAAAATATGGAGTATCCAGATCTACATTATATGTTTTTGTGAAAGACGAAGGCATTTATTAAATCTCTAATAAACCGGTTGTCATCTGGATTTATTCCAGATCGACAACTGTTATTCCTGCACCACCAAATTGTACGTGTTCGTCTTGAAAATGTTTCACACCCGGAACAGTTCTAAGATATTGGCGTACAAGTTGGCGTAATATTCCTGTACCTGTACCATGCAAAATCCGGACTTTAGAACATCCGACAAGAATGGCATCATCGATAAAATAGGTAACCGCTTGTATCGCTTCATCACCACGCAATCCTCGAATATCTATATCTTGCTTAAAATTTAATTTTTTCTCTCGCATATCATCTGCAGTCTGTTCACCGACAAATGTCGCTTTTATATTTTTCTCCCGTTTTATCTGATTTTTACTTACCTTTTCAAGTTGATCGATCTTAACAGTTGATTTCAACATTCCGAATGCGATCACTACATTTTTCCCTTGAATCTCCATTACCTCACCGATAGAAGCTTGACCTCTTACTTTGACCGCATCACCGACTACTATAACATTGGTATCGAATGCAGTATTCTCATTATTGGCAAATGTTTTATTTCTTTTATACTTTTCTTTTTCTTTTATTTTCTGTATTTTCCGACTGATTTTATCATCTATTATCGTTTCTGCCGTTATAGACTCTTTGAATTTTTCCAGATCTTTCCGAATCTCCTTTGTCTTTTCTTTTTCAGCCTGAGCTTCTTTTATAGAACGTATTGTGTTTTCAATACGAGCATTTGCTTCAGATAAAATATTTTCTGCATTTTTTCTTGCTTCAGACAAGATATCTTTTCTTTGTTTCTCTATGTTCTTTATATCGTTTTCATAACGAGCGGTAATCTCTTCTAAGCGTTTCTCCTGTAACCGTACATTTTGCCTTTTATTTTCCCAGTACCGTTTATCCCGAACTATATCTTGCAGATATTTGTCCATATTGATATAATCAGAGCCGACTTTAGAAGATGCATCTACAATCACATCTTCCGGCAAGCCGATCTTTCGGGCAATTTCTATAGCAAAAGAACTTCCGGGATTTCCGATCGACAACTTAAATAGAGGTTGCATTAAATGTCGATCATAAAGCATAGCTCCATTTATTATACCGGGGGTATCTTCAGCAAAATGCTTCAAATTCTGATAATGAGTCGTAATAACGCCAAATGAATTTTTCTTGTTGAATCGATCTAACAAGGCTTCTGCTATCGCTCCACCGATTTGAGGTTCTGTGCCGCCCCCAAATTCGTCAATCAACAATATTGTACGGTTGTCACAATTTCGGACAAAAAATTTCATATTTGTCAAATGAGAACTATAAGTACTTAAATCATTCTCGATCGACTGTTCATCTCCAATATCGATAAATATATTGTCGAAGATTCCTGTTCGTGAATTTTCATAAATCGGAATCAAAAGTCCACATTGTAACATATACTGCAATAATCCCACAGTCTTTAAACAGACCGATTTTCCTCCAGCATTAGGTCCCGATATCAAAAGAATTTTGTTTTTATGATCTAAAGTTATATCTAACGGAACGATTTGCTTTTGTTGCTTTTGAAGTGACAAGAACAATAAAGGGTGTATAGCGTGATACCAATCTATCTGCTGGCAATCTTCGAATATAGGCAATAAACCGTTAATTTGAATCGAAAATAGAGCCTTAGCCCGAATAAAGTCAATATCAGCAAGAAACTCGTATGAATAGAATATATCTTCGGTGTGAGGCCGCAGTTCATCAGTAAAAGTGGTTAAAATACGAATAATTTCTCTTCGCTCGTCACTTTCAAGTTCACGAATACGATTATTTGCTTCAACCACTTCTGCCGGTTCTATAAACACTGTTTTTCCACTTGCCGATTCATCGTGAACAATGCCTTTGATCTTTCTTTTATAAGCAGGGATAACAGGAATAACCAGCCGTCCGTCCCTCATTGTCGGTGTCACATCTTTATCGACTACACCTTCACTTTGAGCGATTCTCAAAATAGAACTAAGACTTTTAGATATACCCGATAAAGTTGTCGCTATTTCATTACGAATACGTTGTAGATCAGCGGAGGCATTATCTTTTATATGCCCGAATTTATCTAATATCTGATCGATTCTTATAATAATTTGTGGGAAAACCGTTACATCTCCTGCCAACTTCTGAAGATATGGATAAGGGGTATTCTCTTCAGTTTCTTCGTTCCGAAAGAAATAAACAATTCCTTTTATAGTTTCGAGCGATCGACGTAAATCAAATAACTCGGATTCATCCAAAAAAGTCCCTTCCACCCGTATCCGTTTAAGTGCCGAACGGACATCAAAAAAATAATTTGCAGGAAATTCGTCTTCCTCTTGGAGAATATGAACAAACTCTTCAGTTTCGTGAAGCTTCCTAACAATAATATCATAATCATTTATAAATACCATTTTTTTTGCACGATCTATGCCGAGCGTACTTAAACATTTATTTTCTATATGTTGACGGATCTTATCAAATCCTATTTTTTGCTCAAAATTATGTGGATATATCACTTGAAAATTCATTAAAATTAGTAGCCATGCAAAGATATAAAATATGCTCGGGATTATAAAATGAGTAATTATTGAACAAAAAAACGTGTTAGACTGTATTACAATAAATATAAAACAAAAATCAATAATTATGGAAGTTGTAAATGAAGCATTCAACACTGTACGACAATTATTAAAATCTACAGTTCCTCCTTGTACTGCAACAATAGACAATCCTGAACACTATGAAGTTCGGTCAATAAATCCGGAACATTCTAAGAATATACTGCTCGGTTATGTAAGCAAACATGCCGATAGCATAACCGTAGGATTTAACGATAAATTGGGTAAAAACAATATGGAGCAACTTTTTTCAAAATACCTGCTACAAAAAATGAATGAGCACAAACGTATTCATATTCATGAAATGAATCATCAATTACATGCAGACTTACAAGAAGCCATCAATCATCTAATGCGTTATTATAACGAAAAGAACTGGAATCTGCCATAATAAATAGCAAAGGTACTGTCTAATTACAAACATTTTTTGAGAACTGTTTTTTAGTTCCGATAAAAAATGCGGCGGATTACATGATATTATAGGAAACGGGAAAACAGACCAAAAAAAGATTCAAAAAGTTAGAATATATAATTTTATCAGAAAATTTAGACTCTAAAAAATGACAGCCCCTTTTTGCATTTATTTAAGCCCTGTATTACACCGGGCTTTTTTTAATATTTCATGGCTTTCATATTTCCGATTTATCTGTTACTTTTGGCATGAATTTTAGAAAAAGAAACTATGTATATAGTCAAAAAAACATTAGAAATATCGGCGTCCCATCACTTAAACCTATCTTATGAAAGTAAATGTTCTTTTTTACATGGACATAACTGGATTATCTCGATCTCTTGTCGTGCAGAAACATTGAATCAAGATGGTATGGTTACAGATTTCTCATTAATCAAAAAACTCATACACGAAAAATTAGACCATAAAAATTTGAATGAAGTTTTACCATTTAATCCTACAGCCGAAAACATCGCTCGTTGGGTATGTGATCAGATTCCTTTTTGCTTTCGGGTAGAGGTACAAGAATCCGAAGGAAATATTGCTATTTATGAAAAAGATTAATGAAATATTTTATAGTATTCAAGGAGAAGGATACTATACGGGAGTACCGGCTATTTTTATTCGTTTTTCCGGATGTAATTTAAATTGCGAATTTTGTGATACTGATCATTTCTCTGGTAAAATAATGTCTGATGAAGAAATTATCGATACTGTACGAAAATTTCCGACAAAGCATATTGTCCTGACCGGAGGAGAACCATCGATGCAATTAGATGACCGTTTTCTTTCACTTTTAAAAGCTCAGGGATTTTATTTGCAAATAGAAACAAATGGAACTTTAACGCAAGGATTCGATGCCGTTACTCGCTGGTGCGATTGGATCACTTGCAGTCCCAAAAAAGATTGTGTCCGTAAACAGATGGATGAACTAAAAGTCGTTTATTTAAACCAAGATATGAGCATTTATGATCAATACTCGTGTAGATATAAAATGTTGCAACCTTGTTCTATGCAAAATACAGAAGATGTCATTGAATATATCAAAAAAAATCCGGAGTGGAGACTGAGCCTGCAAACACATAAATATTTACACATTCGATGATCGAATATATTTATAGAAAAATCAATAATGGCAGATATTATTACACTTAATTAATTATATTTGCATTTCATAAAAAGCCTGTTTAAGATTTTACGCAGGTCAATTACGACAATACTCAGTAACTTATAAGAATATGACACAGATAGAGAACAATGAAGAGGAAAAGAAAAGCCTGAATTTTATTGAAGCCGCTATTGAAGCAGATCTGACGGCAGGAAAAAACGGAGGACGATTAAACACTCGTTTCCCACCGGAGCCTAACGGTTATTTGCATATAGGCCATGCAAAAGCCATTTGTATGGACTTCGGTGTCGCTGAAAAATTCGGAGGAACTTGTAATCTTCGTTTCGATGATACTAATCCTGTCAAAGAAGATGTTGAGTATGTAGATTCAATTAAAGAAGATATACATTGGTTGGGATTCGATTGGGGAAATCGGCTCTATTATGCATCAGATTATTTCCCGAAGTTGTGGGATCTGGCACTTCGTCTGATTAAAGAGGGAAAGGCTTATGTCGATGAACAATCTGCTGAGGAAATAGCGAAACAAAAAGGCTCACCTACACAGCCGGGTACACCAAGTCCTTACAGAGATCGTCCTATTGAGGAAAATATAGATTTATTTGAACGAATGAATAGGGGTGAATTTGAGGAAGGCGCTATGGTATTACGAGCAAAAATAGATATGGCTTCTCCCAATATGCACATGAGAGACCCCATTATGTACAGGATCATTAAACACCCGCATCATCGTACAGGAAACACTTGGAATGCATATCCGATGTATGATTTTGCTCATGGTCAATCAGATTATTTCGAAGGAGTGACACACTCTATCTGTACATTAGAATTTGAAGTCCACAGACCATTATACGACTGGTTTGTAGATCAGTTGGCAGATGAAACCTATCGTCCCAGACAAATGGAATTTAATCGGCTTAATCTGACCTATACAGTAATGAGTAAACGTAAATTGTTACAATTAGTACAGGAAAAATTAGTATCGGGGTGGGATGATCCCCGTATGCCGACCATTTGTGGATTACGTCGTCGAGGATACACTCCTCGATCGATACGAAATTTCATCGACAAAATCGGATATACCAAATACGATGGACTTATCAGTGTATCTTTGCTTGAACATAGTATCCGCGAAGATTTAAATAAAACAGCCAATCGAGTATCGGCAGTTTTAAATCCGGTAAAACTTATTATTACAAATTATCCGGATAATCAGGTGGAATATATGAAGGCGGAGAATAATCCAGAGGATGAATCCGCTGGTTTCCATGAAATTCCGTTTACCCGTGAATTATATATTGAACGGGATGATTTTATGGAGAACCCTCCGAAAAAATTTTTCCGTATGACACCCGGACAAGAAGTTCGGTTAAAATCTGCCTATATCGTAAAATGTACAGGTTGCAAAAAAAATGAGAATGGCGAAATTGAGGAGATATATTGTGAGTATGATCCGTTAACCAAAAGTGGAATGCCAGAAAGCGGACGAAAAGTTAAAGGTACTCTGCATTGGGTTTCCGTAGAACATAGCAAGCCTGCAGAAATAAGACTTTATGATCGCTTATTTTGTGTAGAAAATCCGGCAGAAGAAAAAGAGAAAGATTTCAGGGAATTACTAAATCCTGAATCTTTAAAAGTATTGGATAATTGTCGGATAGAACCTTATTTATTTGAAAATGCAAAACCGGGGGACAGATTCCAATTTCAACGTACAGGATATTTTTGTGTGGACAAAGATTCTAAACCGGATAAACTGATTTTTAATCGTACTGTATCGTTAAAAGATAGCTGGGAAAAAATAAAAGGGAAATAATATAGAAATAATAAATACTGAGGCTGTTGAATTTCTCTGATAAAAGAAATTCAACAGCCTGATTTTTAGAAACAAATACATGTCTGAAGATAAACGTCCTGAGTTATTGATCCGATATGAACAGATGATAAAAGATCATGCGAACTACTATTTTGATGCAGATGATCTGGAAGAGATTGCATATCAGTATGAAATACGAGATCTTTATCAAAAAGCATTGGAAGTAATAGAACGCGGTATGTCCATGCATCCGGGAAGCATGAGTTTAGGAATTAAAAGAGCCAAATATCTTTTATGTCTCGATTGCGTAGAGGAAGCTGAAAAACAAATTTATTCTATACCTCACGACTCGGTAGATGCTGTTTTGATTTGTGCAGAATTGAGTTTTATTCAAGCAAATGGAGATAAGGCTATTTCTCTGCTGAACAGTTTGTTGTCTTCAGATGAAATATCTGTCGATCTTTGTTTCGACATTATTGATATGTATTTGGATTTCGGATATATAGATGAACTAAAAGATTTTATTTTTGCAGCAGACAAAGTATTGGTGAACGGGAGTGAGGTATTAAGAGAATTGGCGCTCATCTATGAAGATCGTCAAGAATATGACCTCGCATTGTCTGTATATGATATTTTGCTCGATAGAGATCCTTATTCCTATGTCGATTGGTTTAACACGGCCAAAATACATGCCTTAAAAAAAGACTATGATAAAGCTGTTGATGCTTGTGATTTTGCCCTGACGGCCAAAGAAGGGGATGAAACCATTCTTTCCTTTAAAGGATATTGTCTATATGACAATGAAAATTATGCTCAGGCAATAGAAGTATTTAAAGAGTTATTAGGTGTAATTGAAGACAAGTCTATGACTTATGAATTAATTGCCGAATGTTATACTAAACTAGAAAAAAATGAAGATGCTATCCGATATTTGGATAAAGCATTATCATATACCCCTGATAATGCTAATTTATACTATCAACAGGCATCTAATTACTATGATTTAGGTGATATTTCTAACGCAATTCAATGCTTACGAAAAAGTATTGAATTAGAGCCTGAAGATGCTGATGCATTAGCTTTTCTCGGAGAAATATATGTTGAAACAAAAGAATTTACAAAAGCCCGAATAGCTTTAGAACAATCGGTAAAACTGAATTCGGAAAATCAAGATGCACTCACTCTTTTAGGAGATTTGGCCTCTCAAAATAGCGATTACAATACAGCAATATCATATTATGATCGAGCTTTGTCTATTGATATTTATAATGTGAAATTAACTTTTAAGTTAATCCTCGCTCATTTTAATTCTGGTAATCAGGAAAAAGCCGTCGATATGATCAAACAATTAGATGAAACGACATTACAAGTTGATGACATTGAAAATATATCTGAAGAAAACCGTAAAGAACTAGAACAAACTAGAGAAATAATCGATAAATTAAAAACGATTCTAAAGAAAAGTTTAAACGAAGAATTATAACTTAGTAATATGAGAAGAAACATTAAAGATTATGTAATACTGACTTTAAAAGGGATGGGAATGGGCGCTGCAGACGTCGTACCCGGAGTATCAGGCGGTACTATTGCTTTTATTGTGGGGATATACGAAGAATTGATTAATTCCATAAAAAGCGTTGATCTTAAAACTTTAAAACTTCTTTTTACATTTAAATTGAAAAGTTTTTGGAATAATATTAATGGAAACTTTTTACTTTCTGTAATATTAGGCATTCTCATAAGTGTTTTTTCTTTGGCTAAACTTATAACTTTTCTATTAGATGACTATCCGGTATTAGTATGGGCTTTCTTTTTCGGTTTAGTTATTGCATCTACATATTTTGTTTCCAAAAGAATTCAAGTTTGGGATTGGAAGCGTTGTCTCTCTTTTATTATAGGAGTAGGGATCGCGTACTATATAACAATCGCAACTCCATCTCAAACACCAGAAAATCTGTCATTTATATTTTTATGCGGGGCTATTGCCATATGTGCAATGATATTACCCGGAATTTCGGGTAGTTTCATTCTATTGTTATTAGGTAAATATGAGTTTATTATGAATGCGGTAAAATCATTAGATATTACAATTATTATTGTTTTTGCCTGCGGTGCAGCCATAGGATTGGTGCTATTTTCCAACATTTTATCTTATTTATTACGTAAGTTTCATGACATAACAATTGCTATATTGACAGGTTTTATGTTGGGATCATTAAATAAAGTCTGGCCATGGAAAAGAACATTAGAGACATTTGTAGATAGTCATGGGACTATTAAACCCTTAGTCGAACAAAATATCTTGCCGAATGTGTATATCTGGCAGGCAGTATCTCTTATGATTGTAGGTTTTTTGCTCGTTTATATTATCGAAAAAATGTCGGGAAATACAAACTCTGATAAACAATCTAATAATTCTTTTGATTAAGGGAATTTCTTTGTAAATAGGGTATTAAGGCAAAAGTACATTTTTTCTATTTAACATAATACAAATTATGTAACAAATACAAGTTTGTTTTTGAAACAATAAAATCATATCTTTGTTAAAAATTAGCTGTTCATATAATACATGGAAATCTCAGATAATTTATTTGATTTTATAGAAAAGTATTCACAAGAAAATCCAATAAAACTCAGACTAAAGAGATTTGAAAACTTGAATTTTGATCTCTCTTTTGCTATTGATCAAATAGAATCCAGACAAAAAATTAAAAATAAATTACCTCTTTGGAATCAAAACAAGAAGTTATTATTTCCATCTGTTTTATCTGCAGAACAAGCATCATCTGAAATTACCGCCAAATATAAACAGGATATTATAGGATCGAGATATAAATCAATATGTGATTTGACCGGAGGATTAGGTGTAGATTCATACTATTTTGCCGCTTCAGCAGAAAAAGTCACTTATGTAGAACGTTATCCGTTATACTGTAATGTGGCAAAGTATAACTTTAGTATATTACAAAAAAACAATATTCAAATAGTTTGTTCGGATAGCTTAAAATTCATTCTCGGATGTAATATAAAATTCGACGCGTTTTACATTGATCCAGCTAGACGTAATTCGGAAAATAAAAGGTTATACGACTTACGTGATTGTGAACCAAACATAATAGAATTGCAGGACATTCTATTGGAAAAAGCTCCGGTAATTTTATTAAAGGCATCTCCTATGATTGATATTAGTCGAGCTATACAAGATCTGAAATTTGTTAAGGAAGTATATGTTATCTCTGTAAAGAATGAATGTAAAGAATTATTTTTTGTCATTAACAATCATTTTATAGAAGAAATCTCTATTAACTGTGTTAATTTGAATCCTGTAAAACAACCTGATAATTATATATTTACATTAAAAGATGAAAAAAATATTTCTCTGTTACAACCTATAACATCTGTCCAATCCTATTTATATGAACCTAATTCTTCTATTCTAAAAGCTGGGGCATTCAAATCTGTAGCCATCTCATTTTCTATATCTAAAATACATAAAAACAGCCACTTATATACATCCGATAAATTTGTAGCGAATTTTCCCGGTCGTGTCTTTATCGTAAAAGAAATTATGCCTTTTTCAGGTAAGGCTTTAAAGAAACTTTTCGCACAATACCCTTCTGCGAATATTACGGTTCGAAATTTTCCAATGACAGCAGAAGAGTTACGACGAAAGTCTAAAATAAAAGACGGAGGAAATATCTATATATTCGCCACGACATTATACCCGGATAAAAAGATCTTCATTATTTGTGAGAAAATTATTAACGTTTAAATGCCCGATCCATTTGACGTTTATCTTCCCTTTCCTTTATCGACTCTCGCTTATCATATACTTTTTTACCTTTTGCAACGGCAATAATAATTTTTGCAAGACCTTTATCATTGATATATATTTTCGTAGGAATTACAGAAAAACCGGACTCTTTAGATAAACGTTGTATCTTTTGTAGTTCTTTTTTCGTCAATAATAACTTTCTATCCCTTCTTGCTTGATGATTGTTATAAGTTCCGTAAAAATATTCTGCAATATACATATTCTTAACCCATAACTCTCCATTATTGAAGAAACAAAATGTATCTACCAAACTAGCTTTCCCAAGACGAATCGATTTTATCTCCGTTCCGGTAAGCACTATTCCTGCTTGATATGTATCGAGCAACTCATAATCAAAAGAAGCTCTTTTATTTTTTATGTTGATCTGTGGTAATTTCATATTTTTATACATTTAGTTTCCTAATCCCGGCATCAAAATGAACATAAACCGTTCAATAATATCCGGAGAAAATATAAGAATCAGCGATGATAAAACGACAAATATCAAACGCTTATTTTCGTTGATATCCATATAGTACTTAGATCCCTCCCATATAACATAAATGATGTACAGAGGTGCAAATCGTAAAAAAGAAAACATCCCCATAAACAAATTAAGAAAAATCGTTATCAACATATAGACACTTAAAGTGTAACCGACAAATAATTGTACTTGTTTGGGATTTTTTTCTCTATCAAAAAATTTCTGTAATAATTCGTCTATCAAAAAAGATGCAATATAAAATCCTATGAAAAACTTGACAAAATCGATTGTCATCAGTTTTAGCGCTTTTTCTAATGTAAATTGGTCACTGAACAAATTTACAAAAACCGAAAGAGCCGTAATTCCCATAATCGGATATAAATATCCGTTTAAAAAAGCTGTCGGACTTTCTTCCTTAGAAGATATGTTCTGCCACGCTTTACTTGGGGCAACGACCAAAGCGAACAAATTGGATACGATATTCTTAAACATTATTTTTCCTCTTCGTTAAGTGGACACAAAAATAATAATAATGCCAATACTTATTGCTGAATTGTTTGAAAGATTTATTGTGAAACGTCAATTTGCCGCATTATCCTCTGCATTTGTTTGCTTAATAACACAAAGAATAATAAATTTGTAGCGAGAATAAAACGATAAGTTATAGAATATACGAGATTATACTACTAAAGTATGCCGAAAATATCTAACCGCGGTGAAATAATGCCCGCCTCCCCAATTCGAAAATTAGTTCCGTTAGCAAATAAAGCTAAACAAAAAGGAATAAAAGTATATCATTTAAATATAGGACAACCGGATTTACCGACTCCGGAAATAGGATTGGATGCCGCACGGCATTTAGATCGTAAAATTTTAGAATACAGCCCAAGCGAAGGAATTCTCAGTTTCCGTGAGAAACTCGTCGAATACTATACCAAATTTAATATTCAGGTAAATGCTGATGATATTATCATTACTACAGGAGGTTCAGAGGCGGTTTTGTTCTCTTTTTTAGCTTGCCTTGATCCGGGAGATGAAATAATTGTCCCCGAACCTGCGTATGCAAACTATATGGCATTTGCGATTTCAGCGGGGGCGACAATAAAAACCCTTCCCTCTTCTATAGAGGAAGGTTTTGCATTACCTGCAGTAGATAAATTCGAAGCCTTGATTACGGAACGAACTCGAGGAATACTGATTTGTAACCCTAATAATCCGACAGGTTATTTATATACGCAAAAAGAGATGAATCAAATAAGAGACTTGGTAAAAAAATATGATTTATTTCTCTTTTCCGATGAAGTATATAGAGAATTTTGCTATACCGGAGCACCTTATATTTCTGCTTTTCATTTGAAGGGAATCGAAGATCATGTCGTATTGATTGATTCTGTATCAAAACGATATAGCGAATGCGGAATTCGTATAGGAGCTTTAATAACCAAGCATAAAGAGCTGAAAAAGAACGTAATGAAGTTTTGTCAGGCACGTTTAAGTCCCCCCCTTATCGGACAATTAATTGCAGAAGCATCTCTTGGTGCTCCGTCAGACTATTTGTTGGATACATATAACGAATATGTAGAACGTCGTAAATTTCTTATAGACGGAATTAATCGTATTCCCGGTTGTTATTCACCGATTCCTATGGGTGCATTTTATACAATGGCAAAGTTGCCGGTCGATGATGCGGATAAATTTTGTGCTTGGTGTCTTGAACATTTTGAGTATGAAGGGCAAACCGTGTTTATGGCTCCTGGATCTGGATTTTATACGACTCCGGGATTAGGTAAAAATGAAGTTCGGTTAGCGTATGTCTTGAAAAAAGAAGATTTAGCGAATGCTTTGATTGTATTAAGTAAAGCATTGGAAGCTTATCCAGGTAGAACTATATGAATTTAGAGCTATTTATAGCAAAAAAAATACATTTCAATAAAGACGGAAGAAAAAAAGTTTCTCCTCCGGCTATTCGTATAGCAACCTTGGGTGTAGCTTTAGGATTGGCCATAATGATTGTATCTGTAGCTATTGTCATAGGTTTTAAACATGAGGTCAGCGGTAAAGTAATAGGGTTCAGCTCACATATCCAAATCAGCGGGTTTTCAAATAATTCATCTTTTGAAACATTGCCTATCGGCGTTTCCGATAGTTTACAAACCGCATTAAAACAAAATCCTGAAATTTTATACATTGAAAATTTCGCTACTAAGCCGGGTATATTAAAGACCGATAATGAATTTTTAGGAATAGCACTTAAGGGTGTAGATAAAAATTATGATTGGTCTTTTTTTGAAAAGAATCTTTTGGTAGGCGTCCCTCCTCACCTCTCCGATTCGACCATTTCAAATGAAATATTAATATCACATTATATTGCAAACAAACTACATTTAGAAGCGGGAGATCGAATACTTTGTTATTTTATAGAAGATAACATCAGAGCCAGAAAATTTAAGATAACAGGAATATATCAGACCAATTTTACCGAATACGATAAACTCTTTATTATCGGAGATGTTCGTCATGTTCAAAAACTTAATAGATGGGAAACTGACCAATTTAGTGGTATTGAAGTGAAATTACGAGATTTTTCAAAATTAGATGAAATAACCGAAAATCTCTATTTCGATTTAATGAATTGTACAGACCGATATGGGGAACACTATTTTGTTCGTTCTGTCCGAGAATTGAACCCGCAGTTATTCAATTGGCTGGATTTGCTGGACATGAATGTATGGGTAATCCTCATTTTAATGGCTATTGTTGCTGGTTTTACGATGATTTCGGGCTTATTAATTATTATTTTGGAACGAACTAACATGATCGGCATATTAAAAGCCTTAGGGGCAACCAATTATTCTATCCGTAAAGTCTTTATTTATATTTCGACCTTCTTAGTCGGAAAAGGAATGATATGGGGTAATATAATAGGGATACTATTATGCCTGCTACAAGCCCATTTCAAACTTATCAAATTAGATCCTGATGTGTATTATATTCCGGCAGTTCCTATCGAATTGAATTTTGGATATATACTCATTCTGAATATCAGCTGCCTGGTGATTTCTTTGTTAATGCTTATCGGTCCTTCTTACTTGGTCTCTCTCATACGACCGGCAAAATCGATTAAATTTGAATGAGAGAATCTCCTTAAAACTAAAGGTTTGTCTAAATTTTCCAACAAAAAAGTATTATCAGGTCATCTTTGTGTTTTCTTCCGATCTTTTTCCCGTTTTCTCTCGTCAGATAGTTCGCTATCTTCCTCGTAAAAACAACCAAACATCCTCGAAAGAAAATCTCAAACCTGATCCGAGTAAAATTTATACTCTTATAAGCACAATAACAGAATTATTTAATAAGCCCAGAATCAATCAAATAATTCTTTTAATTTTTCTTTCAAACGATTAGAATCTGTTTCTTTTGCGGCAATACTTCCATCCGGATTTAACAGGAGGATATAAGGTATTTTATTAATTTCGTAAGCTTTGGCGGCATCACTCTCCCACCCTTTAAGATCTGATAAATGTGGACAAGCTAAATTATGTCGTTCTATATTTTCTATCCAAGATAAAGAATCTGTGTCTAAAGACACTCCAACAATATCAATACCTTTATATTTATATTTTTTATGTATTTCTATTAGATTTTTCATTTCTATTCGGCTTGATGGAGATATAGATGCCCAAAAAGCTACAATCAAAAATTTTCCTCGTCCGGCATATTCAGATAAAGATTTTTTTCTTCCTCGAACATCCTGAGAATCAAAATTTTTGAACATTTTTCCTATAGCTATATTATTCAATCGTCTGATTCTTTCGGAAATAATTCTTATATCCGGTTGATTTTTAAATGTAGATCCGGCTTTTTGCAAAATATTTTCAATATCCTTGTCCGTTAATCTATTCCGGTTTAAATTAAAAATATAAGCGCCTAATATATTATTCAGATTCTGTCCTATAACCTTCTTAATAAACTCCAGATTTGCTTTTTCCTCAGAGTTATACTCTTCGTATATTTGCTTCTCGGTCTCTTTATTTATCGTACTGTCAGCTATCATTTTTTTATATTGTATTTCTATACGAGTAAGCTGCTTTCCATACCTGTCCATAGACCTTTGAAATGAAAAAAGAGAATCATTCAATGCTGTTCCTGTCGCTTTAGAATCTGATTTTGTAATTTGAACATTTATCGTTCCATTTTCTAATATAAACGTTACCGGCACATATTCCGGTAACAAAAGATCTTCCCTAAAACGTAAATAACAAACTGTCGGAGCATCTTGAACGCCCTTTAAATGGAACTTATTTTCCTCTACTAATGTACTATCTATGTTCGTAAGCTCATTTCCGTCCACTTTAGAAAGATATATAATCTTTCCATTAAATCGGGGATTATAAACTTCTCCGTTCAATTCATAAGAGTCCGGAATATTACTACTGCACCCGCCTAAAATAAAGCCAATGCCAGTCATAAATAATATAATTCGGTACATCACTCTAAAGATTCATTTAAATGGACAAAAATAATCAATTAATTAAAAACGGCATGATAATAAATGCTTATCATGCCGTTGATCCTTGGTTTCGGTAAAAATTTAAAATTTAAAATCGAATCCTCCCATTGCTATAGCACCCGGCATCGGATATCCGTCATTAATGGTATATTTCGTATTTGTCAAATTTTCTCCTTTTATAAACAACGTAATATTCTGTTTTTTATCTCCTATTTTATAGGCAATACGTCCATTCAGAAGAGTATAATCTTCGCTCTTCATTAAATTACTGACATATAAACCGAATATCGACTGCATATTTAATGTTACACTCAAATTTTTCCACGTATATAAGCTTTCTAAAAACCATTTATGTTTAGGAGCAGCAACAATCTCCTTGTTGGTGTGTAAAAAGCTATAATTTGTAGAAAAGCGCAGATTTCGTAAAACCTGAATATCTGCATCCAATTCAATACCCTTATTATAAAACTTTCCGACATTTTCAAGCTGCCCTGACTGTGGATCAACTTGAATCATATTTTTTCCATCGATATAAAATGCCGTTACTTCTGCATGTATCCGATTGTTCCAAAAATATTGTCCGATAGACACCTCGTAATTCAACATGCTCTCTGGATTCAAATCTGCATTCGCTTTATTTCCAGGTCCGAATGTAATATAAAGTTCTCGCATATTAGGACTACGAAACCCCTTCGAAAAAGAAGCTTTAATAGAATTTCCGAAAAAAGGTCTCCATGTAAATCCTGCCTGCGGGACCCACTCACTGCCGTATGTGCTGTTATGTTCGTAGCGGACTCCTGCATTTAGAGTGAATTGATTCCAGAATTCTTGTTGCATTATCGCATATCCGGCCAATTCATGTACGCTTTTATCTGCAATAATGTCTTTTCTTTCTCCTGAAAAAAAGGCATTCCACGCGTTTCCACCCCAATTCTTATAATCAACTCCTAATGTAAATTGATTGTTCGGAATAATAAAAAATGATTCATACGCCTGTACACCGTAATTGAAGTCTGTTGAACGAAACAAATAATCTTTTGCCGCTTCATCCGCTTCATGGCCATCGTTGATCTTATGATTTCCCCAACTATAAAAAGCCCTTATTGCTCCGGAATATTTCTGATATTTGTTTTCAACTCCCACAGATGCGATTCCACGCCATATATGCATCCAACCGTCTAATAACGGCTCGGTATCCTTTCCGGGATTCCTTAAATCGTAATATGCAGCACTAATATCTCCGACAACACTATAATGAGAAGAAATATCATAGCCGATTTTTATGAATCCGTTCGTAATATTAAATTTCGAATTATCGCGATGTCCATCCGTACGATCATGATTCAGGGAAATAAAACTGTTAAATTTTCCCGACCTCATGCCATTATTGATCATGTATTTCTGGGTATTATAAGAACCGTACATCGCTCTCGCATGAGTACTGACTCCTTCTTCATGTTGACTTCGGGTGATTATATTCACAACCCCTCCCATTGCATTAGATCCGTATAGAAGCGATCCCGGTCCACGTATCACCTCTACTTTATCCACATCAGATGCGACATAAGTGTCAGGAAGACTATGTCCATAAATCCCTGCCCATTGAGGTTGCCCGTCAAATAGCATAAGCACTTTATTACCGCTTCCCACACCTCTTATATTTACCGTTCCGGCTGATCCCGTAGATACTCCGAAACCGGTAATTCCCCGCTGAGTGACAAATAATCCGGGTACTCTTTGAGATAAGACCGGAAGTAAAGCAGACTCACTACTACGCTCAATCTCTTGACGTGTGACTATAGAAACAGACAAAGGAGTATTGTTTCTGTTCACTTTCGTTTTTGTCGCGGTGACAACAACTTCTTGTATATCCAACGTATCTTTTACCGACGGTCCTGCATGAGTAGAAAAAACAATACAAAATAAAAATACAACTGAATAAATGTGTCGAATACCTTTTTTCATCTTTATCCTTTTTAGTTTTATTACTTGAGTGACACGTTTTCTTATTATCGTGTCACCATAAATTCAAAAAAAATTAATCAGCTCTGCTCATAACAAGCTTTCCATGTTTTATCCCCTTTATTGTGATCAGCCTGTCCGAAAGTTCGGTCAACTTATAAGCTTCTCCGGTTACCGTTGCAATATGAAGGCAAAAATTACTATTGAGGTAATATTGAGAAGATGACAAAATAACCTGCTGATATGCTTGTTGTATTTCCTCAATTCTTACAGAAATATCTTTCTTACTCTGATCATACATAATAATGATTGTTCCGGCTACAACATGATTACATAGCCATTTAGTCTCCGCAATATTTTTTTCAACCAAAAATCTAATTGCCTGGGACCTATTTGTAAAACCGTTATTAACAACAAATAAATCAAGAGACTCTAATAAATTTTCATCCAAAGAAACTCCGAAACGTTTTAATCCCATATCATCCTCTGTTATTTAGGCAAAAATACACTCATTTATTGAATTTAAAACATAAAACAGCTTTATAATAAAAAGTGTTCACATAAATTAGAAAAACTTTTTTTTATAGTTTTTGTTATTAAGAATATACAGAAACCTAATATGAATAAATATTTCTCTATTTCATATCAACAGCAACATCCGGAACAAGCGACAATCGACCAAAATTGCAGTAATGAATTTCTTGGTTTAGGCTTCAAAGAAATTTGTGTTTATTTACAGAGAATTGAGCATGATACGTTTCCTCCGAATTCATCTCCGAATGGTTTTATTAATATATTTTGGGGTTATAATCCTGAAAAATTACCATTGACCGACCTTATTAACGATTTAGAAGATATAAAAAACAACCTCTCCACATCTCAAGAAATAGAAAATCAAATAAAAGTCCATGACTTCGTTTTAGACGATATAATTTGGAGTATCGATAAAATAATACTGAATATAAAGGAAAACGGTATTGACAAAACATTCGATAAATATAGCAAAGAAATAGACTTTATTCTGAAAATCGGTGAAAATACAATCATACAAAACAATGTAAATATGCAAACCTTTGCTCTATCGTTTATCAATATACAAGAGATCTTGCAAAAAATTTATAATCAAATTTCTCCGAAAATAAAAAAAGAATTTGCTTATGATATAGACTTCATCTATCTGACATGTATGAAAAAATAAATTATTTTTCTCCTAATTCTATCACCTCCAAATCTTTAAACATTTTATTATCAATCGTAAAACGTACCAATGTCCTCTTCTTATGGAAACCATATTTACCGGCAGCTCCCGGATTTATATGTAAAAGCTTTAAAGTTTTATCATATAAAACCTTTAGTATGTGAGAATGTCCGGATATAAATAAATCCGGAGGATTTCTATAAATTTCGGGGATAACTTCTCTGTCATACTTTCCGGGATATCCGCCAATATGAGTCATCCATATATCTGCACTTTCTACAATAAAACGAAGATGTTTCGGATACACAGCACGTATATCTTGTCCGTCAATATTACCGTAAACTGCACGGAACGGTTTAAATGATTGAAACTTATCGACAATTTCCATAGACCCTATATCTCCGGCATGCCATATTTCATCACATTCTGAAAAATATTTAATATATCTTTCATCCCAATAAGCATGTGTATCAGATAATAATCCTATTCTTTTCATATTTTTCGATATAATCCGGCACAAACATACATAAACTTTTCCTTATTTCACATTTTCTGTTCCAAAAGCTGGTTTCACAATAGTGTTAAGCTATTTTAATCCAAAAGGAAAGTTTTTTTCTAAATGAATGATTATATTTGAAAAAGACAAAATGTCTTTATTCAAAATATTAACTATTAAAACATGCTATTATGAGTGCCAAAAAAAATTTTGTGTTAGATACGAATGTTATTCTGCACGATTACAAATGCTTGTTTAATTTTCAAGATAATGACATTTTCATTCCCATAGTTGTTTTAGAAGAATTAGACAAATTCAAAAAAGGAAACGACCAAATTAATTTCAATGCTCGAGAATTTGTTCGAGAGTTAGACGAGATTACAGATAATCATTTGTTTACAGAAGGCGCATTATTAGGCCCTGATTTAGGACGATTGTCCATCGTTGTCAATAGTACATATCCTGAAAAAGTAAAATCGGTATTTCCAGAAAAGAAACCTGATCACCTTATCCTGGCAGCAACATTGATAGTAAGAGAAAATCACCCTGACAAAAAGACTATTCTGGTAACTAAAGACATAAATTTACGGATGAAAGCCCGTGCTATAGGTATCGAAACTGAAGACTATATCAATGATAAAGTCAAAAATATCGATATTTTCGAATCAGAGCATCGGGTATTGGACAATGTCTCTCCAGAAATTATCGATGCTATTTATAAATCTAAAGACGGTATTCCGGCCACAGAAATATCGAATGAACCGTTTAAGTCGAACGAATGTTTCGTTTTAGAAAGTGGAACTTCTTCTGTCCTTGCCCGCTATGTTTCCGAAAGCGGTAAAGTCCGTAAAGTTGTTAAAGAAAAGAATTTCGGCATAGAACCACGTAATGCAGAACAAACCTTTGCTTTTGATTTACTAAATGATCCGGAAGTCAAACTCTTAGCTTTAACGGGAAAAGCCGGAACTGGGAAAACGCTATTAGCTTTAGCCGGAGCTTTACGACAAAACAAATTGTATAAACAAATTTTATTAGCTCGTCCTATTGTAGCTTTGGCTAATAAAGATTTGGGATATTTACCCGGAGATGAAAAACAAAAAATAGCTCCTTACATGCAGCCTCTATTCGATAATTTAAATGTCATTAAACATCAATTTTCTCTTGAAAGCAGCGATTACAGAGTTTTGCAAGATATGCAGGAAAAAGGTACATTGGTTATTGAGGCTTTGGCTTATATACGAGGACGAAGTCTTTCCGAGACATTTTGTATTATCGACGAAGCTCAAAACTTAACTCCTCATGAAATAAAAACCATTATAACCCGAGCCGGAGAAGGGACAAAAATGGTATTTACCGGAGATATACAACAGATCGATTCACCCTATTTAGACTCTCAATCTAACGGGTTAGTTTATATGATAGATAAGATGCAAGGACAAACGTTATTTGGTCATGTAAACTTAATTAAAGGAGAAAGAAGCCGTCTTTCCGAACTGGCAAGTAATTTGCTTTAATTATTTCTATTCTTTCAAAGCGTGTGTAAAAAAAAAGACTCTTAAAAATAATAAGACAGGCCAAGAAATTTATTTCTTGGCCTGGTCTATTCAGATATTATATTCTAAGCAAGGATTACATCATACCTCCCATTCCGCCCATTCCCGGAGCTGGCATAGGTGCTGGATTTTCTTCCTTCTTATCTGCAATAACACATTCTGTAGTTAAGAACATTCCGGCAATCGATGCTGCATTTTCAAGAGCTACACGTGTAACCTTAGCTGGGTCAATAACACCTGCAGCAAAGAAATTTTCATACGTGTTCGTACGAGCATTATATCCGAAATCTCCTTTACCGTCTTTTACCTTCTGAACGACAACAGCTCCTTCTACACCGGCATTATCGACAATCTGGCGAAGCGGTTCTTCAATAGCCCGTTTAATGATCTCAATACCTGTAGTTTCATCATCATTATCGCCTTTCAGACCTTCAAGAGAAGGAATTGCGCGGATATAAGCGACACCACCACCAGGAACAATACCTTCAGCAATTGCAGCCCGAGTTGCGCTTAAAGCATCATCTACACGGTCTTTTTTCTCTTTCATTTCAACTTCCGAAGCCGCACCGATATATAAAACAGCAACACCGCCCGCAAGTTTTGCCAAACGTTCTTGTAGTTTTTCCCGATCATAATCCGAAGTTGTTTTTTCGATCTGAGCCTTGATCTGAGCTACCCGAGAAGCGATAGCATCTTTATTTCCCAAACCGTTTACAATAGTAGTATTTTCTTTATCAACTGTTACTTTTTCCGCACGACCTAACATATCGATCGTCGCACCGTCCAGTTTTAAACCTTTTTCTTCAGATATAACAACACCACCGGTCAATACAGCAATATCTTCAAGCATTTCTTTACGACGATCTCCAAATCCCGGAGCTTTAACGGCACATATCTTCAAAGAACCACGTAAACGGTTTACGACTAAAGTTGCAAGAGCTTCACTATCAACATCTTCGGCAATTATTAATAAAGGACGTCCCGATTGTGCAGTTGCTTCCAGAATAGGCAGCATTTCTTTTAAAGAAGAAATTTTCTTATCAAAAATCAGGATATAAGGATTTTCCATTTCACACTCCATTTTTTCTGTATTCGTTACAAAATATGGAGAAATATATCCACGATCAAACTGCATACCTTCTACGATTTCTACCGTAGTATCAGTACCTTTAGCCTCTTCGACCGTAATTACACCTTCTTTTTTTACTTTTTTCATCGCTTCTGCAATCAACTGACCGATTTCGCTGTCATTATTAGCAGAAATACGAGCTACCGATTCGATCTTTTCGAAATCATCACCCACTTCCTCTGATTGAGCTTTAATACTTTCTACAACTTTAGCAACAGCTTTATCTATTCCTCGTTTCAAATCCATGGGATTAGCTCCTGCTGTTACATTTTTCAAACCTACATTAACAATAGATTGAGCTAAAACTGTTGCAGTAGTAGTACCGTCACCTGCATCATCTCCGGTTTTTGATGCTACCTCTTTCACCAACTGAGCTCCCATATTTTGAAATGAATCTTCCAACTCGATTTCCTTAGCTACTGATACACCGTCTTTAGTGATATGGGGAGCACCGAATTTTTTTTCAATAATTACATTACGACCTTTCGGGCCTAAAGTTACTTTTACCGCATTCGCCAAAGCGTCAACACCCTTTTTCAATTCATCGCGGGCATCGATATTGAATTTAATTTCTTTTGCCATGATTTAATTTCTTAAAATGAAACAATTTTAATTAGAGAATAGCTAAAATGTCAGACTGACGCATAATGAGGAATTTGTCATTATCCAGTTCGATCTCCGTACCGGCATATTTGCCATATAAAACATGATCACCCGGTTTAACAACCATTTCTTCATCTTTAGTACCGTTACCGACAGCGATAACTTCGCCTTTCAAGGGTTTTTCTTTCGCTGAATCAGGAATAATAATACCACCCACGGTTTTTTCTTCTGCAGGCGCTGGTTTAATCAAAACTCTGTCTGCTAAAGGTCTAATGTTCATTGTTATTATATTTTAGTTGTTAATAATTATCTTTCCGCTCCTCATTCATCGCTTGAGAAGCAATAATCTTATAGCTAATTTTATGCCAAATATATTTTTTACTAAAAATCTGCCAAAAAGACAGCGACTATAATTAACTTAAAAATAATACTGACAGCTTTTACACTTCTCGACTCTGGATATTAATAACATTTTTGTCAGTAAACAGTTCATATTACCGAATAATATAATTTTTAATAGGATATTATGTGCCTTTTAATACATATCTCGATAAAATATTAATAGGAGAACCCTTATTTTGTAACGTAGAAACTTTATCTAAAAATCAGAATAAACATGAAAAAAATTTATTTATTGAGCTATTTACTCCTGCTCAATACTCTTTTAGGGATTGCATCCACAAGAAATCAATCTCGTGTTATTATTCCTCTATCCGGGTCGGAATGGTACCTATGGCGTGATACGAAAGCTGAGTGGAAAAATGACAAACTTTACCTTCCAAGCGAAGTGGCAAGATTATCAACATTATCTGCAAATTCTCCTGCTGGCTGGAACAATGACCGGTTATATCTGCCGACAGAAGTATCAGATCTGTCTAAGCTTCCGGTTAACCCGCCCACCGGAGGATGGGAATCATTAAATACAAACACCGCAAAAAAGGTAAGTGTACCGGGCACTGTCGAAGAATATATGACCGTATCGGACTGGCCTCAGCCTACCGATTTTTCCGGTGTTAGCTGGTGGTTTAGAACTCTCGATGTTCCCAAAGATCTGAAAGATGCAACATTTATTTTAGAGTTCGGAGCTGTAAGAATGAGAGCCGAAGTTTATCTTGACGGGCAGCTTGTGGCATATGATATTGTCGGAGAAACCCCATTCGAAGCAAATGTGACCAAAGCTATACGTCCGGGAGAAAAACAACTTCTTGCCGTTCGTGTTACCAATCCCGGAGGAAATTTTCACTGGCAAGATTTCGACGTCATGAATTGGGGAAAATATTTGATCCCACCGGGACGCGGTTTTGGAGGCATACTTGGAGATGTGAACTTGAAAGCATTAAATCCGGTATATATATCTGACATTTACATGCAAAATACACCGCAAAAGACAACAGTAAATGCAATTATCTCTATACGAAATCTGACGGATAAGAAACTTAAGCAAAATATTAACCTTGATATCGTTGAAAAAAATAACCCGTTAATGAAATTATTTTCAAAGCAAATAAAAAATCATCAAATTCCCCAAGGGGATAGTAGAATAACAATAGAAATAGATGCTCCAAATGCAAAAATTTGGGATATAGAATCCCCTAATTTATATATAAGTAAAGTATCTCTTTCCAACAAAGACAATGATGAACGGACTTTCGGGTTTCGATGGTTCGCACCGGAGAATATCGGAGAAGAAGCTGTATTGAAACTCAATGGTCGTCGTGTTATGTTGAGAAGTGCTATTTCGTGGGGATATTGGCCGGTAACAGGGTTAATTGCAACTCCAGAAATGGCCGAAAAACAAATAACTACAGCAAAACAGTTAGGTCTCAATATGTTGAACTTTCATAGAAACATAGGAACTCCTGTTGTATTGGATAAAGCTGACGAAATGGGGTTATTATATTATGAAGAACCTGGTTCTTTTCATTCGGGTACTCATGATCCTTTTATCCGGACTATCTTACGTGAAAAAGTATTCCGTATGATCAAGCGAGACAGAAGTCATCCCAGTCTGGTTATTTATAATATGATTAATGAATTCGGAGGTCGTTTATCTAAAGATAAAGAATTGGTAGCAAAACGATTCGAGGATATGCGGGATGCACATGCCATTGATCCGAGCCGAACAATTACATTTACATCGGGATGGGCTAACAAAAAAGATGCTTTAGAAGATTCAAAAGCCCATTTCCGTCCGTTCGATACAAAACTATACATGAGCGGCTGGTTCGATAACCATAGAGCCGGAGGACCGGAAACTTGGAGAGAAGATTTTTATAAATCACCGACTGACAATCTTATGTACACCGATAATAATACTGAAATATATATGCGTGGAGAAGAGGCTGCAATTTCTACACCTCCTCGTATTAAAGAAATAGACGATTATCTCTCTAAAACCGGGAAAACCGGCTGGGACGGGAAATTCTGGCAAAAACAATACAAAGAATTCTGTAAATTTTTCTCAGATAAAAATTTAGAACCATATTTCAAATCAGTCGATATGCTCACCGAAAAAATGGGAGACATATCATTCGAACACCAAGGTCGTAGAATTCAAGGTATGAGAATGCAGAACTTAGGCGACTGCTACGTAATTAACGGATGGGAATCTATGCCCTATGACAACCATTCCGGTGTAGTAGATCTTTATAGGAATGCAAAAGGAGACTCTAAAATTTTAGCATATTATAACCAACCGCTTTATGTGGCAATCAGTCCGAGAAAACAAATTATACATACTCCAAATCCCGTTCCGGTAGATTTTTATATCGTTAATGAAAAAAATCTGAAAGGAAAATACATCTTATCTATCAATGTAAAAGACCCGAATGGTAAAAACATATATCAAGAAAATAAAAATGTTCAACTTTCGGGAGGAGAAACATTCGGAGAACTACTAATCGGAAATATGCAACTTCCTTTAAACAATCAATCCGGAATGTTTTCAATAGAAGCAACTTTATATGATCTAAATAAAGAAAAACAAGCCTCTGGAAAAGATCAGGTATTAGGAGTAAACTGGAATTCTCAAAAATTATCGGGTACTGGAGCTATCTATAAAAATGACACAAAGAATACATTTGTAAGTTTTTATAAACAAGAAACCGGAAATATACTTTCCGACTTCTCTGAAAATGCAGGTAAATTGGACTGGGTTGTCATTACACGTCCTCCATTAGATGCTCCACAAAAAATACAACCAGAAGTATACATAACAAATGATAATAGACCGGGAATTGCAGCAACCTTCTTTAAAGACGATGATTTAAGAGAAGCAGCCGGAACTCGCACAGACACGCACATTGATTTCCAATTCGCAGACGGTGCACAACCAGATGCCTCTGTATCAGCAAATCAACCGTTTTCTGCAATATGGAAAGGGAAACTCGTACCTCCTGTTTCCGGACAATATCTTATAGCGGTCAATACAGACGGAGGCCTACGCCTTTCTATTAATGGACAACGGGTAATAGATGAATGGGGTAATAAAAAAATGTATGCTTACCAACGTCCTGTTACTCTTGAAGCTGGAAAAGCTATAAATATTCAAGTAGAATACCGACAACAAAAACAAACCGGAACGATTCAATTACAGTGGTCCACGCCGGGGAATGCCACACTCGATCCTAAATCATTAATAGATCGCTGCAAAAATGACGGAACTACCCTTATCTTGTTAGAATCAGCGGAAACATGGATGGATGTCATCTCTAAATATACCAATCTTAAAAATAAAGGTAATTTTGCAATGGGCAGAAATTGGGTCGGCGGAGTTCATTTCGTAAAAGCACATCCCCTATTTAAAGATCTGCCGGGCAATGTCGGTATGAGCTGGCCTTATCAAGCATTAGTTCATGACGGAGATCACAGGTTAGGACTAAAACTCGAAGGAGAAGAATTGGTTGCCGGAGTTTATCGTAGCCATGGTTTTAATCTTGGAACAGCAGTCGGAATCATCCCTTGCGGCAAAGGTAAAATAATCTTCTCTACATTAGATATTATGCCGAATCTAAATCAGTCTTCTGGATCTTCTGATGTGGCTAAAAAATTGATATATAACTTCATTGAATATTCTCAAACTCGATAATATAACATATAAAATTGAAAATTTTCAACCGGTTTCGATAATATATATTCGAAGCCGGTTTTATTATGTACAAAATAATCGTCAAAAAGAAAAATATGCCGTTACAATTTGTAATTTTGCAACCTCGAATATAGGTATGGGACAAAACATCTATGAAATATTAAAACGATATTGGGGCTATGATACATTCAGACCTTTACAGGAAGACATTATCAATTCCGTACTAACAGGAAACGATACCTTGGGTTTGATGCCGACAGGAGGAGGAAAATCCTTAACATTTCAAGTTCCGGCCTTAGCCATAGATGGAATTTGTTTGGTTATAACACCCCTGATCGCTTTAATGAAAGATCAAGTGGATAATCTTAGAGCCAGAGATATAAAAGCGACTTATCTATATTCCGGATTAACTCGTCATGAAACGATTGTTACATTAGAAAATTGCATATTCGGTAAATATAAATTTTTATACGTCTCTCCAGAACGTCTTTCAAACGATCTTTTCCTATCCAAAGTAAAGGCAATGAAAGTCTCTCTATTAGTAGTAGATGAAGCCCATTGTATCTCTCAATGGGGATACGATTTCAGACCTTCATATATAAGAATTGCCGACATAAGGACTTTATTCCCCGATATTCCCGTATTAGCCTTGACTGCAACTGCAACTCCCAAAGTCGTAGAAGATATACAGGAAAAACTCCATTTCAAAAAAGGAAAAATCTTTCAAAAAAGTTTTTTCCGTCCCAATCTTTCTTATGTAGTACGCTATGGAGAAAATAAAATTCAACAATTAATACATATACTCAATTGTGTTCCGGGAAGTGCCATAATTTATGTCCGCAGTAGACAAAAAACGAAAGAGATTTCGGAAGAATTAAGACGATTCAAAATCAATGCTGATTTTTATCATGCAGGTTTGAAATCAGAAGATAAAAACCAAAAACAACAGGCATGGAAAGAAGATCGTTGTCGAGTAATCGTTGCTACAAATGCTTTCGGAATGGGTATTGACAAACCGGATGTGCGACTCGTTATTCATTTGGATTTACCTAACTCTCCGGAAGAGTACTATCAAGAAGCCGGACGTGCAGGAAGAGACGGACTTCAGGCATACGCAGTCATTCTATATGCAAATGCCGATAAAGTAAAATTAGAAAAAAGAATCCGTGATATGTTTCCCGAACGAGAATTTATAGCCCGTGTATATGAAGCATTAGGAAACTTTTTAAAAGTAGCAGTCGGATCGGGAATGAATTCTGTTTTTGATTTCAATTTAAATACATTCTGCAAAACGTTTAAATTTCCCATATTACCGACATTTAACGCACTAAAAATATTAGAACAAGCTCAATATATAGAGTTTACGGAAGAAATAGAATCTCTGTCGAGAGTAATGATAACCGTACAACGTGATGAATTGTACAAATTGCAAACGGACGATTCTAGAAAAGAAGAACTATTACAATGTTTACTCCGCTCCTATACAGGTTTATTCGCCGATTACGTTTTTATTCAGGAAGATCTCTTGTCAAAACGAAGCGGGCTCTCTCCTCAAGAGGTATACGAAAACTTAATCTATTTTTCAAAACAGCATATTTTACACTATATACCGCAAAAAAGAACCCCTTTTATTATATATACTGCACCTCGAGAAGATCTGAAGTATTTATCAATACCCAGAAATGTTTATGAAGAACGCAAAGAACGTTTTTCTCATCGTATTCATAGTATGTTAGAATATGTACTTCACGATAAAAAGTGCAGAACTCAAATCTTATTAAACTATTTTGGCGAGACATTTAACAGAGTATGCGGATTATGCGATATTTGTTTACAACAAAAATGCGGGGAGTTAACCACCGGAGATTTCTCCCGGATAGAAAAAGAAATCTACAAACTATTGCAGGCTGATAAATGTAGTCTCGACACAATTATAGAGCGTATTCCTTTTTCACAGGAAAAAATAGTCGAGACATTACGTTTTTTATGTGATGAACAGTTTGTTCAGGTTAAAGACGGACTTTATTATATATAAGAATTATGGTTAAAGGTGCATCTATTATTATGTTATTCTATTTTTTAGGAGAATGCTTAAGTTTTTTAATTAATGGAATTGTTCCGGGCAGTGTTTGCGGAATGGTTCTGTTATTCTTGTTTCTTTTGTTGAAATTGGTAAAACCTCGAGATGTAAGAGGTGTATCAAATGCATTGACACAGAATATGGCACTTTTTTTTGTCCCGGCAGGAGTCGGACTTATGGCGTCTTTCGATCTCATTTCACGCTATTGGGCAGCACTATTAATCGTATCTGTCGTTACGACAGCTGTTATCATCGCTGTTGTCGGATATATGCAAGATAAATTGGAAAAAAAGCTATAAACAGTAATTCGTATGAACGAGATATTATCATCTACCCCATTTTTATTATTCCTTGTATTAGCAAGTTATTTATCAGGAACATATATTTATACCAAAAGTAAAATTGCACTTCTTCATCCCATTATTATCAGCATAGCGGTTATTATAGGGGTCTTAAAATGGGCAGGAATCGATTATGAGACTTTTTCCAAAGGCAGTTACATGATCCATTTTATGTTAGGACCTTCTGTCGTAGCATTGGGGTATGTCTTATACGAACAAATCGGATATTTGAAAGGAAAAGTTCTATCCATCACTTCTTCTATTATTGTCGGAAGTTTAGTAGGGATCGTAAGCGTAATTTGGATTTGCAAATTAATGGGAGTAGAACATAGTGTCATTGTCTCATTAGAGCCTAAATCCGTTACTACTCCCATAGCATTAAGCCTTTCTGCAAAAAGTGGAGGAATTCCGTCATTAACAGCTATTACTGTCGTTATATGCGGTATATTGGGTGGAATTATCGGGCCATTTATTCTTCGTAAATTGCATATAAAAAGCCGGGTTGCTAAAGGTCTTGCTCTTGGCGCGGCTGCGCATGGTTTAGGTACAGCTAAGGCAATAGAACTCGGTGCGGTAGAAGGAGCTATTAGCGGACTTGCAATAGGACTGATGGGAATTATGACATCTTTGTTGATTCCATTGGTCGAAAATCTGTTTTATAAATAAGAACTGGCCTAAATTTTTGAGTAAAAATATATACTCAGACTTTTAGAGCCAGTCTTAATTTTCCAATAAGAAAATATTATCAGATCATTTTTGCATTTTCTTTCGGTCTTTTTCCTCGTTTTTAATCATCAGATAGCCCGTTATCATCTTTGCAAAAACAGAAAAATATCCTCGAAAGAGGATTCTCAAAACTGACCTAAACAAAACTTTAATAAGTTTTTATACCCCTACTTTAGAGCTGTTTATCCTTCTCTACACGTCTCGTAGTCCGGAACGGAAAAACATACTTGAAAATAGAACTACCATTCTTCTTTACCGACTTCTAAAGGCAAATTATCTCTAAAATGCATAGAAGCGTGAGTCCCGTCACAAAAAGGTTTATTAGAAGATTGACCGCAACGGCACAAAGTAACTCTATTTCGAATCTCATAGCTACTTCCGTCAGCACTCTCAACACGAATCCCACCTTTCACCCATATAGGACCACTTACCTTGATTCCGGGATCCTCTATAATCCCAATTGAAGGATCAAACGACGGTTCAAAAACTTTTTTCGTTCTTTTATCCCATACAACCAAGCGTCCAGCTGGACAATGGCCAGCCTCATGTTTGACAAGGTCTATTTCATCTTGAGTTTCCGCAGTCTGTACAATATTCCAGATACGACCGTATGCATCACAAAAACGAGCAAAAGCACAATATTTCTCATTATCGGCCAATACCATTGCCGGACCTTCGAACAGTTCGGCATCTTCCAATAAAGGACGTTTGTCGCTTGTTTCTTCCGGATTCCAGTCCGCTTTAGAATGAGAACCATCGCAAAAAGGTTTTTTACAAGATTCACCACAACGACAAAGTGCCGTATATTCACCTTCGGTCTTGTAATGACGTCCTTTTTTATAAACCCAAGAAGCTCCATCTTCATTCGGCATAATAATTTCTTGATCAATAGGGGGATTTCCATATACTAAATATGGTCCGTCTGCTAAAATTTTAATGTAAAACATCTCTGGAGCAGCAGAAGTTCCTATCTCCACGTTCGGTTCAGTTGTCTTTTTCATAAAAAACTTTTTAGAATTGAATTACTTTAATAAAACAACTGAAGTTATAGATTAGTTGTTCGTTTATATATATTCCGTGTCGATTAGTAATCCGTCATGGGCGAAATATACATTCTCAGGTAATTTTTTCGATTCCACTTCATGTAATCCCATATGGTGGCTCATATGAATAAGATAAGCTCTTTCGGGCTTTACACGTTTTATGAGACTCAATGCCATGTCTAATGTCTGATGAGATATATGTTCTGTATGACGCAATGCATTAATAATTAATATTTTAACATCTTTTATTTTCTCCATCTCTTCCTTCGAGATATATAACATATCCGTAATATAGGCCACATCTTCAATACGATAACCTAATATGGGAAGTTTATAATGCATTACTCGAATCGGTATTACAGAGATATCCTGTACGCAAAACGGATCTGTGCCAATCTCATTTAGATTAAGACTTGCAACACCCGGATAAGGATGTTCGACAAAACAATAAGGTATTCTTGCCCTTATCGCATCTGCAACCCAAGGCTCTAAAAAGACATCCACAGAATGCTCTTTACAAAAGACTCGCAACTCATCTAAACCGCTTGTATGATCATAATGTACATGAGTTAATAAAACCGCATCGATCTTTTCTGTATGACTGCATAACATCTGTTGCCGAAAATCCGGACCACAATCTATTAAAATATTTTTACCCTTTATTGTAAACAACGCCGATGTCCTTAATCTTCGGTCTCTCGGATCGTTCGAAGAACAAACTTCACAATGGCATGCAATTTCAGGTACTCCGGTCGATGTCCCTGTTCCTAAAAATTTAATTTGCATAATATTCCGGCAGAAACTATATATAATTTACTTCAGGTTTAATTGTTATTCCATAAAGAGATTTTACAGAATCAACTATATTTTGAGCCAAATCTATAATATCTTTTGCTACAGCATTATTTTTATTGATTAATACTAAACACTGTTTATCATGTACTGCTGCTCCTCCCAACATTTTACTTTTCCACCCGGCTTTATCGATAAGCCATGCTGCCGGGACTTTTACAAATTGAGCATCAACCGGATAAAACGGCATTTCCGGATATTTTTCTTTTAATAGATCATATTGAGAAACAGGAATGACCGGATTCATAAAAAAGCTACCGGCATTTCCATAATCATCAGGATCGGGAAGTTTCGATTTTCGAATCTCTATTACGGTATCTCTTATTGTTTGCAAATTAATACTCTTATTGCCGATAGCATGACGAAGATTCCCATAATTAAGATGATAAACCGGATTTTTTCGGAGCAAATACACCACCGATGTTATAATATATTTACCTTTTAGTTCTTTCTTGAATATGCTGTCTCTATATCCATACATACACTCTGCTGTCGTAAAAGTCCGTTCTTTGCCTGTTGCCACCTCAATCGCCTCTACTTGCAGAATAATATCTTTCACTTCAACACCATAAGCTCCGATATTCTGAACGGCACTTGCTCCGACTTCTCCGGGAATTAATGATAAGTTTTCTGCTCCACCCCATCCATTACTTACCGAATATTTAACAAAATCGTCCCAAACCACTCCTGAACCGGCTTTTACAGTTACATATTCAGAAGTTTCCGATACTACTTCGATGAATCTTATTTTTGAATGTAATATTACACCTTCGTAATCGGACATAAACAATAAATTACTACCTCCTCCGATTTGCAAAAATGGATTCTCCCTCAATAAATCCGTTTTTAATAAGTCTATCAGCTCTTTTACCGATTGATATTCGACAAACCATCGGGATGAAACAGATAAATGAAAAGTATGTAATTGTTGCAGAGATTTATTCTCTTCTATTGTTATCATAATATGTATTTCAAAAATTTATAATCTGAAGTCCGTTAAAATCCCATCTTCAAAAAACAGATAACTCCCTGTATTATAAAACCATTGTTCTTTCAATCCCCCATAAGTCGGTATTCTTCTCACATCACTAGGCCGACCTAATGACAAACGACACTCATCCTTTGTCATTCCCTTCATTACTTTGGACTTAGTTATAAGATCCCAATTTACGTCAGAAATTGTTTTATACTGACGTCTTGGGTTCTCAAAACTAAAAAGTCTGTCAAATGTCGTATATTGCGTTGCTAATGTTTCCGGGAATAAAGTACCCAATACATTTGCTGTTTTTCCTGCATTATCCTCAAAAACAAATTTTATCGGTAATACCTTATCTCCGGGTAATATATCTTTGATCACCACCGGGACGAATTTATGACCTCCTATTTCCACACCGTTCTCATCATACCAAATAGATGTTTTGATATATAAAGTCTTTCCTATCAACATTTTCCGGGCTTTTAGTACATCCTCTTCAGCAACCATGTCCGGTAGTAAAGGTTTATAATCGCTATCCTTTATCTCTTTTATAGTCTTTTCGGTTCTATACTGGTATTTTATCCCCTCACAATCAAAAATCAATACAGCATACTGCGCCTGTCCGAGTATGGACTTTTCAATCATACCTTCGAATGTGAAAATCTTATTTTTAAAAGAGACATGTGTCGGAACTGTATCCTGTTCCGGCTTTAATAAAAGAGAAAGGTCATCGCTAACATAAATAAATCGTCGTCCTTTAGTCCATTCGGCACACCTTTTTTCTTCAAAATTATTTTTAACGAACAATTCCTCAGCACTCGGTTCTACCTCTTCTATTTTATCTTTTTTCCGTTTAGCAAAAAGAGGTTCACAACAAAAAGACTCTATTACTCCTAATAAAACAATAATATATATACAATTTCTCAAATTCATTAAATATTCAAATATCAAATTATGCATCAAATATAAGAAGAATGTAACAAAATCACATGCAAAGTTTTATTAAATCCTGCAATTAAAAGAAAGACAAAATACTCTTTTTTATAGTTATTTCTATTACATTTGCAACCGATGACTTTAAGCATAAAAAATATTTCGAAAACCATTCGTTTCCGTCGTTGGAGTCGAAATCAATTTGCAGCATTTCAAAGTATCGGGAAATGTGTAAATATCGGATGCGTATGTAAGTCAATCATCGATATTTCCTTGAAAAAACAAAAAGGTATTCTCTATACATCAAAAAAAAGTGATTTTATCTGTTACTCGGAAGCCGATGAAAATGATGGCAAGACCCCTCCAGATATTTTATTTTTATTCAAAAAATTAGAGATATTACCCGTTATTTTATCAAACGATATTCCTTATTGTATTTATTTTCTATTATACCCAATAGAGACTGAGAACTACTGTCTATCATGTAGTTTTCGGTCTTTTTTTATAAAAAAATATGATCGAAAAATTAAAAAACAAAGTCCTATCAGGGGAACATTTATCAGAAAGAGAAGCATTCTCTTTGCTTAAAACAACAGATAAAGAAGCTTTATATAAGGCCTCAGGAGAAATTACAAAACATTTTTGTAAGAACAAATTCGACATGTGTTCCATTATAAACGCTCGCTCCGGAAAATGCCCGGAAGATTGTAAATGGTGTGCACAATCCGGGCACTACAAAACCCAGATCAATACATATTCCCTTATTGATCGAGAAGAGTGTAAAAAACAAGCTTCTCAGGTATTCCAACAGAAAATACATCATTTAGGATTAGTCACAAGCGGACGTAAAGTTCAAGGAGAATTATTAACTCGAGTATGCGACTTATACAAATATATGTCAAGCATAAATATAAATACCCGTCTCTGCGCATCATTAGGTCTTCTGGACAAACAAGAATTATCATTACTCTTGGCTGCCGGAGTAAAACGGTATCACTGTAACTTGGAAACCGCTCCCTCCTATTTTCCGACTTTATGTTCTACCCATACTCAAGAGGAAAAGATAAAAACGATTCGTGCAGCACAGGAAATCGGAATGGAAGTTTGTTCCGGAGGGATAATAGGTATGGGAGAAACAGCAGAACAAAGGATAGAATTGGCCTTTACTTTGAAACATCTGAACATACATTCAATACCTATCAATATATTACAGCCCATACCCGGTACACCTTTAGAACAAACAGTTCCATTATCTCCAGACGAGCTCCTCACGACTATCGCACTCTTCCGCTTTATTAACCCCGACGCATACTTGCGTTTAGCCGGAGGAAGGGCTCAGTTGTCTCAAGATACACTGAAAAAAGCGTTAATGATCGGTATCAATTCTTCTATTGTCGGAGATATGTTGACAACTGTGGGTTCTAAAGTTGCCGAAGATAAAAAACTATTTACCAATTGCGGATATTCTATTGACAATGAATATGAAAACGAATAATTTTGACAGAGAACATTTATGGCATCCTTATACATCTGCATTAAATCCCATACCTACGTATGAAGTAGAGCGGGCAGACGGGGTATATATTCAACTAAAAAACGGAAAAAAGTTGATTGACGGAATGTCTTCTTGGTGGGCTGCCGTACACGGATACAATCATCCTGTACTGAATCGAGCAGCACAAGAACAATTGTCTAAAATGTCCCACATCATGTTCGGAGGATTAACACATAGTCCGGCAATAGAACTGGGAGAAAAACTATTGACATTAGTCCCTAAGAAACTCCAGAAAATATTCTATTGTGATTCCGGATCTGTAGCTGTAGAAGTAGCTCTTAAAATGGCGGTACAATATTGGTATGCTCAAGGGAAAAATGAAAAAACAAATTTTGTTACTATCCGATCGGGATATCACGGCGATACATGGAACGCTATGTCGGTTTGTGATCCTGTGACAGGTATGCACTCTATTTTTGGTAATTCACTTCCTCACCGATATTTCGTACCTTCACCAAGCTGTCGTTTTTACGATGATTGGGATGAAAATTGTATTGTGCCGTTAAAAGAATGTATAAAAGCTCATCATGAAAATATTGCAGCATTGATTTTAGAACCGATAGTACAAGGTGCTGGAGGAATGAAATTTTATCATCCTCAATATCTAAAAGCTGCAAAAAAACTCTGTGAGGAGTATCACCTTTTATTAATATTCGACGAGATAGCTACAGGATTCGGTCGTACTGGAAAACTTTTTGCTTGCGAACACGCTAATGTCTCTCCAGATATTATGTGTATCGGAAAGGCCTTAACCGGCGGATATCTTACAATGGCTGCCGTATTATCGACAAATCACGTAGCTAATGTAATCTCTTCCGGGTTTCCCGGAGTCTTTATGCACGGACCAACTTTTATGGGAAATCCTTTAGCTTGTGCAATATCTCTTTCATCTGTCAACCTATTATTAGAAAACAATTGGGAAATGCAAGTTAAAAGTATTGAAGCTCAATTAAAAGAAGATCTTTCTCCTGCCAAAGAATATTCCCAAGTCGCAGATGTTCGTGTATTAGGCGCTATCGGAGTCATTGAAATGAGAGAGGTTGTAGACATGTCCAAAATACAACGTCAGTTTGTCGAACATGGTGTATGGGTAAGACCTTTTGGTAAGTTAGTATATATTATGCCTCCATACATCATCAATCCCGATCAATTAACTCGATTGACATCAGCATTATTAAGTGTTGTAAGCAAGCAATAAAACAATGAAAGACAGATATTTTGAAAATAGATTAAAAGAAATAGAAAGTTCCGGAAATCTAAGGGAATTGCAAATAATAACCAATATAGAAAACGGAATCGTTGCAGGAAATAAAAAGTTCACAAATCTTACCTCCAATGATTATTTAGGTATCGCTACAGACCGCCATTTATATTCCGAGTTTTTAGAAAACTTAAAAGATAATGATTTTCAGTTTTCTGCATCCTCATCCAGATTACAAACAGGAAATTACGAGGCTCATATTATCTTAGAAAAACGTTTAGCCGAATTATTCCATTCTGAATCAGCGTTGGTATTTAATAGCGGTTACCATGCAAATACAGGAATCCTCCCGACAATAACCACATCCCGTTCAATGATACTTGCCGACAAATTAGTTCACGCAAGTATTATTGACGGTATTCGTCTAAGCCAGGCCAAATGTATTCGTTTCAAACATAATGATTACCGACAGCTCGAACGCCTCATACAACAGGCCGGAGAACGCTATGACCGCATAATTATTGTTACGGAAAGCATTTTCAGTATGGACGGAGATGAGTCGGATTTACGAACATTGGTCCGGTTTAAACAAAAATATCCGGCAATTATGCTTTATATAGACGAAGCACATGCAATCGGAGTACGAGGGAATAACGGACTGGGCTGTTGTGAAGAACACAATATTATCGAACATATCGATTTTTTAATCGGTACATTCGGAAAGGCGTTAGGATCTTGCGGAGCATTCTTGATTTGCAATAGGATAATGCGAGAATATCTTATTAATACAATGAGGACATTTATTTTTACGACAGCACTGCCTCCTATCAATCTCAAATGGACTCTTTTTACACTGAATAAAGCCGTTGGCATGAATGGCCGACGAGAACATATAAAAAAAATTTCAAACTTGTTAAAAAAAGAACTCAGTTCGGAAAATCGGGAAATACAAAGTAGCAGCCATATTATACCTTATATCACAGGATCTTCAGAGTCTGCACATAATACGGCAAAAGAACTTCAAAAGCAAGGATTTTATGTTCTTCCGGTACGTCCCCCAACCGTTCCCGATGGAACAGCAAGAATACGGTTTTCTCTAACTGCAAATTGTACAGAAGAAGAAATAAATCGATTAATATACTGCATCAGGAATTTATCAAAATCATGAAACAATATTTTACAAAACAGGAAAATAATAAGTCTCTGATTTTATTTTTCACAGGTTGGGGCATGGATCAAAACACCTTATCTATCAATAAAAAGGATTTCGATACCTGCATCTGTTTCGATTATACGAATATAGATTTCGAAAAATCTCATTATAAAAATTATCAAGTAATTGATGTATATGGATGGTCGATGGGTGTATGGGCAGCATCTCAAGTTTTACAGGATTGTAATTTACCTATTCGGAAAAGCGTCGCAATAAACGGAACGATCTTTCCGATAGAAAAAGAAAAAGGCATAGATCCGACAATTTTCCAAAAAACAATAGATTTATTGAATGAACAGAACTTATTAAAGTTTAATAAACGGATGTGTGGAAACAAAGAGAATTTTCAGTTTTTTATAAACCATACTTCCCACAGATCTATTGAAAGTCTAAAACAAGAATTAATTTCTATACAATCAATGGTTAAAAAAGATATGACATCAACCTTTCAATGGGATAAAGCGATAATAGGAACGCGTGATTTCATTTTCCCAACAAAAAATCAGCTAAAAGCATGGGAAAAAAACAAATACGATATTATAGACGAAGCCCATTTCTTAGATTTCAATAAATATGTCGATTAATAAACAGCAAATAAGAAAATCATTTACAAAGGCTATCTCCACATATGAACAAGAAGCCTTTGTTCAATATCAAATAGCAATGGAATTATACAGATTATTATCTGTATATTCAAACTATCCTGTGTCTTCGATCTTAGAAATCGGATGCGGAACAGGCTTCTTCACCCGATTACTACACTCTCATTTCTCTTCCGCAACTATTACAGCAAACGACCTTTGTCCTGAAGTTGTCAATTATATTCCTAATGACATAAAATTTATTTCCGGAGATATGGAAACGATTAATTTTCCGGATAAATACGATCTGATAGCCGGATCATCGGCAATACAATGGTTAGAGGATTTTCCATTATTTTTAAAAAAAATAAACCGTAGTCTTTCTGACAAAGGTCTTGTGGCGATTTCAACATTCGGAGAAAAAAATCTTATAGAAATAAAACAAGTTACCAATATCGGCTTATCTTATTTTACAAAATCAGATTTAGAACATATTATTTCTTCTTCATTCCAAATTATCAAAATGAAAGAAGAGATCAAAACTGTTTATTTTTCATCACCTAAAGATGTACTATTACATTTAAAGCGTTCAGGTGTCAATGGTATCGCCTCAGAAAAATGGACAAAATCAGATTTTTTATATTTTACAGATCGGTATAATAGACTATTCAAATCAGATTACGGAGTTCCATTAACATATCACCCGATCTATATAATTGCATCAAAAAAATAGAAATCATGAAAGGAATTTACTTTATTAGCGGTATCGATACAAACATCGGAAAATCTATAGCAACCGGATGGCTTGCCAAACAACTATTAAATCAACATGTAAAAGTTATCACACAAAAATTGGTACAAACAGGAAATAAAGAATATTCAGAAGATATTGAGCTTCATAGAAAGATTATGAAAATGGAAATGCTCCCGGAAGATATTTCAAAACTGACAGCTCCTGTGATCTTCAGCTACCCCTCATCTCCCCATCTTGCAGCAAAAATCGATAAAAAAGAATTGGATATTGATGCAATAACCTTGTCCAGCAGGATTCTAAAAGAGCGATATGATATAGTTCTGTTAGAAGGTGCAGGAGGACTCATGGTTCCCCTTACTCCCGATTTGTTGACAATCGATTATATATCTCAACAAAATTATCCTATAATATTAGTAACTTCCGGTAGATTAGGAAGTATAAACCATACATTTCTAAGTCTTGAAGCTATTAAAAATAGGAATTTAAAATTACATTCTGTCATATATAATCTATCTCCTCATGCAGATGAAATCATTGTTCAAGATTCTTTGAATATAATAAATCAATATATACGAAAAAATTTTCCAGAAGCTTTTCTAATGCAAATGCCAGAAATTACCATATAGAAAACGGGGACATTTTTTGTCCCCGTTTTCTATATAGATTTATTTATTTTATTCAGATGCATTCATCTCAGCCTCTATTTTCTTTAAATTAGCTTCATCACCCAAATTATAATATATACCTCTCAACGCAATCATATATTCGTTTTCATCAGGTTTCATCGAATGAGCTTTTTCATAGTACGGAAGAGCTTTTTTGTATGCAGCCAACACAACTTCTTCTCTTACTTTTTGATATTCCTCATCATTTTTAATCAAGCTGGCTTCATTACTTGCTGTCACCGCTTTATTAAAATAGATACGGCCCAATTCACCATAGGCATCGGCATAATCAGGTTTTACAGATATCGCTTTTTCCAAACATTGCACAGCATTTGCCTCATCTTTTTTATTTTCATAATACAGAACAGCCAAAACCTTCCAGTACTCAGCGATGTTAGGATTGGTTTCCAACGCTTTTTTCAAATAGGCTATTGCATCATCCCCCTTTCCTGTGTAAATACATAAATTAATCAATTGAGACATAAACTGATATTTAGGATCATTTGCTTTCTCACCTAAAACCTCGACAGCCTCTTTCAATGTATTAAGCTGGTTTACAGTATCTTTTTCTTGACTATATGCATAAACTAAATAATAATAAATGTCTTGAATTTCATAGTTGTCTTTTTTTGCTTCATTCAATGCTTTAATCGCCAATTTATTATCTTTTGTTTGAAAAGCAGCTAAAGCAGCATAGTACCTAATCTGCATATAGGAACTGTCCGTTGCATTCAGAGTTTCTTTAGCCATGAAATTCAACTTGGGAATATCTTGATATATCTCCCACATTTTATAAGCCTTTTTATAATCTTTTTCATTATAAAAATAAGCTCCGGCACTCCAGAAATGAGGTTGATTGTTCTTAATCGTATTCTTAATATCTTTCAGATATTTAGATTTCACTTTCCCTTTTTCATTCGGCATCGTATCCAGCTTTGCCGCTACCAAATATTTTTCATAAGAATCCAACAAAGCGTTATACATATTCTTCTCATTTACACTCTGTTTTATAAGAGTCTTATTATAATCGCCTTCAAAACTCTTATTTTCAATAAAACCTGCCACATACCAAGTCTTAGCAAGATCCTTTGTATCCGGATTCTTTAAAGCTTCATTAATGGACTTACGAGCTTCGCCAAAATTAGGCTTTGGCATCTTTGCCTCATTAAATGCCGCATTCACATTCTTCATTTGAGCAAAAACGCTTCCGGCAAATAGGCATATACCTGCTGTCAATAGAACCTTTTTCATCTTTTTCACGTTTTAGGATTAGAAGTATAATAATTAATTTATTCTGTTGTTTCCGAAGCCTCAGCTTCATTCATTTCAGATGACGAATCTATATTTTCTGAATTAGAAGAATCCGATTCGGTTTCTGACAAAACCTTACATACAGATGCGATTTCATCATTCCGCTTTTCAAGATTAATCAACCGAACTCCTTGCGTTGCACGCCCCATAATCCTGACATCGGCAACTTTCATTCGTAAAGTAATCCCCGATTTGTTGATAATGACCAAGTCATTTTCATCGGTAACACTCTTGATTGCAACCAAATTTCCGGTTTTTTCTGTAATATTTAAAGTCTTCACGCCTTTACCGCCACGGTTAGTAATACGATAATCTTCTATTTCAGAACGTTTACCATATCCTTGTTCAGAAACGACCATTACAGTTTCCTTTTCCGGATCTTTGATACAAATCATTCCGATTACTTCGTCATCTCCTGTTTCGTCAAGCGTCATACCACGAACTCCGGTTGCTGTACGTCCCATTTCTCTAACCGTACTTTCATGGAAACGAATGGCACGACCATGTTTATTCGCCATAATAATTTGGCTGTCACCTGTCGTTAAACGAACTTGGATTACCTGATCGTCTTCCCGTATGGTAATTGCATTCACACCATTTTGACGAGGCCGAGAATATGCTTCAAGTTTCGTTTTCTTGATCACACCTTTACGTGTGCAGAACAATAAATTATGAGACATATTGTATTCGGGATCTTGCAATTGTTTAACCCGTATAAAGGCATTGACTTTATCGTCGGCATCAATATTCAGCATATTTTGAATAGCGCGCCCTTTAGAATTTTTAGCACCTTCAGGAATCTCATACACCTTCAACCAATAACACTTTCCTTTTTGTGTAAAGAAAAGCATATAGTTATGCATAGAAGCCGGATAAATATATTCTATAAAGTCTTCTTCTCTCGTTTCACTTCCCTTTGCTCCGACTCCACCCCTATTTTGAGCACGAAAATCCGAAAGAGGTGTCCGCTTGATATACCCTAAGTGAGAAATGGTAATAATCATTTCGTCATCGGCATAGAAATCTTCTGCATTAAATTCTTCCGAAGCATAGATGATTTCCGTTTTCCGGTCATCCCCATATTTTTCTTTAATCTCTATCAATTCATCTTTTACAACTTGCATACAGACTGAATCATCAGATAAAATACGATTGTAATAAGCTATTAACTCCATAAGAGCTTTATATTCTTCACGAAGTTTATCTTGTTCCAAACCTGTCAATTGACGCAAGCGCATATCCACAATAGCTCTTGACTGGGCATCCGTAAGGCCAAAGCGCTCGATTAAACGCTCGCGAGCTTCATCCGGACTTTTTGAAGAACGTATAATTTGAATTACTTCATCTATATGATCACAAGCAATAATGAGTCCTTCAAGAATATGAGCTTTTTTCTCGGCTTCTCTCAATTCGAACTGCGTGCGACGAACAACAACTTCATGACGATGATCGATGAACGCTTCTATCAAGTGCTTCAAATTAAGCACTTGAGGACGACCGTTTACCAATGCGATATTATTGACACTGAACGAAGATTGTAATGCCGTAAGCTTATACAATTTGTTAAGCACAACGCTCGAATTAGCATCTTTCTTGATATCAATGACGATACGCATTCCTGCTCGGTCAGACTCGTCGTTAATATTAGATATGCCATCCAATCGTTTTTCTTCTACGAGATCGGCAATATTCTTAATTAACTCCGCTTTATTGACCAAATAAGGAATTTCGGTAACAACGATTTTTTCTTTATTCCCTTCCGTTTCAATCTCTGCCTTGGCACGGATAACAATACGTCCTCGTCCGGTCTCAAAAGCTTCCTTTACTCCAGAATAGCCATATATATATCCGCCAGTAGGAAAATCGGGAGCTTTGATATAGTGCATCAAATCTGCAATCTCCATTTCCCGATTGTCTATCAATGCGATAGTCGCATTAATGGCTTCTGTCAGATTATGCGGAGGCATATTGGTAGCCATACCGACTGCAATACCGGATGCTCCATTTACCAATAAATTGGGAATCCGAGTCGGTAAAACCTGAGGTTCTTTTAATGTATCATCAAAATTATTTTGGAAATCAACGGTTTCTTTATCTATATCCCGCAACATTTCTTCAGCTAATCTTGATAATCGGGCTTCTGTGTAACGCATGGCAGCCGGACTATCTCCGTCCACCGATCCGAAATTACCCTGTCCGTCCACCAATGGATAACGCAAAGACCATTCCTGAGCCATACGCACCATTGCAAAATATACAGAAGAATCGCCATGAGGGTGATATTTTCCTAATACTTCACCGACGATTCTGGCAGATTTTTTATACGGTTTATTAGATGTATTCCCGAGTTCATTCATTCCGAACAGTACACGACGGTGTACAGGTTTAAAACCATCTCTCACATCGGGAAGAGCACGAGCGACAATCACAGACATCGAATAATCGATATATGATTTCTTCATCTCGTTCTCAATGTTAATTTTTAAAATTCTATCCTCCTGGTCAATCATTTTTAAAAGATTGGTTAATACATTTACTTGTTTTGAAAAAACTGCACTAAATTACAACATTCTTCCCGATTAGAAAAATTTTTTCAATCGGAAATAATACAAGAAGATTTCTAATTTCACAATTTTAGAACATATCTTTTCGTTTATAATTTCTTCAATAATTTCAAGCGTATCAAAAATCAAAAATAATGGCATACTATTTGTATTAAATACATATAATATATGTTGTACGAAAACAAGGTTTACACATATTCATTTTATATTTGTATTGTAATTATCGAATAAAGAAGAAAGGAAGATCAACTACATGGAAAGAAACTTTTCACAAAGAGTTAAAGATGTTCTTGGATATAGCCGAGAAGAAGCGGAACGCTTACAAAACTCATATATCGGTCCGGAACACCTTTTGCTGGGAATCCTGAGAGACGGTTCTGGTAAAGCCATAGAGGCTTTGCGGCATCTCGGAGTCCAATTGGCCGAGCTGAAAGCTTCCGTTGAAAAAGATTTAAGATTATCAAACGATCATATTAATGCCGGAGATGAGATTACAATCAGCAAAAGCACGGATAAGGTATTAAAAATGAGTATCTTAGAAGCTCGAATTTTAAAAAGTGATACAACAGATACCGAACATCTTTTATTAGCGATACTAAAAGATCCTGATACCCCAGCTACACGTTCTTTAAAAGATTGTGATGTAACATATCAAGAAGTCATGAAATATTTTAAAATGTCCAAACCTCTATCTGATAATCCTCTAATGGGAGCTGAATTTGCAGATGACGATGATGATGAATTCGAAGAAGAAAAACGATATAAAAACGAACAGCAAAAAGCGACAACTTCTCCCGGGAAAACATCTGCAGATACACCGGTTCTCGATAATTTCGGTACTGACATGACAAAAGCGGCAGAAGAAAATCGATTAGACCCGGTTGTCGGTCGTGAGAAAGAAATCGAAAGGTTAGCTCAGGTCTTAAGTCGGCGCAAAAAAAATAATCCTGTATTGATAGGAGAACCGGGAGTCGGTAAATCTGCTATCGTAGAAGGTTTAGCTTTACGTATTATTCAAAGAAAAGTGTCTCGTGTTTTATTTGACAAACGGGTTATATCTTTGGATATGGCCTCTATTGTCGCAGGGACTAAATATCGCGGACAATTCGAAGAACGTATCAAAGCTATATTGAACGAACTGACAAAGAATCCGGATATAATACTTTTTATAGATGAAATCCATACTATTGTAGGTGCTGGCGGTGCAACCGGAACTTTGGACGCGGCAAATATGTTAAAACCGGCTTTGGCTCGGGGCGAAATTCAATGCATAGGAGCTACGACATTAGATGAATACCGAAAAAGTATAGAAAAAGACGGTGCATTGGAACGAAGATTCCAAAAGATAATGGTAGATCCGACAACACCTGAAGAGACATTGCAAATATTGAATAACATCAAAGGCCGTTATGAAGACCATCACAATGTCACCTATACACCGGAAGCGTTAAAAGCTTGCGTAAAACTGACTGAACGTTATATCAGTGATCGTAATTTCCCGGATAAGGCCATAGATGCAATGGATGAAGCTGGCTCGCGTGTACATATATCAAATATCGTAGTACCTAAAGAAATAGAAACTCTCGAAGCTCAAATAGAAACGATACGAGAGGAAAAAATAAAAGCTGTAAAATCTCAAAATTATGAATTAGCGGCAAGTTTCAGAGACAAGGAAAAAGATATTCAGGCTCAACTGGAAACTGCAAAACAAAAATGGGAAGAAGAACTCCAAGAGCATCGTGAAATCGTGGACGAAGAAAAAATAGCAGAAGTAGTTGCAATGATGTCAGGAGTACCGGTACAGCGAATTGCCAGTGCAGAAAGCACCAAGTTATTACACATGGGTGATACTTTACGCCAAGCTATCATAGGACAAGATAATGCTGTTGATAAAATAGTAAAAGCCATTCGAAGAAACCGGGTAGGTCTGAAAGATCCGAATAAACCGATCGGGACATTCATGTTCTTAGGCCCTACAGGAGTAGGAAAAACACATCTGGCAAAAATACTGGCAGAATATCTGTTCGACTCTAAAGATGCTCTGATTCGGGTAGATATGAGCGAATACATGGAGAAATTCAGTGTATCGAGATTAATAGGCGCTCCTCCGGGATATGTAGGATATGAAGAAGGTGGGCAACTAACAGAGAAAGTCAGACGGAAACCTTATTCCGTAATTTTATTAGATGAATTGGAGAAAGCCCATCCAGACGTATTCAATCTGCTGCTGCAGGTAATGGACGAAGGACGATTGACAGATAGTTTAGGAAGAAAAGTCGATTTCAAAAATACGATTCTCATCATGACTTCCAACATAGGTACACGCCAACTGAAAGATTTCGGACGGGGTGTCGGTTTCTCTACGTCTGCGTCATTAGAGGATAAAGAATTTTCGAGGAGTATTATACAAAAAGCTTTGAACAAAGCGTTTTCTCCGGAATTTCTGAATCGTGTCGATGATATAATCATGTTTGACCAACTCGACAAAGAAGCAATCTACAAGATCATCGATCTCGAATTAAAAGGATTTTACCAAAGAATGCAAGCATTGGGCTACAAATTTACGTTGACCGATGCGGCAAAAGAATTCGTAGCCTCCAAGGGGTATGATATTCAGTTTGGAGCTCGTCCTTTAAAAAGAGCGATACAAAAATACTTGGAAGACGAGATTGCAGAGTTGGTAATACGTGATTCGATAAAAGAAGGAGACACAATAATCATAGACTACGATAAGCATGAGGAAAAGATCGTATCTTCTGTACATAGTGATAAAGAGTGACAAAATAATAATGAATAAGTCAAAATGTCAGACCGGTTGGTCTGGCATTTTTTTTGTTTTTCTACAAACGATTGTGATAAAATTTAACTTTAAAAAATAATATAGCTATGCAAAAAGGAACTATCGGGGTTACAACAGATAATATCTTCCCCATTATTAAAAAGTTCTTGTACAGTGATCACGAGATTTTTTTACGTGAACTCGTTTCGAATGCAGTAGATGCAACTCAAAAATTAAAGACCTTATCTTCTTTCGGAGATTTTAAAGGAGAATTAGGCGAAATGAACGTGAAAGTATCTATCGATAAAAAAGAAGGTACTCTTACAATATCAGATCATGGAATCGGAATGACAGCAGAAGAGATTGATAAATACATCAATCAAATTGCATTTTCCGGAGCTGAAGAATTTCTGAATAAGTATAAAAATGATGCTAATGCTATTATCGGGCACTTCGGTTTAGGATTTTATTCTTCTTTCATGGTCGCTAAGAAAGTAGAAATCAGAACTCTTTCCTATCAAGAAAATGCCAAACCGGTAATGTGGAGCTGTGATGGTTCTCCGGAATATACAATGTCTGAAATTGACAAAAAAGAACGCGGTACAGATATCGTATTATATATTGATGATGAGAATAAAGAATTTCTCGAAGACTCAAAAATTGAGTCTTTATTGAAGAAATACTGCCGATTCCTTCCTGTTCCGGTCATTTTCGGTAAAGAACAAGAGTGGAAAGACGGTAAATATATCGATACGGATAAAGATAAAATCATAAACGATACGACACCTGCATGGACAAAGAAACCGACAGAACTGACAGAAGAAGATTATCGTAAATTCTATCACGATTTATATCCCTCGTTGGATGAACCTTTGTTTTGGATACATCTAAACGTTGATTATCCGTTCAAGCTGACAGGTATTCTTTATTTCCCCAAAATAAAAAACAACCTCGATATAAATAAAAACCGCATACAGCTTTACTCCAACCAAGTATTTGTTACCGATTCTGTAGAGGGAATCGTTCCTGATTTTTTAATGTTGTTGCAAGGGGTCATCGATTCACCTGATATTCCGCTGAATGTTTCCAGGTCTTACCTGCAAAGCGATTCTAATGTTAAGAAGATTTCCTCTTACATCACAAAAAAAGTTGCAGACAGGCTTCAAGAAATATTCAATAACGAACGAAAACAATTCGAAGAAAAATGGGATGATATCAAGCTCTTCATCGAATACGGAATGCTGTCTGATGAAAAATTTTATGATCGGGCGCAAAAATTCGCTTTATTAAAAGATACGGACAAGAAATATTATACGCTCGAAGAATATAAAGCTCTGATCGAGGTGAATCAGACGGATAAAGACAAGAATTTGATATATATTTATGCTACAGATGCTGTTGCACAATATAGTTATATCGAGATAGCCAAATCTAAAGGTTATGATGTTTTATTGATGGATGGTCAACTGGACATTCATTTTATCGGACTACTTGAACAAAAATTGGAAAAAAGCCGATTTGTGAGAGTTGACAGTGACATCATAGACAATCTTGTTCGGAAAAATGACAAAACCGAAGTTTCTTTAGATGCCGCTCAGAGAAATATGATGACCACAGTATTCAAATCTCAAATACCGACTTTAGAAAAAGCCGAATTTATGGTGATGTTTGAAGCTTTGGGAGAACAATCTCAGCCGGTCATTATAACCCAAAACGAATTTATGCGCCGAATGAAAGATATGTCGGCCATGCAACCGGGAATGAATTTCTATGGAGAAATGCCTGACAGTTTCAATTTAATAATAAATACAGAACATCCTCTATCTAAAAAAGTAATAGAAGAAACAGAAAAGGACTGTCATGCAGAAATAGAACCCATACAAAAAGAAATTAATGAACTGAATGATGCTATCGTCAAACTCCAGGAAGCATCTAAAGGGAAAAAAGACGAAGAAATCCCTGTTACTGAAAAAGAAGAACTTCGTAATAAAGAAAAAGAAGTCGATTCTTTACGGAAAAAAGAATCCGAACTACTTACACAGTATGCCAATGAACATAAGTTGGTTCGTCAATTAGTTGATTTGGCACTATTATCCAACAACATGTTAAAAGGAGAAGCTTTAAGTCAATTTATTAAACGATCCGTTGAGATGTTATAATAGTTTTCTTAATAAAGAAAGAGATTTCAAGTTTCCTTGAAATCTCTTTCTTTATTAATATCTCATCTTTATAAAAAAACACATATCTTTGTTCATTAACCTTCAAAATAACAATAATGGAAAATTACAAAGCATCCGATAACAGGTACGATACAATGACTTATCGCCGTTGCGGTAAAAGCGGACTATTGTTGCCTGCCATTTCTTTAGGATTATGGCATAATTTCGGAAGTGTAGATGTATTCAATAATTTCGTTCAAATTGCATATACAGCTTTTGATAACGGAATAACACACTTCGATCTGGCGAATAATTATGGCCCTGCATACGGTTCGGCAGAAGAAAATTTCGGACAAATATTAAAAAAAGGATTAGGATCATATAGAGACGAACTGATTATCTCTTCCAAAGCCGGATATGATATGTGGCCAGGTCCTTATGGAAATTGGGGAAGCCGCAAATATTTGATGGCAAGTCTGGATCAAAGTTTGAAAAGAATGGGAATCGATTACGTCGATATATTTTATTCTCATCGCCCTGATCCGGAAACTCCGATAGAAGAAACTATGTGTGCCTTAGCTGACATGGTGCATCAAGGAAAAGCCCTATATGTGGGCATTTCGAATTATAATGCAGAGCAAACCCGAACAGCCATATCTGTTCTTAAAGAAATGAAAGTACCGTGCCTGATACATCAAGCCCGGTATTCGATGTTCGATAGATGGGTAGAACCCGAGCTGCTACAACTCTTAGATGAAAATGGAGTAGGTATGATCGCATTTTCTCCATTAGCACAAGGGTTACTAACGAATAAATACCTACATGGAATTCCTGAAAATTCAAGAGCCGCAAAATCTACCGGACATTTACAATCAGATCAAGTTACGGAAGATAAAATTGCTAAAATAAAATTACTAAACGACTTAGCGGAACAAAGAGGACAAACTCTCGCTGAAATGGCATTAGCATGGTTATTAAAAGACAATCGGGTAAGCAGTGTCATCATCGGGGCAAGCTCAGTAACTCAATTAAAAGATAATCTAAAAGCCTTAGATAATGCGGAGTTTACTCCTGACGAATTATGCGAAATAGAAAGTATTCTAAAATAAACTGTAAATCGAGAACAGAAATAACGGACTTATTCGATTGCTTATTCCGAGATGCAACATTTCCTCTAATAGAATTAGAGGGAGACAATAAAAAAGCCAGTCCTTTTTCGAACTGGCTTTTTACTATTTAACTAAATGAAGAGAATAATTTAATTCAGAATCACTTTTTTCAAAGTTCTCATTTAATAATATTAAAGTCGAATCATTCTCACATAAGAAATTGAATATGTCATTTCCATTATCAGATTTCAATTGCCAAACTGTTGCGTTTATATCATTTGCGTCTCCCCTATGGGTATAACGTCTTCCCGTAGTTGTAAATACCGTATCTTTTTCTCCTGTTCCCAAATAAGCTTGTTGTAGGACAAATGCACCGTCTCCGCTATTTCGAGGAGCTGAAATAGTCAACGTGTAACGTATTCCGGCTGCATCGGCTGCAGGCAAAATACCCTCATAAATATACTTTACAGAATCTTCAGATACAGACGACTCCTGGACGACAGGACTTTTTTGTTTTGTATGTTTGCAGGCATCCAAAGAAAAGCCTAATATCAAAACAAAAATAATTATAACATACCTATTCATATCATACATTTTTTGTAAATAAACAAATAGCGGAAGATCTTGTTCATTATAACAAAAGAATCTTCCACTACAATACTAATCAATCTCTTTTATAAGGAATTCTATTATTATCGAGGAATATAACATTCCAACAACTTAACCGACTGTGTCGTCGATAGCTCTACGAAGCTTGTGGATGCCGGAACTAAAACCGTCTCTCCCCGATGGAGCTCTGTCTCACATCCGTTATTATCAACCATGACAGCCTCTCCTTCCATACAAATATAAATAACAAAAGAATCCTTATCTGCAATCTCTCTTTTTACAGCCTTTTCACTATTTATCTCTAACAAATTCGTTGTAAAATAAGGACAACTGGCTAACAATACCGGTTCATTTTCTTGATGAGTATATTCTGTTTTCAGATCAGAATACATTTTATAATCAATCGCATCTTTTGCTAAGGCCGTATGCAATTCTCGCCCTTTTCCATTGGCATCTTTTCGATTATAATCATAAATCCGGTATGTAATATCAGAAGTTTGCTGTATCTCAGCAATAAATATCCCCTTCCCGATCGCATGAATTCTTCCTGCAGGCAAGAAAAATACGTCTCCACTCTTAACTGGATGGAATTGAAGGACATCCATAATCGTATTATTTTCTACCCGTTCGACATATTCATCCGGAGTAATTTGCTTAGAAAAACCGGAATACAACCCAGCTCCTTCCTGCGCTGAAATAACATACCACATTTCTGTTTTACCAAATGAATTATGGCGCTCTTTAGCCAACTTATCATTCGGATGAACCTGAATCGACAAATTATCCCGAGCATCGATAAATTTAATCAATAAAGGAAATTTATCCCCAAACCTATCCAAAACATGCTGACCGAGTAATTCAGCACCTTTTTCTTGCATAAGTTCTGTCAGGTTTTTCCCTTTATACTCTCCATTTGCAATAACTGAGACATTGTCCTTTACTTGAGAAATTTCCCAACTCTCACCGATTCCATCAAGCTTTGCGCTTAAATTTTTAAACTTGCAAATCTCACTTCCTCCCCATAAAATACTTTTGAGGATAACTTCAAATTTTAATGGATACATCATATTATTTTTCAGTTGACAATTAATATTTTTTCTTCCTTACCCTGATTATTATATAGTTCGACTCGATAAACGCCTGAAAATAAGCCATCTGTTTTTATTGAAACTTTAAACTTTCCTTCATAGATCTTTTTCCCAAAAATATTAAAAATAGCAATTCTATCAAAGTTTTCCAATGTATTCGACAAAACGACTTCATTATCTGCACTTTTATAATAAGTTTCAGGAAACGACATTTGCACAGGAATACTCTCCTGATGATACATATCTACAGCTGTCACTGCATAAAAACGTTTTTTCAGAGAAGTCTCAAAAGAGCATCCACGTACTCCTGAAGCAATAATATTTGCCGGATCATTTGTATTTACCGGATAACTATCACTTCCGTATAAAACATATTCCCGCACATCTGTTACAGAATTCCAATATAGAAAGGTCGATAGCGTTTTATATTCTACACACAAAGAGTCAGGCGCACAAGGCAATGTTTTCCCCATATAATTCATCGGAGGATATAATGCCGGATAGCGATATGCTTGTAAAAGCGCCGTATATACAAACTTCTCATTATTTATCAAATTTTCCAAACGATAGTAAGCTTGTCCCCTTGCACCATACCTGCGACCGTCATAAACTTGACGCATAAAATCTTGCAGTCGCCAATCTCCGTCGTTCGCACAAAGCCTATATGCTCCTAATCCGGAAACTATCGGATGCTCCGCACAATGCTTTACCCAATCTATCAAAAAAGGATAAAAAGAACGCTCGGAAAAGTACATCATCGGAACAATAAAGTCATGCTTATTCTGTTTCAGCCATTCTACCGGGTCTTGATGAACACTCTCTATTCCGCTCCACCCTAAAGAAGAAAATACCGAAAGCGTATTATATTTTCCGATGACAGCACTGCTTAATTTCACTGCCGGATCAATTTTCTTTATAGAATCATAAACCGTATATACGATTTTATTGATATTCTCTCTACGCCACTGATTCAAAGTTTTACCGGAAGAACCATACTTCAGATATGTCTTCCTATCAGGAAAGCCGGCTTTATCAGGATAGCGGATATAATCGAGATGTATTCCGTCTACATCATAATTCGAGACAATCTCTCCGGCAATAGATGCAAGGTATAAAGCGGTCTTCGGATTCCCGGGATCAAGATACCATTCTCTGTCCCAATATTTACACATATCTGGATATTTTGATACCACAGAACTTTTACCTTGATTTTTTATTTGACGGGAAGTTCCCAATGGCATGCAAACAAGCCAAGCATGACATTGAAGTCCTCTTCTATGACATTCTTCGATAACAAAACGGAGAGGATCATATCCTGGATTTTTCCCCGATATGCCTGTAAGAACAGAACTCCATGGTTCATACCGAGAAAAATATAAAACATCGCCCCGCAATCGAGTTTGGAAAAAGACGACATTCATATTCATTTTCTGGACTTGATCCAATAAATAACACAATTCCTCTTGTTGCCTTTTTATATCTTCTTTCGTTTTTATGATCTTTTTCGGCCAATCCAATCCCCAATTGGTAGTCAACCAAACCCCTCTTATTTCGTATTTAGAGGATGTCGCTGCCATATTTAAAAAAGAAAACAGAAAAGGGAAAAGTAATATATATTTCTTTAATTCAAAATACATCATACAATTATAAAACAGCAAACGAAGATACTTCATTTTACCCAAAACAAAAACTCCATATTTGAATTATTTCGGGAAAATATAAATTATGACACTTATTCCCGTTTTAGCTTTTCAAGGAATATTTTTTGTATTTCTGCAAGAAAGATAACTTGCTTAGAACAAATATGTTGATCAGATTACTTGGAAATTGGGTAATGAGATAGCAACTGTTTATATTTCTAAGTTCTTCATTGTTAGCCTTTTAATACCACAAAGGTTATAGAATAGTCCGATACATGTACCGTATCATAGAAAAAATAAAATAGCCTATTGGTTTAGCTTATTCAATCGCATTACGATTGAAGTTTGGCTTCTGCCCATTTTAGCTGCAATATACTTCACGCTCTTGCCCTCACTATGTAGTTTTAATAGAAATTGGTCTGCGCTTCTCGTCCACCTTTTATTAGCATTAGGATGTTTAACATAACTCTCTTCTGAAACCTTTTCAGGATGTAAAAACTCATCAACAAAGACAGAGGGAAAACGGTTATCGTAAAGTACTACTGTTTTTATCTTGGCTCTTGTTATTGCAACATAGAATAATCTGCGTTCTTCTCCATATGGGAATTGGTCGCTTTTAGTGAGTACGTAGTTAAGCACAGGATCGTCACTCACAAGAGAAGGGAAACCATATGTATCCTTATTACATTGTAAGAGTATTACATAATCAGCTTCAAGCCCCTTCGACTTATGTACGGTCAAAAACTCGATTTTTCGTCCTCCTATCACATAAAAGAACCTATTGCCCTCTTTAATGGATTGATACATAAAAGAGAGGTAATAATCATCAAAGGAATAACGCCCTAACAAAAATATAGATTTATCCAATGGAATAGAAGCCACAAGTTGTCCTATCGTATTGCAATAATCTCGTCTATCGTATGCATGGAACTCCAACTCTGTTTTCATTTCAGGGCTGAACGAGTGTATGTCCTTTTGTATTTGGGCTTTATTGCGCTGTATGAAGCGAGAGGACAACGAAACCAAAGGCTCTCCAAATCTGTACGTAGTTTCAATTTTGTTTATCTCTGTTGCTCCAAAGTATTCGGGAAACTGATTAAAAAGAGCCATATCACTTCCCGAAAAACGATATATGGACTGCCAATCATCGCCCACACAATACAACTTTGCAGGCGGGCTTCCCTCTCGCAATACTTTTAGGAAATTATAACGGTCAACCGATATGTCTTGAAACTCATCTACAATGATATAATCATACTCAACAGGATGTGAAGCACGACATATTTCTGTGGCTTTAAGAATCGCATCGGTAAAATCAATTTGGTTACTATCGCTTAATGCGCTTATATAGAGTTCATATATAGGTTGAAATATGTTCTTGATAATAAAAACACTCCGCTCATCATCTGCATTCTTTGCTTGTTTAAGAACCTCCTTAACTGATTTACAACTTGATTTTACCAATGTCACAAAAGTAACAACAAGTCGTATAAATGCCTTTTCCTGCTTACTACCTTTGGGCAAAACCCAATCATATAACTCTTCATCCGTTTTCTCTTGAATTGGTACACCTGCATCATCTAATAGTTTACGGAGTTTATCCCTTATATCAGAATAATGGAAATCAGCACTTGATGTTACTAAAAGCTGAGTGCCAAATTTCTCATGAGCAGCTTTCTTCCAAGTTATACCATCATTATATTTTTGATTGGCTTCTTCGTATGTTATATTCCTGTCTTTTGCAAACCAAGCAGGGACAAGACTATGCTCATCAACTCCAAAATGTTCCAAATAGATCCGTTTGGTTACTCCCTTTTGCTCGAAGTATATAGAAAAATCGGGGCGATATTGAGAGTACATTTCATCTGCTAATTGATGTTCGTATGGCTCTTCATATCTGAATTTTACTCCAAGTGATGATAAAACAAAGCATATCTTTTGCTCCTGTTCACTTCTCACATATATGGCTCTACCGTCCATATCGGGAAACATCGCTTTTAGTTGAACATTTTTTTGTTCCGACAACTTTTCTCGCTTTTCATTCTTGCGTTGCTCCCAATCTGCTTCATTAGTTTGGTAATCAATGAAGTATTCTACTACACTATTCTTAAAAGCCTTATTTCCTAATAAAGTGTGATAAATATCTATGAATAAGGCATCAGTATTGTCACAAATAAAGGGTTTTATACCTGTCGCTTTTCCGATAATATCAATGGCTAATTTATGAAATGTATAACCTTTCAAACCATCAGTAGCCATTCTCTCTGTCAGTTCGGCTGCTGCTTTATTTGTATAACTGATAAGCAAAATTCTTTCGGGGGATATACCTTTGATTTCGGTAAGATATTTAACCTTGCCAATGATAGAAGATGTTTTACCACTACCCGCACTGCTAACCACCAAACAATTATCTTCCTCTGAAACGATTGAACGTCTTTGTTGCTTGTCTAATGGATATTTTAGACAATGGTCGAAAAAATCTTTATGAGTGTCAAGCAAAAATGTAATAACGCCCTCATTATGCTGTTTTACAAGTTTATTGATGACTCCAAAATCATTGATGAATTTGGAAATGGTTTCAGATGGAGTGATATTGAAAGCTTCAAGTTTCTTAACGAGTGAATGTGCTTCTTGAAAATATGATATATAATGATTGGTGAAATCCTTTTCTTGCGTTGTCGATATTATCTTACCATAAAAGCCATTATCTAGGGCTGTCGGAATATCCACAAATACAACATTATTTAGTTTAGATAATCTCTCTTGGGCTTGCTTGTAACTGGACTTATCGCTATAAACAGATATATGATTTAAATTTTCTGATAATTCTTTGGATTTGTTTTTGAGGCGTGTTCGTACCATAGCTATTACAACAATTGAAATAGCTATAATACAAATAACCCCAATAAACCCCCACTGCATATTAGAAAAAAGATTTGTAGTTGCGAATACTTACATTGTATAAAAATTAACGTACAACAAAAACACTCTAACTTTCTATGCTAATAAAAAACGGAAATTATAGTAAAAAGCTATTGTCCTTAAAATAATCCATTATATCTTCATCAGAAGTTGCCTCATCTACAGCTTTCAAAATTTTTGCAAAGTTCTCGATCTTATCAACTTCATAACCATTACAAGTTGTAAACTCTTCATTGCAAAAGAAAAGCATTTCTCCCGGAATGGTCATTGAACCTGCGCCATTAAGACTCCTAAATCTATGACTTACTACCCAACCAGTAAATTCTCCTTTGTAATATTTAGCAACATTTTCTTTTAGAGAAGCAAGTTGTTCTGAAAGTTTCTTGATATATTTATCCAAATCAGATTTCGCTTCTTCTTTTTCTTTTTTTGCCCGTGCATACTCTCCACGAGAGTATTGAGAAGAATAACCATTAGGAACCCAAATATCCATAGAAGATTCAGCGGATTTAATTTTTCTTTTACATCTATTTATTTTGGACATCGAATCTTTGATTTCATCGCTGATTTCCATAATAGGCTCAATAGTAGTTACATCAATGAACATACTATCAACTCTTGTTGATATTGGTTCATAAGAATCTGGGTGATAAAGATAGTCTTTAAGCGTCTCTTTAACCAATTTCTCTGCTTTTTCCTCGTTAGAGAGTGTGCAAGAAGTCATAATTAAAGTAAGTAATATAAAAAGCTTTTTCATAATATGTTATATTATTATTTGACAATTAACGGATTTTATTTATCAGGGAATAAACCTGATAATGCTCTTCTAATGGCTTGACGAATATCATCTGCCTCTGTCTCACCTTGTCCCTCTGCCGTACAAGAGCATATCATTTCATTGGTTTTTGCAGAACTAAATTGTATGGTTACTTCTATTGTATAACCTAAACCTCTATTACGCCTACCACTCTCGCCATAATTGACGATTAGAGTTTCATTAGATAATTCGGATTTGAGTTCGGGTAATATAATATATCCTTCTTTTATTAGTATTCCTGCTATCACATCACTCGGATTAACACTTTTGGTGGTTGAAGAGCCATAGATGCCATATTGTCCTCCATATGTACCTCCTGTGCTTGATGTCAATTCCTTTGTCGGGGAAATGTATGCGTATTTATACATTTCAATAGGAGCATTCCTTACTATTACAGGTGTTCGAAGTGGTGCACACCCATTTACTAATAGAATAGTGCAAATAATTAATAACCAATTTTTAATTGTGTTCATACACTGTACATTTTAATCTCCAGTTCCTAAAGGATTTTAATCTATAAAGAAAAGCGTGGAACTGTATGCCACACTCTTACTTGAAGGTCGTAGGAAACCTTGGATACGGATGTAACAATAGCAGCCCACGCTATAGCGTGAGAACCACTATGCTATCCTCGTATCCAATTTGAAAATTTCCTACGTTTTCAAGTACAAGATAAGCATAACGCTTCTTCTTTTTCTCATATGTCTTGGATAAAGTAATTCATATCCAACTGCAAAATTAGTAAAAAAATTGTAATAATAAGCACTCTACGAGCGAATTATTACGAACTTAGAGGTGTGTTTTAGAGTTTCAACCCTCAATTTTGATTTCTGCTTGTTGGCAATTCTAACACTTTCATAAACTCATCTTCCTTGCACTGAATCAAGATAGGTGAAGTCATCGATTCAAAGATTAAATCGTCCCTTTTTAGCTTGTTTGCGGGATCAGCCCGCACCATTAGTCAAGAACGATTAGTTATGCACTACTGGAATAGAGTTTACCTGTAACGGGAATTTCCTTGAGAACACACGGCTTTCGTATAAAATCGTCATTGTAACCCATTTTCTCGCTAAGCTATTTAATCATCGTCATCAGTTTTTCCACATACGGAAAGTAATGCAAAATCTTGTTGATGTAGTTCGTTAATTTACGGTTCTCCGTTTCGTAAGACTCTCACCTTTGGCTCATCCCAAAGTTTTTTTGCAATGGTACGTTTACAACTGAATTAGGGTATTGAACCGTTGGTTGTCACTCGTTCCATAATGGAAATAATTTCATTTTTCTCCTTTGCTTACGTTCACATAGAACAACACCTTAAACAAACTTCACAAAATCCAATATTTTCGTACTACGAAATTCCTTATCATCCATTGAGATAAAAAAGAACTATAATATGTGGCGACACAAAGAAAAATCTTACTCCATTATATATGGTAACGATTAGACAATCGTTCTATTTCATTACCTTACGTTTCTTTGCAGAATTACCATTTCTTACATTTCTAAGATTTTTATCATAATATACTTATAATCAGATAAATAAATACTATTATTCTGATTTCAGTTGATTATTCCAGCGTTTTTTGTATTTTTGTACGATCTAACTCAAAAATCATGGGGAATACATTCGTTTCCATTATCGAAATCATTGGGACATTGGCTTTTGCAATAAGCGGCATACGTTTAGCTTCCGCAAAACAGTTTGATTGGTTCGGAGCCTATGTCGTAGGATTAGTGACAGCGATCGGAGGCGGAACTTTACGTGATTTATTATTAAACCTTCCCCCTTTCTGGATGCAGAACAGTATCTATCTGACAGTAACAGGCATTGCTCTTGTCGCCGTTATCGTTTTCGGGAAATTTTTAATCCGTCTGCAAAATACATTTTTCGTTTTCGACTCTATCGGACTGGCGCTGTTTGTCGTTGTTGGTATCCAAAAGACATTAGCCGTAGGATATCCGTTTTGGGTAGCAATAGTTATGGGAACTATAACCGGTGCTTTCGGCGGAATAATTCGTGATATACTCATCAACGAAGAACCCCTGATTTTCAGGAAAGACATTTACGCTTTAGCCTGCGTTGTCGGCGGAATATTTTATTGGGGATGCTATACATTGCAACTACCGGATGAAATAACTCAATCTATTGCCGCAGCAAGTGTCATACTTACTCGTTTTGCTGCAGTTAAATATCACTGGGGACTTCCCGTTTTACATGGGGATGATGATGAATCTAATTAGCAGAATTTCATGGAGCGATACAAATCCAACATTTTTAAAGATAAGACATTTATCCAGTTAATAAAATTTGCAATTGTCGGATGCATAAATACAGGATTATCTCTGGCGATTTTTTATATATTGTATAATTGGATAGATATAAACGAGTACATATCTAATCTTATCGCTTATATAGCGGGACTTATCAACAGTTTTTTTTGGAACAAATTATGGGTGTTCCGAAAAAACGGAGGGAATATTATCCGTGAAGCAATCTATTTTTTTCTTATTTTCGTACTCTGTTACGGAATCCAATTCGTATGCTTCCGAACATTAGTTGAATATTGCAAGATCAATGCAAACTGGGCTCAAATTCCGGCAATGATAGTTTATACAATATCCAATTATATATTGAATAAGTTTATTACATTTAAAACTAAACAATAAGAGTTTAAATAATAATATATAACATGAAACTTGACTCTAAATCGACGCTCGGAATACTATTGGTAACAATCAGTTTTTTAACACTTATCCCTTTTATCGGTCTGACAGATTTTCATACAAAAGGAGAACCCCGAGAAGCCATTGTTGCTGTTTCAATGTTAGATAGTGGAAATTGGATATTACCCGAAAACAATGGCGGAGATATGGCTTACAAACCACCCATGTTCCATTGGGCAATCGCCGTAACGTCATTTTTTGCAGGAGAAGTGACAGAATTTACCTCCAGATTTCCGTCAGCTTTATCAGCAATTATTATTGCGTTGTTTACATTCTTATTTTATGCAAAAAGGACGAATAACAACCTTGCATTTCTGACATCTTTGCTATTCTTGTCTGCATTTGAGATTCATCGGGCAGCTATGGCTTCTCGTGTTGATATGGTACTGACTTTGTTTATCGTATTAGCACTATTCCAACTATACCAATGGACAGAGAAAAATCTAAGAGGAATTCCCCTAATTGCAACTCTGTTTATGGGTGCTGCAACATTGACCAAAGGGCCTGTCGGAATTATTCTTCCGTGTGTCGTTACCGGAGCATATTTGTTGCTACGAAACGAAAATTTCTGGAAGCTTTTCTATAAACTTTTGATTACAGCCTTGATATCATGCATATTACCTGCTATTTGGTATTATTTAGCCTATCGACAAGGTGGCAGTGAATTTATAAATTTGGTCATGGAAGAAAATTTCGGAAGATTTTTAGGTAAAATGTCATACGAATCCCATGAGCAACCCATTATTTATTATATCTATACAACTATTGCGGGTTTCGTTCCTTGGTCTATCTTAGTTCTAATTTCCCTTTTTGCCCTAAAATATTCTTGTCCTAATCTTTCCGTTAAGACATGGTGGCACAAATTAAGATCTGCCGTCAAAAACACAGATTCCATAAAACTTTTTACATTCCTTGCCTTCGTGGTAATTTTCATTTTCTATTGTATCCCTAAAAGTAAACGGTCTGTATATTTATTACCGATTTATCCTTTTCTCGCATTCTTTCTTGCAGAATATATGCTTTATTTATTAAAAAAACATCAGAAAGTTTGGAGAGCATTCGGCATATTTTTATCTATCTTAACGAGTCTGGTGCTTATCATATTCATAGTTCTTAAATCCGGATGGATATTGCCGTATCTGACAAACTCGGGTAACTTTCCAGAAGATATAATCTACTACATTAACGCATTCCACTCTTCATGGGATTTCGTCAGTGTCGGATGTGTAGTAATTTTAATAATAGTTCTTTATCAGGTATATAAAAACAAACGAGAATTATCTTTAAATAACCGCTATCTATATTCGGTAGTAGCACTATTCTTTTGGTTGCAAATCCTTTTAGATGCCACGATTTTACCGACAATACTTAATGCCAAATCAATGCGTCCTTTTGCACAACAAGTAGAAGAGCTTATTCCTGAAGGGAAAATATATTCCTATGTCGGAGCTCCGATGATGCGTTTCTTCATTATCAATTTTTATAATGACAACAGAGTTGTCGAATTTGAAAAAGAACAACCGGAAGAAGGATATTTGTTGGTGGGAGAAAAAGACTATCCTCATATTGCCGGTAAATATTCCGACAAATATAAATTTACCGATATATTAAAAAGTACTCGTAAAGGAAATGATGTAAAAGATATTATCTATATATACCAATTTGAGAAAATAAAATAACCTTTTTAAGAGCCAGTCTAAATTTTCCGATGCAAAAAATATTATCAGGTCATCTTCGCATTTTCTTCTGGTCTATTTTCCTGAAAGAAACTTCCAAATCTGACCCGAGCAAAATTTAGGCAAGCTCTTAGAATGAACCAATAAGAGATATTATTGTTAGTAATAAATAGCTTTTATTTATTACTAACATTTTTTTTATGCGCATCACCATTATTACACTTCTGTTCTTATTTACCCAATTTGTTCCCGGTATAGCAAAAATTATCAGAGAGCCGTCTTTTGAAGCAAGAAACACGACAACTTTCAGTATAGACAGCATAGAAATAAGGGATGATTTAACCCGTATTTATGCCACGTGCAATCATATTCCCGGCCAATGGATGATCATCCATTCCGACTTATATATCATCTCTCCGACAGATAAGCGAGAATGGAAAGCTATCGAGATAGATGGAACTGATTTTAACCGTAAATTCCAAGTATCGGAACAAGGAAAAGCCAATATCAGTATAGATTTTCCGGCTCTACCTAAAGGAATAAAAACAATAGATTTATGTGAAAGGTCGGAAGATTTCCCTATACGAATCATCAATATAAACTTACAAGACGCTTCCGTATCTTCTGATAAAGATACAATCCAAACGGCATTATTTCATAAAAATATTTCACAGCAGGATACAGTAATCTTAAAAAAGAATATTGCTGTATTAAAAGGCCATATCAACGGCTATCATCCGAGACTTCAATTCGGAAACGGATCGATTTATTTAGATAACGTAATAACTAAAGAACAGAGAACAATCCCTGTAAATATCGATAGTCTTGGAAACTTTACAACTACATTGCAGCTATATTACCCCGTACAACAAACGTTATTCTTTCCCAAAGGATATATCAATTTTTATATAGAACCGGGAGATACTCTCTTCGTCGAGACAGAAATGGATCATCTTACTACACCTGTTAGAAATATAGAAGACCTCGAAAAACAACATAATTATGCAAAATATTACGGCAACTTAGCTCAAACGAACTATGAGCTTAGAAATATCCGGATATCATTTCATAACGATATACAAGAGTTAGCAACAGATATATTAACGTTATCTCCTATTCTTTTTAAAGAAAAATATACAAGAGAATATCATCAACAACGAGAGAAACTAAAAGAGTGGTTGAAAAAAAATAATATCTCAAGCAAGACTGCGGAAATAGCTTTACTAAATTCAGATTACGCCTATGCCCGTATGCTGCTTGATTATGAGACTTATCATATTCGCAAGTTTCCGAACCAAAAAATTCCGCAAGAGTATTATCAATTTCTTAAAACTATACCACTAAATAACGAAAATTCTCTTCTCGCTGCCGACTATAAATTATTCATCAACAGGTTAGAGCTGTCGAATCCTCTTCTTGCCACTCGAAAAATTTCATCTTCAGACCTCATCGATTCTTTTGCGAATATCGGAGTGAAATTAACTCCGGATGAGAAAGAGCTAATCGTTTTTTCTATGAATTTAAAGAACCTAAGCGATACTGTAAACTTTAAAAATTTTGCATCCAGAATGTATGAATTCAACCATAAATACGCATCAGAACAAATATTAATAAGAGAAAAACTGAATACACAAAAAACATACGATATATATACGAGTCAATTAGGTCTGAATCCGGGAATCACTCTCGATTTATTATATACCAGAAAATTTATTCCTCGTTTGAATGCAATGAAAAGGAAGTTAACATCGAAAGAATTCGACACATATACATTCTACATAGGACAACCTTTCTTAAAGCAATTAATGAACGAAATCAACATCAATTTCGTACCTGACACGGTATCCAACGATAAACGGTGTAATTTGGAGTAGTTCCGGCTTTCAATGAAACGGAGTCTGTTATGCAATATCCGGCCTGTTTTAAAAAAGAAGAGTTCAAAAACGAAAGATTATCCGTAATAATGACAGGTATTTGAAAAGTCGAAATCTGTTGATGGAGTTGCAGCTGCCAGTCTTTATTCTTCAATGCTATTTTATTCGCTTCCGGGAAAATATGACTTATAGCACTACTATTCTGTAAAGTAGAAATATATTCCGTTTGTCCGTTGTTCCAAACAGGGAGTTGATTATCCCATGCATATTTTGCTAATAACGGGGAGTAGATCTGTACACCTTTAGTTTTGTCTGCATCTAAAATCTTATAAAGACTTTCCCATTCAGATTTTTCCCGATCATTCATCTCTCTCGGAATATTAATAAAAAGACCGATATGGTATAACGAAAATAAAACAGTTCCTATAAGAACAACATTCTTTAATTTATCTTTTTTCAATATATCAATACGGGATAGCGTGTAAATAGCTAAAACCGGTATAAACAATTGGTAGATATAAGTCATATATGCTCCCTCATGCATTCCCAATCGAAGTATAACGAAAAAATATACACAAACGGATATAGCATAAATATCGGACATTTCGGACAACTTCATTAATGGACTATTCCGATCTTTCCCTAAATTAAAAGATATTATGATCTTCCCGGATATATTCTTATACCGATTATACACTATCAGCAAAAAAAGTAAAAGCAACGGAAAATAAAACAATCCGGTTACAGCCAATTGCTTTATCAAATGAGACAAACTATGTGATGCGATAGCTAAATGATGAACAATGGCTATCGAAAAAAAAGCAGGATATAAATAGTTTATAAAACTTGCCGCACAAATGAAACCAAAAATCGAAAACAAGACATAATATAAAGCCTGTTTTTTAGATCGGAATAACAACCATATAAATACAGGCACACAGACAATTACAAAATACTGTTTTATAAAAAATGACAATATGGTTAGAAATGATACCCCGCAAATATCTGTGATAGTTTTTATTCTTTTAGCTTTGTATAAGGTCAATAACATAACAAAAACTCCTAACGTATTAGGTAAGGCTACACAAAGTCCCATGCTCCATCCGACAATCAAAGTTATCGAAAATGCAAGAAAGGCATACACAATCGAGTTTGTCTGATTTTTTACCTCCTTTGCTGATATCCAACCGCATAGTATAGTGCCGAATAAAGCGATAAGACGTTGAAACAACAACAGATCTATATGAATAAAACTAATAAGGGAATATAACCAAGATGTCAATAACGGCACGACAAATCCATAGACATAAAAAAAAGGAGGTATATTAACCGTATCATACGGATTCTTTCCCTCAAGAAACACACGGGTAATGTCAATATTAGCAAACTCCCGGTATTCGTTCGGATAAGGAGAAATCAACCAATAAAACGAATAAATGATAAATATCAGGCAATAAACTGCTGATGCCCCTAAACAAAAATAACCGACCGAATTAAATTTCTTGAAGTTTATTCTTTGCATAATCATTCTTCATCAAATGATTTACAAATATAATATAAGATTATCGACGAAAGCTCTTTTCTGCATTAAAATTAAAATCTTACATTTGTAAAGAAAATCGAATCAGTAAACGAATGAAAGTTTGTATTGCCGAGAAACCGAGTGTCGCAAAAGAAATTGCCGACATCGTAGGAGCAAAAACCAGACATGACGGATATTATGAAGGGAACGGATATCAGGTTACGTGGACATTCGGTCATCTTTGTACATTGAAAGAGCCTCACGAATACGCTCCACAATGGAAATCGTGGTCTTTATGGAGTCTTCCGATGATACCCCAACGATTCGGTATAAAGCTGATTCAGGATAAAGGCATTGAGAAACAATTTGGTATTATCGAAACTCTCATGTCCAAAGCTGAGGCTGTTATCAATTGCGGTGATGCAGGACAAGAAGGAGAACTTATACAACGTTGGGTAATGCAAAAAGCCGGCTGCAAATGTCCGGTATATAGGCTATGGATATCCTCTCTTACCGAAGAGTCTATACGGGAAGGTTTTGAAAATTTGAAAAAACAAGAAGATTTCAATACTTTATATGAAGCCGGACTATCAAGAGCTATCGGAGACTGGTTATTGGGAATGAATGCCACCCGTTTATATACATTAAAATATGGTCAGAATAAACAAGTTTTATCAATAGGACGTGTACAGACTCCGACTTTAGCTTTGATCGTCAACCGTCAGCTCGAAATCGATAATTTTGTGTCGCAACCCTATTGGGAACTCAAAACAATATATAGAGAAACCGTCTTTTCTGTTACGAAAGGCCGTTTTCAGACGGTAGAAGAGGGAGAGACTTTCTTGCAAGAAGTTCTGGGAATCCCGTTTGAAGTAACCGATGTTTCCAAAAAACAAGGGAAAGAAGCTCCTCCCCGACTTTTTGATTTGACATCTCTACAAGTAGAATGCAATAAGAAATTTGCATTTTCGGCAGAAGATACACTCAAATTGATACAATCTTTATATGAAAAGAAAGTAACGACCTATCCTCGTGTAGATACGACATTTTTAAGTGACGATATTTATCCTAAAGTTCCCGGAATACTGCAGGCTGTAGCCTCTAATTCGATTTATGAACCGTTAATAACCTTTTTACAAAAAGGGAAACTTCCCAAACCTAAAAAAGTTTTTGACAACTCAAAAGTGACAGATCATCACGCAATTATTCCGACGAACGTACGACCGAATAATCTTACGGATAATGAACGGAAGGTATATGATTTAGTCGCTCGTCGTTTTATCGCAGTATTTTATCCGGATTGTAAAATCGCAACGACAACTGTTTTGGGAAAAGTCAATAATGTCGAATTCAAAACAACAGGGAAACTAGTTATAGAACCCGGCTGGAGGATTGTTTTCGAAAAAGATAAAGATCCGGAAAAAGAAAATGAAGAAGAAAGAGTTTTACCCGATTTTATAAAAGGAGAGAGCGGTCCGCATGAGCCATCTTTAACAGAGAAATGGACACAGCCCCCCAAATTATATACCGAAGCTACCTTGCTGAGAGCAATGGAGACTGCAGGGAAATTAGTAGATGATGATGAATTACGCGATGCACTGAAAGAAAACGGTATAGGAAGACCATCCACTCGTGCAGCAATAATAGAAACACTTTTTAAACGGAATTATATCCGAAAAGAGCGTAAAAATCTCATTCCTACATCCACCGGTATAGAATTGATACAAACAATACAGGACGAACTGTTAAAGTCAGCCGAGTTGACAGGTATATGGGAAAATAAACTAAGAAAAATAGAGCGTAGCGAATATAATGCCAGAAATTTTTTAGACGAACTTAAAATAATGGTTACTCAAATCGTTAACCACGTCAGAAATGACTCTGTCAATAGAAGCATTACTATTCAAGATACGGAAAAAAAAGAAACGGATAAAGCGAAAAAAACAGATACGAAAAAGAAAAGAAAAAATGCGAATCCGACAAAAAAAGAAATAAAGGATCAAAGGCTTGAATCGGAAATAAATGAAATAACTTGTCCTATATGCAAGCAAGGGAAAATACTAAAAGGTAAATCTGCATACGGATGTTCTAACTGGAAAAACGGCTGTACATTCAGAATTAATTTTTCTGATTGCCCACCGGATATTTCGACTGAGGGGCTTCAAAAGGTTGTAGAAAAATATAATACAGAACGAAATGAAGAATAATTCTACGGAACTATTTCCGATAATAGACGAACAGGGCTATACAATAGGGAAAGCGACTCGTAAAGAATGTCATAACGGAAGTAAACTGTTGCATCCGGTAATTCATTTACAGATTTTTAATAAATGCGGGAATCTATATCTCCAGAAAAGAGCTATGAACAAAGATATTCAACCGGGGAAATGGGATACCGCAGTCGGAGGACACGTTGATTACGGTGAGAGTATTGAAGACGCTTTGTTTCGTGAGACTCGGGAAGAACTGGGTATCACGGATTTCTCTCCGACTTTCTCGTTTTCATATATCTTTGAATCTGAGATAGAAAAGGAAATGGTATATTCTTACCGCACTATATATGACGGACTGATAGTTCCCGATAAAGACGAAGTAGAAACCGGTCGTTTTTGGAGCATTGACGAAATTGAACAAAATATAGGGAAGCAAATATTTACACCTAATTTTGAAATCGAATTTCAACGATTACAAAGCTATTTAAAAGGTCTTTTATAACGGAATTAAGAGGCTGTCTAAATATTCAACTCCGTTTTTATCGTATCGACAACATCCCAGAATACAGATTGTATAGGCTCTATCAGTGATTTTTTATTATTCTCTTCCGGAACAAGGGCTTTCAATCCTCCCGGAATACAGCTCACATCTATACGGGCATCCATCATTATCGGTTCTCCATCTATATGCATGATTCCCGGTTTTTCCCGAATGATAGATATAGACTCTGTTTCGAACGTTTTAATATTACTATTCCGGTCTATAAGCTTCGTAAACAATTGAACTGCTAACGGTCCTATATCAAACGGAGTAAAGGGTCGTATGATCGTAACATCCAACTTCCCATCCTGCATATTGGCACGTGGAGCGATATATGCGTTATTCCCATATTGGGAAGCATTGCCGCATGCTATTAAAAATGCTTTTTCTTTAACCGATCCGTCTTTACTTTCCAAACGATAAGTCTCGGTTTTATATTTCATATACTCAGTAACAGCTTTTCTCAAATAGGTAAGTCCTCCCCTATGCTTATCTTCCGCAAACTTCATACTTACCCAAGCATCGAAACCGACACCACAAGTACAGAAAAATACTTTATCATTAGCTTTACAGTAGTCCAAAGCTACAATTCTATTTTCATTGACGATCTTCAATGCACGTACGACATCGATAGGTATTCCTAAATGACGTGCCAAACCGTTACCCGATCCGATAGGAATAATTCCTAAAGCCGTATCGGAATGGATAAGAGCTTTTGCTATTTCATTACAAGTACCGTCTCCACCTACAGAAAGCACATAATCTGTTTTTTCAGTTACGGCCTCTTTCGTCAAAACAGTGGCATGCCCGGCATATTCGGTAAATTTGATCTGAATATCAAATATGCTGTCATCCAATGTCGCTTTTATAGTTTCAGGAATATTCACTTTTGAGTGAGTTCCTGATATCGGATTTATAATAGCCAACAGACGTTTTCGAGTGCCCATAGATAAATAAAACAAATTATATCATTTACTATACAAATGTAACCATTTAAATCCAATCTGTAAAAACTATAATTCCCAACAAGGGTTTTAAATACTAAAAAATCTGTTATTTCAGACCAAAACAAACAGAATATAGAACAAATTTTATGTTATCTTTGTCTGAATAATAAAAGATATTCAAGCTATGTACAAATTAAAAAATACAATCGTTAGAAGTATTGTTGCTATCGTAATAGGAATCGTATTAATCAAATGGCCAAGACTTGCCCCGAACATGATTATCATAATTATCGGTATCCTTTTTATCATACCGGGAATCGTTACATTAATCAATTATTGGATACGCAAGTCTAAGGAAGGGATGAAATTACCTTCTTATATTTTGATAGAAAGTATCGGCAGTATATTATTAGGTTTATGTATGGCATTGATTCCTGAATTTTTCACGGCATTTTTTATGTACTGCCTCGGATTCCTTCTCATTTTAGGAAGTATAACTCAAATTATATCGCTGGTTAATATACAACGCAATATACCGATAAGTTTATATTACTATATCACCCCTATATTAATTCTTATTGCCGGAATTATAACCGTCTTGAATCCTTTCGAAACTCAAGATGCGATCTTGATCATGTTCGGTATATGTGCAATTATTTATGGTATAACGGAACTGGTCAATTACTATAAACTTAAATAATTTAAAGGACATAATAAACTTGTGAAACTGTAAAAGCCTTTCTAAATTTTACTCGAGTCAGTTTTGAGATTTTCTTTCGAAGATGTTTTATTGTTTTTACGAGGATGATAGCAGGCTATCTGACAAGTGAAAACGGTAAAACAGACCGGAAGAAAACACAAAAATGACCTGCTCGTATTTTTTGTCGGAAAATTCATACGACTGGTTCTAAGTACGAAAACAGATTTAAAAAATAATGTCTCTCTTCAAAAAGATAGACATTATTTTTTTATCCTTCCTCCACCCTTCCAGTTATCGGCATAATAAGACTCTTTTAAGTGACTGATCACAACACCTTTAGATGTTGAAGAGTGAATAAAATATCCATTTTTCAAATAAATGCCGACATGATTTATCTTTTGTTTTCTTCCTGTCGAGAAAAAGACCAAATCACCCTCTTTTAAATGCTTCTTAGAAAGATGAATACAATTTTTATAAATATTTTCGGATGATCGGTCTAAAAAAATGCCATAAACCGTACGATAAATAATACAGGTAAGACCCGAACAATCAACCCCTGAGCGAGTATTTCCACCGTATTTATATGGAGTTCCTATCCATGATGCCGCTTCTTTGTATAGTGGAATAAAATCATTCTTATTAAGTTCTACCCCCAACGATTTGAATATAGCCAAATCGGAAGTAGTTGTCGTCCAGTTTATCGTATGACAACTGCTCAATAAAATCATAGACAATATAATAATCTGAAATCTACAATATGAACGGTTCTTTCGCATAACTTTCAAAGATAAGAAAATAAAGATATAAAAAATGACCTGTGAAGAACTCCACAAGTCATCTTTTATTTTTTTACAGAAAGTACATTAGTCATTCATAGACAATAATAATTCTTCATTCGAAGATGTCTTTTCCATTCTATCCTTGATGAATTCCATCGCTTCAATAGAATTCATATCCGACAAATATTTTCTTAATATCCACATCCGGTTCAACGTATCTTTATCAAGAAGCAAATCATCTCTACGAGTACTCGAAGCCGTAATATCGACAGCCGGAAAAATACGCTTATTAGAAAGCTTACGATCTAATTGCAATTCCATATTTCCCGTTCCTTTAAATTCTTCAAAGATCACATCATCCATTTTAGAACCGGTATCGGTAAGAGCTGTCGCTATAATCGTGAGACTTCCCCCGTTTTCAATGTTACGGGCTGCTCCAAAAAATCTTTTCGGCTTATGTAACGCATTTGCATCCACACCGCCGGAGAGAACTTTCCCAGATGCAGGAGAAACCGTATTATAAGCACGAGCAAGACGAGTAATAGAATCTAAAAGAATAACAACATCATGACCGCATTCTACCATACGTTTTGCTTTTTCTAAAACTATACTGGCGACTTTTACATGTCTCTCGGCCGGTTCGTCAAATGTCGAAGATATTACTTCTGCTTTCACGCTGCGGGCCATATCGGTTACTTCTTCAGGGCGTTCATCAATCAGCAATATAATCATAAATACTTCCGGATGATTTTCTGCAATAGCATTGGCTATATCTTTCAGAAGCATGGTCTTTCCTGTTTTCGGTTGAGCGACAATCAGCCCGCGTTGTCCCTTACCTATCGGGGAAAACATATCTACGACTCTTGCCGAAATATCATTTGAACGACCAGTGGTCAGTTTAAATTTCTCTTCAGGAAACAAAGGTGTCAAATGGTCGAATGGAACCCGATCACGAACATATTCCGGAGTACGGCCATTAATTTTCTCTACTTTAACCAACGGAAAATATTTTTCTCCTTCTTTCGGTGGGCGAATCGGCCCTTCTACCACATCACCTGTTTTCAAACCAAAAAGCTTAATTTGGGATTGAGAAACATATATATCATCAGGAGACGTCAAATAATTATAATCAGAAGAACGCAAAAAGCCATACCCGTCAGGCATCATCTCAAGAACTCCGTTTCCTGTAAGTATACCTTCAAATTCATAAGGCTTTTCTACAACCTTAACTTCGTTATTAACACGTTCAGGCTGCTGTGCAGTTTGCTGTATATCCTTACTCTGATTATTTGAATTATTATTATTTGAATAGCGTTGTTGCTGATTGCGCGGTACGAAACGTTGTCTTTCACTTCGGGGGAAAAATGATTCCAAATGGGTTTCGGATTGTATCGGTAAAGGCATTTCATACTGAACTTTTTCCTTTACCGGAACTTCTGCTGCCGATTTGTCTGTAGGTTTTGAAAATTCAGAAGCAGATTCTTTTTTTTCTTCTTTCAAAACACCTTCTTGCTGTTGCTCGGATATTTCTTTTTTAAAAATTCTCCGAGTCTTTGGCTTTTCATTATTTTCCGTTTCAACGGTTTTCTCAACAACCGGAACTTCATTATTTTCAACAACAGGCAGTTCCACCTGCTCTTTCAAAGCCGGATGTGAAAATTTCGCTTTTTTCGTTTTGAGAGGTTCAGGTTCTTTTTGTATTGTTTCTTCTACCGCAACCGGCTCTGAAATATCCGACTTATTATTGTTTTCGACAGTAGCCTCAACTGTTTTCTCAGCTTTCGGCTTACGCCCTTTCGTCGTCTTTTTTTCTACGACAGGTTCTTGTTCGGTAGAGATCGTTACAGCTACGGTCGCTTCTGTCTCTGTTTTTTTGACAGCTGTTTTAGGCTTTGCTGCCTTAGTCGTGGTCTTTTTTTTCTTTGCAGCATTTGTTTCTGCTTGAGCTGCAACTTTTTTACCTGCTATATCGATTGCTTGCTGATCTAATATTTTATATACCAAATCATCTTTTTCAGAAGCATCAATTTTTTTTATACCCATTTCTTGGGCTATTACCTTCAAGTCTTCCAAAGACTTATCTTTTAGTTCCAGAATGTTATACATGAATCTATATTGGTGTGATAGAGTTAACTACATTAATCAAAATCATCGCCTTAAAAAAGTAAGGCAAAAACTATAATAAAATAATATTAATTGGAATTTGTTCGGAAATAATTTGAGATAGAGAGCATATAACCCTCTTTTATTTCGCTACAAATGTACACTTGTTTTTTGGAAATACAACAAAAATGGTTAACAATAAGTTTTCGTATTAATTATTTTTCACATTTTATTTCCAAAATGCGAGTTGTTTTTTCGTCAACTCTGAATTTATCGGAAGTTCTTTCCCCTATTACCCAAATAATTTCATTTTTCGAAAGCAGGACATAGGCTTTTTGCTTTTGGTATAATGTAAATTTCTTATCCCTGAAATAATCACTCAGTTTACGGCTGCCTTTCATTCCGAACGGAATAAAACGATCTCCTTCTTTCCAACATCTGATCATTAACGGAAAACCGACCTTATCCGCATCAAATACCGCAATACATGCATCTTTGGGAATTTCATATTCAGAAGTTCTATTTATCCGGGAAATCTCTAATTTTACCGGATAAGATATTTTCAAAACATTTTCAGAAATAACGACAACATCATTTTTGCAAACATCTTTTTCTTTTACAATAAAAAATCCTCGATCCTTTAACAAAATGTGAGTTCCCGATAAAATATATTTTCCCGATATACCAGAAGCCATTTTCAAAACTTCGTTTAATTGAATAGGTAAAAATCCAAAAGGTTTCAAAATTTCAAATAATAACGTACGAGGAGCTGGGGAATCAAGTAACTTTGAGATATCAATATACAATTCATCATCTTTCTGTTCCGTTATTTTGTCTATAAATGAACTTATGGCAGAGCGATACAACTGTTCTGTTTCATATAAATTTGAAGCCGTACGTTCTACCGTTTCATAAACAGACGGATTTATACTTTCCAATAAAGGTAAAACTTGTAAACGAATTTTATTTCGTATATAAATGTCTTCTCTGTTTGTCCGATCCGTAACATAAGGTATTCCCCGTAACGATAAATATGATTCAATATCCTTACGGCTTAAACACAATAACGGTCTCACGACATACCCGTTAACAGGACGAATTCCCGTAAGCCCGGATATTCCCGTACCCCTAATCAAATTTAAAAGAACAGTTTCGACCGAATCATCTCTATGATGAGCAATAGCAATCGCCCCTGCACCGATTTCCTTACGCTGCCTTTCAAACCATTCATAACGCAACTCTCTACATGCCATTTCAATGGATATATGTTTTTTTGAAGCATATAATTCCGTATCGAAACGTATGCTGCGAAAAGGAATATTCAATGTCTGTGCTATATTCCGGGCAAACTCCATATCTCTTTCCGCCTCCTCTCCTCGTAACTGAAAATTACAATGGCAAGCAATACATCGATAACCTAATGTAACTAAAATATCCGATAAAGCAACTGAATCAGCCCCTCCGCTAAGACCGATAAGAACAGGCATAGTTTTATCAAGATGTATTCTTGAATCGATAAATCGCTTCACACGAAGCGTTATTTCTGATAAATCCATATATCCGAATTTCGAAATGCAATGTACAAACGTAACTGTTTTTTTTGATTTATAAAATATTTACCTCCCAAACGACTTTTTAAGTCACTATTAATTATTAAATTTGCAGCTAAAACAGGAAAATAGCAAAATCATGATTGATAAAATAAATCGACTTAAAGCAGAAATAGACGCATTAAAAGCATCCAAGGCAGACGAAATAGAGGCTTTACGTATAAAATATTTAAGTAAAAAAGGAGAAATATCTCTTCTTTTTAATGATTTTAGGAATGTTGCTGCCGAAAACAAAAAAGAAGTCGGCAAACTTCTGAACGAACTGAAAGAGAAAGCTCTCAATCGTATTAATGAATTAAAAGAAAACCTTGATAGCAGCGCACAAGAGAATAACCTGATAGATCTTACACGCACAGCCTATCCTGTTAATGTAGGAACTCGTCATCCGATTTCTCTTGTAAAAAACGAAATATGCGAAATTTTCGGACGTTTAGGTTTTTCCATTGCGGAAGGTCCTGAGATTGAAGACGACTGGCATGTATTTTCATCATTGAATTTTGCAGAAGATCATCCGGCAAGAGACATGCAAGATACGTTTTTTATTCAACGTAGTCCGGATATTTTACTTCGTACCCACACATCTTCCGTACAGACTCGGGTAATGGAGCATTCCCAACCACCGATTCGCATTATCTGTCCGGGACGTGTATATCGGAATGAAGCGATCTCCGCCAGAGCTCATTGTTTCTTTCATCAAGTAGAAGCCCTTTATGTAGATAAGAACGTTTCTTTTGCAGATTTGAAACAAGCATTGCTGTTTTTTGCAAAGGAAATGTTCGGCCCCGATACGAAAATTCGTTTGCGACCTTCATACTTCCCTTTTACCGAACCGTCTGCAGAAATGGATATATCTTGTAACTTATGCGGAGGAAAAGGATGTTCATTCTGTAAACATACCGGATGGGTCGAGATATTAGGTTGCGGAATGGTAGATCCGAACGTATTGGAAGCATGCGGCATAGATAGTAAGACTTATACAGGATATGCACTTGGAATGGGGATAGAACGCATTACAAATTTAAAATATCAAGTAAAAGACCTTCGAATGTTCTCTGAAAACGATCAACGCTTTTTAGAAGAATTCGAATCTGCTCATTAAGATCAAAACGAACCCAAACAAGGTGCAAAGTTTTTCCACATAGACTTTGTACCTTTTATATTTATACAGAATGAGAAAACAAGAACGTTACGACAAAATCATCGAGTGGTTCTCAAAAAATGTTCCCGTTGCCGAAACGGAACTTCATTACAAAGATCCGTTTCAATTACTAATTGCCGTTATCCTCTCTGCTCAATGTACCGATAAACGGGTAAACATAATCACTCCGCCTTTATTCCAGGCTTTCCCTACGCCCGAAGCATTAGCGGCTACAACTCCTGAAGTTGTATATGAATATATCAAGAGCGTATCATATCCCAATAATAAAGCAAAACATTTGGTCGGAATGGCAAAGAAATTACTTAGTGAATTTAACGGAATCATTCCTTCTGATGTAGATGAATTACAAAAATTACCGGGAGTAGGCCGAAAAACCGCAAACGTAATCGCATCGGTCGTATTCAATAAAGAGGCTATGGCCGTAGATACACATGTCTTCCGCGTTTCGAATCGAATAGGACTTACAGATAACTCCAAAACGCCTCTTGAAACAGAAAGGATATTAGTAAAACATATTCCGGGGCATTTACTGCCAATCGCTCATCATTGGCTTATATTGCATGGCAGATATGTTTGTACTGCCAGAAAACCGAAATGCCTTGAATGTGGTATAAGAGAATACTGTAAATATTACAGCAAAAAGCCGGAATAATGAATCTCGGCTCTCTACTGTAAATTTTTTTTACATTGCAATCTCACCGACTTTTACAGAAACAAATTTTATCAAATCTGCAGGATTGATTTTAATCTGTATTCCTCTCACTCCCGCACTTACATATATATAAGGGAAATCAAGGCATGTTTCATGAAAATATGTCGGAAAATGCTTTTTCATTCCTATCGGAGAACAACCGCCCCTGATATACCCGGTAACGGGCAGGAGTTCTTTCATAGCGATCATTTCGGCACTTTTATTTCCGGATATTTTCGCAGCAGCTTTCAAATCTACCTCCATATTACCCGGAATGACGCAGACAAACACACCTGATTTATCTCCTCGCAAAACCAATGTTTTAAAAACCTGTTCTATGTTCTCGCCCAACTGTTCGGCGACATGCGTAGCCGCCAGATCAGACTCATCCACTTGATACGGAATCAACTCATAAACGATCTTTGCCTTATCCAGCAAACGGGCTGCATTAGTCTTATTTACCTTCATGATCTTTCTTGTTACTACCAAACAAAGGTAAAAAGATTATCGCTCATTCCAAATAATAATGAGTAACAGGTTTTAACTGTTTATCCAATTCATATATTAACGGCGTTCCCGTAGGTATCTCTACTCCTACGATCTTCTCCGGACTTAATTCCTCAAGATACATAATCAAAGCCCTTAAACTATTACCATGTGCAGCTATCAATATAGTTTTTCCTTCTGCTATCTGCGGAGCAATCTCAACTTGCCAATAAGGGAGAACTCTTGCAACAGTATCTTCTAATGACTCCCCTTGCGGTAAAATTGCCGGATCTAATTGAGCATATCGAGGATCAAAACCGGGGAAACGAGGATCTTCTAAACTGATTTGCGGAGGACGTACATCAAAACTTCTTCGCCATGTTTTTACCTGTTCATCTCCATATTCCAGAGCAGTCTCCTTTTTATTTAATCCCTGTAAAGCACCATAATGTCGCTCATTCAATCGCCATGATTTAACAACCGGAATCCACAATCGATCAACCGTCTCTGCAACAATAAATTGAGTTTTGATAGCTCGTTTTAGAAAAGATGTATAACACAAATCATACAAAATATTATATCTCTTCAATAAAGAGCCTGCCATTTCTGCTTCTTTTTCTCCTTTAGGAGATAAATCGACATCCATCCACCCGGTAAATCGGTTCTCACTATTCCAGACACTTTCTCCGTGTCGTAATAATATAAGTCTATACATAGTCTTTTATTTTTCTTATTAAACAAGAAAAATAGAAAAAACGTTCGATCGATTTCATTTTTTGAATGAAAATATCCAGAGGTAACATCATACGCTCCGGATATTTTCAAGCTCTATTGAACCCTCAATTATTTTACAAGAAACTTTTTCTGATATTTCATATTTTTCGAAATGATCTGTATCCAATAACATCCCGGCGTAATCCCCGCACTGCTTAAATCAATCTGTATCGTACTTTCGCCATACCTTTTTTGATATAAGCATATTCCAGAAACCGAGAGAATACGCACCTCATACAATCCGCTAAAAGGGACAACAACTTGAATATAATCCGTAGCCGGAGAAGGGTAGATTTGTAAAGAAGTATTACCTAAAGTTACCCTGTTTACTGCCGATACATAATCAGGGAATTTGATCTTATCTGCTCCGGAATATTTTGTTGTCAATTGAGGCACGACATCTGCAGGATATGGATAATAAGAATATATATCCGAAGGATTAAAAGTAAAAGTTTCGGGCTTCGATTCCGAAGTATAACCATCGAATTTTATCGATTTCTTACTCGGATTAAGCATCTCGTCATTTACAATACCTTCCAAAGATTTTGTCAGGTTTGTATCATCATATACATTTCCCGTATGGACTATTGCACCCGGAATATTTCCTGAGGGAGAATCTAATGACGTACCGTAGACTTCTTTCCATTTAGCAACATCATAGGCTACGAACATCGGCCAACGGGTATCTTGATAAAAGTTATTTTCAATATACAATTGCGCATCGCAACAAGCGGCCGCACCTGTACCGCAACCTTCTTTCGGATGAGCTTCAATACCTAATCCTACGTTATTATAATAATTGTTCAAAATATGACAATCTGCATAACGAACCCTCGGATGGCGTGAAAAAGTAGCATCCCAAAAGTTCATATAATAAGTTGTTTTCAATTTATTGACATCTACACTACTTTTATCGGTATGACCCAAAAGACACGTTTTACGATGGATCATAAACTTACAAAATGAAACCGTACAATAATTAGAACCATTTTTAATATCTACCGCCCCATCCAATTCTTGATAGGAAGTTCGTCCCGGACCATCCCAAAATGTACAATGATCAATCCATATATGCTGACCATTATCTACATTAATTCCATCACCCGGAGCAGGGATACATTCGAACGTTATATTTCTGACAACTATATTTTGGGCCTTATTTATTTGTATGCCTACTCCTAAGAATTTGACATCTCTACTTCCTTGAATCGTTATAGAACTATGTTCTTTTACATCAAGCATATCATTACGTAAAGACTCCGGATTTCCTCCATCATTGGAATATGTTCCCGGTGCTAATATAAGAATATAGGGTTGATATTGCGGATTCTCCCATAAGAAAGTTCCCCAATTAGTCTTTGCATCTGTAATTTTTTTCCCTTTCCAACGATACATTCTATCTAACAAAAAATTAGATAGCTCTTCCATATTCTTTATATAAACAGTAATACCACTTTTACCCCCGACAGTTCCTTCAGGATAGTCACTATTAGGAACTGATGCAAAACCTATACATTTTTCAAAATCAAGATCCATTTCTCCTCCGGAGAACACAGCTTTTATACTTTTCGACGCATCCATAATAACTTTTTCTGTCAAATTTGTTCCAGACAAATCTCCCGACCAACCGGAAAAAACAGAATTAAAAAATGGCTCTGCTATTACCGTGACAACTGTTCCTGCTTCATATTTACCTCCGGAAGGAAACAGCTTGACCTGTCCAAAACCTTCAACCTCTGGCGTCAAACTGTAATAGACCTCAACATCTTCACAATCTATAATCACAGTCCAATTCTTACTCAGATTTCCATTTGTCACCGTATATATCATATTATGGCTAAAATCATAAGGGTCATCATTGTTACATACAATACTTGCACCTGAAGAAACTGTATATTCAGGTATAAGATTCGTTCGATCTACAGCACAAGGTACTGTAACATGCACCGTTGCGGCTTCATTATCAATCACAGCCGGACACGTTTGTTCTCTAAAAGAAAAACTCTTTATCTCAGCTTGAGGAATAGGAGCTCCTGCCATTACTCTCAGGTTCTGAATATATATCCCTCCATTGTTAGGATTAATAAAACGAACCGAAACGGCTTCAGAAGCATTAATCACGAACGTCACTGTTCCATTACAATCCTTAGTGCCTCCTTCAACTGTCTGCCACACATTATTTACCAATTGCTGTACAACAATTTGGCGCATATCTTTATCGGCAGGACAAGTCGCATCAAGCTGAATAGTCTGTATTTGAAACTCCGGTAACTGAAAATATGCTCCATTAGAAAATTTATCCAAAGTAAGTCTACCTGAAGCAACTTGAGTAATACCACAATAAAAATAGTCATAATCCTGAACTATTCCATCAATACATACAGGCTTCTTTCTTTGAGTTGTAGATTTAGACGGTGTCTGATCTTCCGTTGTCCAACTTGAAAAATCATCATTAACAACACATACAGGAGATGTCGAGTCTACCTGTGCAACACCGAACTGCACCAACAGTAGTCCTCCCAATAATAAAGATAAAAAATTTTTCATGCTATTTCGATTTAAATTCATAAATCAAAAATAGCAATCGAATAATACAATAAGGTATATATATTGACATAAGATGTGCAAAAATTGAGATCATATAAAATCTCAATTTTTATCTATCAATCAACTCTTTTTAATTCAAACAATCCTCGAAGGTTCACTTTCTTCAGTAAAAAATATTACTGCCTTACCATACAATATTTACAGATGCTCCTAAAGTAAGTGAATGCAATGTTTGGCGAGATTCTTGATAAGGACGAGATTCTGAAGCCTCATAATATTGAATATTTACCGGTGCAACTTTATAATCTAAAAAGCCTTTGGCAAGAAGATTCTTTTTTGCCCAAAACGCTAAGGAGATACCCGTCCCGGCATTAAAAAAATTAGCATGTTTCATTTTCAAAAAATCCGATCTTACTTCCGTACCCGTTTCCGGATCATTCTGTACCACATCGACACCATTTCCCTGAAAATTTCCATACCCAGCCAACAATTTACTTCCTAAATACCAGCGTTTGGAAATCGGTAACGAAAAATATGCGCCCAAAGATGTCGTAATCGTATTGAATGCTCCAGATTCTAAACGAGCATCAGAAGGCACAGACAATCCGCCCTGTATTTTCATAGGGACACTACTTGCCAATAATTCAGCTCCGACCCCCACATACGGTGTTATATAATAAGCGCCTTCCACACCTACGGTACTTCCCGTAGAGGTATTGAAATTTATCTCCGGAGAAAGAGATATATGGCGCGGCATCATTGTAAAACCCATATATAATCCTAAAAAAGAGGATATATCGGAATATGTAACATCAAAATCATATTGAGGGTGTCTAAGTCCTTTCTTGCCAAATATTAAATCTGCGAAATAATAACCTAATTCAGTAGATAGAATTCCGATTCCCGCACCTACCATTACATCAGATACCCAATGTCTATTATTCAATAATCGGGAAACTGAGGTTGCAGTAGCCACCGTATACGCTCCTATGCTGTACCACGGACTACGCACGCCATATTCTTTATGAAACATTGTCGCAGCCATAAATGCCGTTGCTGAATGCCCAGAAGGGAAAGAATTCAAAGCCGTTCCGTCAGGTCTCCGAGAATCTATAACAAGTTTCATAACATTCACAGTCGTTGCCATAAGAGCTGCAGAGAAAGCGTCTGAAGTCAACATTCTTCCCCATGAGCTGCGACTTTCAACTCCAGCAGCTTTCATTCCGACCAATGCAAATATAGGAACATACTGCAAATAATCATCATATCCATGATGAAATGACGGGACATATTCATTTCTTAAGCTCCTAAAAGGCTCTTTTTTCATTTCTACCAAAGAGCCGGTAACAATTAAAGGAACAGAAATATAGGTCATCTGAAACCATTTGGCTTCTGTTATACGATTTATCTTTTCCGGCGTTTTCCTTGAAATCAAATATCTGACGGGAACATTTTGCGCACTGTCTGTAGTCAAGAAATTTGTAGTATAAGCACTTGTGAAACTATTCAAAAAAATCACAAACAAAAATACCTTCTTCATGCAATTTTCCATTTGTATTTTATTTATATCCAAACGGATGCAAAAATAATATTTTTTATGGCAAAAACTGTCTTATACAGACGAACATATTTATAAATAGGAATGTTTTACAGCCATAAATACCATATATAAAGGTACAGGGACATCTTAAACATTTGATTGACTTTCCATTCTCTTTACTGAATAGCCCGGATATCCCTGTATCTATTTTTTCAGCTGTTCTTTAATTTTTATGATTTTTTCTTCCAAAGGTAAAAATGCATCTAACCAAAAAATAGAAAACCCCCTCCGTTCCATTCCTCGAAACCATGTCATTTGTCTTTTCGCAAATTGATGAATAGCTATTTCTAATTTACTCACCATTTCGTCATAAGAAAGTCTCCCTATCAAATATTCTGTCAGATATTTATATTCAAGGCCATAATAAATAAGATCATCCGGAGAAATTCCTTCTTTTAATAAAGCTCTTACTTCATCCACCATTCCCGAATCAAGTCTCATCTGTAAACGTTCAGAAATCTTTCTCCGACGGGCTTCCCTTTCTATATCGACTCCTACGATAAAACTGTTCAATGGCTTGTTTTTTCTCTCCTCCGGTTGCTGATTCCTATAAAATTCGGCTATTTCTATAGCTCTTACAGCCCGCTTACAACTATCTACATCCGTAGTATTATGCAAAGTCTTATAAGTTTTCAATATAGATGTCAACTCTGTCAATGTCTTGTCTTTCAACTTCTCACGAAGTTCTTTATTTTCAGGAACCTGAGGCATACTATAACCTTTTAAGACAGTCTCTATATAAAGACCTGTTCCCCCACATAATATAGGAAATTTTTTTCTCGTCCTCAAATCCTGAAAAACTACATTAAAGTCTCTTTGATATTCATAAAGATTATATTTATATCCCGGTTCACAAATATCAATCAAATGATACGGGATTTCTTTATCTTCATATTTATACTCTTCCAAATCTTTTCCCGTACCGATGTCCATGCGCTTATAAATCTGACGGGAATCCGCACTTATAATTTCCGTATTTAAATCAGCAGCCAAAGCAACAGCCAAAGAAGTCTTCCCAGAAGCCGTAGGTCCTAATATCGTTATTAAATCAAACATATATTTCATTTTTCCTTCTCAGTATATTCCCATGCGAGCAAAATCGTATTCTTCAAAAACTCATACTCTTGTTCAAAACAGGTACTAAACACACCTTTTCCCAATTCTGCATCAATCTGATCGGATGTCCAAAACTTTCCTCCACGAGGTTTATTAATGACATACGACTCATCGGAAACATTCAAAACATATAACATAATTACACGATTCATGATATCGGTTTTAAACTTCGATGTCAATATTCTACGCGGGGCATTTCGGTTTTCTACAGATATATATTTTTCCGTAGCCATTTTCAACACATTATCAGGCGTTTCTCCATAACGCAAATCTTCAGATACCGGAGTATCCAAATGAAGTCCCGATAAACTTCCCTTTATTTGACCCGGTTGCAAATATATTCTATTACCACACATAATGATGACACGCAAATGCGGATGGAGATAATGATTCCCACGACGGAAACTCTCGTGTTTTTCTACTCTTCCGATAACAGATAAAGATTCATTAATAATCGGTAACCACGTTTCTTTAGAAAGCATTTTATTCAACAAAATAATCCGGATACATTCGTAAACAAAATAAAACACCATCAAAATAAGGTTCAAACGATAATTCAAGAAAACGTATATATCCGGATACATACTACGAGAATAAGTATTGAACATAATCGTAACAGCCAAATAAAAACTCAATACATACAGCAATAATCGTGACATATACATAAATTCATGCATTATATTGGCCATCACCACACGATCTTTACGTGAATAACCACGAGAATGCCTATGAAATAAAACCCTATGTAATCCTCGAACGATCAAAATATTAATAAAAAGCAATATGCCTAGAAAAACAGTATTGGAAATAAGAAATAAAGAATTGTAAAAAAGCAATTTCAAAGAAGCGAATTGGATCAACGTAAGAGTTGAAACTCCGAACATAAGCAAAAATCGACGATAAAATATCCGGTAAAAAATTTCGATACACAGACAAATCAAACCTATAAACAATGCCAGTTTTACTGTATTAATTTCTGTCAAATGATTATTGGTTAACGATACCAGAAAAAGAGGTAAAAGACCTGCCGACTGCAAATAAAAATATCTATGCTTAAACAATTTTTCTTGTTTCATATTTCAACTATCAGAGAGCTCAAAAAAAATTTACATTCCCAGTAATACAGACGAAACTTTAAATATTCAAGTATAGTCTTTTTATTTACTCTGGCAATAAAATTATTTATTAAACAACCTTTCTCTAAGTCATTCCTATCAAGTTAACATGTAGAATAGCACTTTTACGGTGAATGAAGAATTTTATTTCCCCTAACCTAATCAAGGAAGAAGAAGCATAATTGTTATACATCCTTATAGGCTAAACTCGAAGCTAAGATGCAGTATTTTTATGTAATATGCAACATAATCCAGCAGATTAACATTTGATCTTCTAAAATACTAATATCCAGATTTAAACAAAATAGCGAACAACTTTATTTTTTGTATAATATAATAACAAAAGAACAGGCTGAATAATTATGCACTCAGTCTGTTCTTTTTATTTATAGTCTTGTTCTTATTTTAAATTTCTTTGCAAAAAATCATATACCCGAGTATAAAGATGATATCGGGTATTGCACCCGTAAATACTATGGTTACGGTTTGTATAAATCTGCATTTCGAACTGCTTATTTGCTTGTACCAAAGCTTCGCTATATTGCAATGTATTAAGATAATGAACATTGTCATCCGCAGTACCGGAAATAATCAATAACTTCCCATCAAGATCTGCGGCTTTTTTTAATGGAGAAGTCTGTATATAGCCATCGTTATTCTCTTGAGGAGTACGCATATAACGTTCAGTATATACCGTATCATAATAACGCCAATCGGTTACCGGAGCAATAGCTATTCCCGACTTAAACACTCCTGAACTCATCGACATTGACATCAATGTCGTATATCCGCCGAAGCTCCAGCCCCAGATAGCAATATTACTTGAGTCTACATATCCCAACGATCCCAAATAACGGGCTGCTGCTATCTGATCTTGAGCTTCTAAAATTCCCATTTTACAATATATAGCGCGAGAAAAAGCTGTACCTCTACCCCCTGTACCTCTACCGTCCACACATGCAACAATATAACCGTTATCCGTTAAATATTGAGTCCAGTCTATAGCAGCCCACTTATCTAAAACCATTTGAGAACCCGGTCCGCTATATTGCACCATCACAACAGGATATTTTTTCCCGGAGATAAAATTATCCGGTTTCATTATATAACCATTTAATATTTCTCCCGACTCATTCTTAAAAGTAAAAAATTCTTTCCGAGAAAATGGCAGATTTTTCAATTTTGAATTTTCTTCGATAATACGCAATTGTTTACCTTGAGAATTATGTACTGTCACAACCGGCGGAGTTACCGCATTGCTATATTCATTTACAAAATAGGTGCAGGCCGGATTAAAATGGGCTTGATTATACCCCTTTTGTGTTGATATTTTTACAATATTTCCTTTGTTGTCAACACGATAAACAGCTCTACATAAAGGACTTTCAGCAGCAGATTCATAATAATAATACCCCTTGGCATCTTGTCCGTAATATGCTGTCACGTCCCAATTTCCTCGGGTAACTTGTCGAATAAGAGTACCTGACATATTGTAATGATAAAGATGTCTGAATCCGCTTTTTTCTGATGCAAAAATAAAACCGGAAGGATAAAAAGTAATGTAATCCATAATATCCGGATCTATCCATGTTTCATTTTTATCCTGAATCAATAATTTACTCACTCCTGATTTCGGGTTTGTCAGAAACATTCTAAAGTCATTTTGATTCCTATTAAGGGTCATCACGGCCAATTGATCCGGATTTTGCGTAAACCGAATACGCGGTATATAACTGTCTTCATCAACAGGTACATTCATTTTTTTTACTGCACGAGTCTCTACTGTATAAGTAAAAACAGCGACTTTACTATTTTTTGTTCCGGCAACCGGGTATTTATACACAAATTCTCCGGGATAATACGCATAAGGAGTCAGACTCGGACATTCCCCTTCAAACATCTGTATTGAATATTCCGGAACATCCGTTTCATCTGTCTTTACAAATGCTAATGTAGTGTTATCGGGAGACCACGACAAAGTGCTGACAACAGAAAACTCTTCTTCATAAACCCAATCAGGAATTCCGTTCAATATTTTATTCTTTACTCCATCAGAAGTAATTGCAGACTCAGTTCCATAGTCCAACTTTTTCAAATAAATATTATTATCTCTCACAAATGCAACCATTCTTCCATTAGGTGAGAATGTCGCAATCTGTTGCTTTCCCGGTTTATCAGAAAGAGGCTTTACCAAATTCCTTCTTATTTCAAAGGTATAATATACAGCCTTGAAAGAACGGCGATAAACAGGCTCTGCATCGGCATATAACAATATCTTTTTTTCATCTGCACTCATTGAATAGCCGTCAAAAGTTTTGAAAGGACATTCTCTTGCCGAAGCTACATTAAATAATGTGTCCACAGCCTGTCCGGTTTTATAACTATACTTTATAATCATGGTTTTATCTTTCGATCTTTGAGTATAGTGTTCTCCGTCATTCATAGGTAAAAATGCAGGAACTCGCTTCGTTTGATATTCTCCGGATACGATAGACTTTAAATCAAACGTATGTGCTGAAAAGCCTGATTGAGCACAAAAGCACAGAAGTGCTACATAAATGACTTTTTTCATTTGTATATATTTTGTTTTTTACAAAAGTACATATTCATATTTCAAGATAAAAATCTGCGAAATATTTTTTTATTCCAAACCGCCATAGGCTACATAAAATTCATACTTTTGCAAAAATAACCCTAATTCGAGCAAATCATGACCAACGGATTCGTAAAAGTTGCAGCAGCTATTCCAAAAACAAAAGTCGCTGACTGCATTTACAATACAATTGAAATTGAAAAATTAATACGAGAAGCCGGACAAAAACATATAGAAATAATCGTTTTCCCGGAATTATGTATTACTTCTTACACCTGTGGAGATCTATTCACTCAACAGTTATTAATAGAAAGCGCAGAAAAAGCTTTAAAGAAACTAATCGACAAAACAAGTGATGAAAAGCTTTTGTGTGTTGTCGGTGCTCCTGTCACCAACGGTAATCAAATATTCAATGCAGCTATCGTATTCCAAGAAGGGAAAATATTGGGGATCATTCCGAAAACATTTTTACCTAATTACAAAGAGTTTTATGAGAAGCGATGGTTTTCGTCTTCTATGGATAACCGACAAACCTCAATAAATTTTTGTGGACAAGAAGTTCCGTTCGGTACGGATTTATTGTTCCGGTCAGATCAAGTCGTTATCGGTACAGAGATTTGTGAGGATTTGTGGGTTACTGTTCCTCCCAGTTCATTACAGGCTTTAAATGGAGCTAATATATTGTTAAACTTATCGGCCAGCAATGAATTAATCGGGAAACAAATTTACAGAGAAGAACTTATACGACAGCAATCAGCTCGTTGTAATGCCGCTTATATATATGCATCTGCCGGAAGCGGAGAGTCATCGACTGATCTCGTTTTTGCAGGAAATGGAATAATTGCAGAAAACGGAACAATTCTCGCTGAAGGTCAGAGGTTTATTTCTGAAAAACAGTTAATTATTTCAGAAATCGATATAGACCGTTTACTTTTTGACCGAAGAATAAATTCAGGGTATAATAGTTGCTCGATGTATTCTACAGAAAAATACCGGAGTATAGATTTCCATCTTCCGACATACGAATTAACAGAATTGAAAAGAACCATAACACCTCATCCTTTCATCCCGTCCGAAAATAAACTTTTGTTTGATCGGTGCGAAGAAATTTTCAATATACAAATAACCGGTTTAGCAAAACGTATTATCCATACACACGCACAATGTGCAGTTATCGGTATATCGGGAGGACTTGATTCGACACTCGCACTTTTAGTTTGTGTAAAAACATTCGACCGACTAAAACTAAACCGCGAACAAATCATCGGTGTTACCATGCCCGGTTTCGGTACTACCGACCGAACCTACCATAATGCTAAAGAACTAATGAAACTGCTCGGCGTGACAATACGGGAAATCAGCATCAAAGAGGCATGCATACAACATTTTAAAGATATAAATCATGATATTAATATTCATGATATTACTTATGAAAACTCTCAAGCAAGAGAAAGGACTCAAATTCTTATGGATGTCGCCAATCAAAATAACGGATTGGTTATCGGTACAGGAGATTTATCCGAATTGGCCTTAGGATGGGCTACATATAATGGAGACCACATGTCGATGTATGGAGTAAACGGAAGTATTCCTAAAACTCTTGTGCGTTATCTTGTCGAATGGGCTGCATCTCAAGAAATATCTGCCGAAGCGAAACATACATTATTAGACATCGTCAATACTCCTATTAGTCCGGAATTAATTCCGGGAGATGAGCACGGCAATATCAAACAAAAAACCGAAGATTTGGTAGGACCTTATGAATTGCATGATTTCTTTTTATATTATTTTTTACGGTTCGGATTCCGTCCCGCCAAAATTTACTTCTTAGCCCGACAAGCTTTCGAAGGAAAGTATGATACAAGTACGATACAAAAATGGTTAACAATCTTTTTTAAACGTTTTTTCAACCAACAGTTTAAACGCTCATGCCTTCCCGACGGTCCAAAAGTCGGTTCGGTGAGCCTTTCGCCCAGAGGTGACTGGAAAATGCCGAGTGATGCAAACAGTACAATATGGATAAAAGAATGTGAAGAACTTCCCTTATAAAAAAAGCAGGATTTAAAATCCTGCCTTTTTTATTTGATTCGTAATCAATCCGATACAATGACCGCATTCACTCCTCTTATAGCCTGATATCGAGATGTTACTACCGCATACAATTCCTCAAAAGAACAATCCAGTGCCCGTATCGAAAGACATATAGGAGAGCCATATTGATGTAGCTTCAGCATTAAAGATCGTTTTTTTATTGCTGTGGGTTCTTGCATTATATATTGATTGGGATTTTTGACTACCAAAACGACATATTTATAATTCAGATTTTCAAGATCGTCCATAACCTTAATTTTCGTCACATCATTCCAGAGTACCGTGCCAATCCTATAACCGGTAGAAAGATCAGTAATTCCCTCATCCGATATAATCATCCCTACATATCCATCTTTCCGTAAACTATAAATAGCCCATAAAGAAAAAAAGAATAGCAAGATTCCCATCAATGCGAATAGCAACGCTAAACGACGTCCCGGCAAATGCTGCCCATATAAAATAACAGATAAGAAAAATAAAAATATTGTAATAATAAATATAGTGGTCGAAAAAAAATAGATACCTCTCCTTTTTCGAGCACTCAACATAAATTTGACAATAACATTTGCTTTTTCGGCCATAACTTGTTTATATACTTTGTTCTATATTCCAGACAAAAGCCCTAAGCCCTAAAGCTTCCTTTTGTTTATCTAAGTTATTGAGAAGTTTCAATAATCCGTCGACTTGCCGGTCTTCGACCATGGTCAATATCGCAGAATTCATACTCGGCCAAGCATGACTACCATAATGTGGTTCACCTTTTACAGAGCCTCTCCCCTGAATATTTTCCCAATATGAAAACCCTCGACAATTATGATGATCTAAAATACTCTGAATCATCTCTAAATGAGCCTGATCAAAGGCTATAAATACTGCTTTCATAAGTTAGCTATTTACATTTTAAACTTCAGGAAATGACAGATTCCCTGAAAGAGTATATAATTACAATTTCTCTAATCCTTTCAATTCTGCCGCTAATTTACGTCGTTTTCGCAATACTCCGTTTTTAGCAAATATGCAATATACAACAGGTACGATCACCAGCGTAATCAACGTTGACACAGATAATCCCCAAGCAACTGTCATACCCATAGAACGCCACATCTCCGAGCCTTCGCCAGTTCCCACAGCCATGGGAATCATACCGAACACAGTCGTCAAAGTCGTCATCAACACGGGACGCAAACGAGACTTGCCGGCATGTATTACGGCATGAGTAATAGACAGTCCCCTTTCCCGATTCAAAATAGTATAATCAATTAATACGATACCGTTTTTCACTACGATACCGGCTAACATAATGACACCGATCATCGCCATAACACCTAACGGCGTTCCCGTCACGGCTAATCCTATAAATACACCGGTAAAAGCAAATGGTAGGGAAAACATAATAATAAAAGGATCGGTAAGAGATTCGAATTGTGCCGCCAATACAATAAACACAAGTATTATGATCATAATTCCTAAAATAGTCAAATCCTTAAATGTATCTTGTTGATCTTCAAAAGCTCCACCGATACTCAAACTTATGTCAGACGGAATATCCATTTTGGAAATTATATTCTGTGTTTCAGAAACCAAATCTCCTAAAGCAGCACCCGGAGCAACAACTCCTTTTACCGTTACGACCCGCTCCCTGTTTTTTCGTTCTATCGTCGGAGGTGTCATACGTTCTACGACTTTTCCCAAATCTCGAATCCGGACACCGTGTCCCTGAGAATTATATACCATTATATTTTCAATGTCTTCTACAGATTGGCGATATTCCGGTGCATAACGAACAGTAATATCATATTCATCACCATCCTCTCTGTAATAAGACGCTGTCGATCCGTTGATACGATTACGTAAATATGAAGATGCCGTAGCTACGTTCAGTCCGTTCAAAGCTAACTTCTCTCTGTCAAAATCAACCTGATACTCAGGAATATAATCTTCCCGACTGATATGTACTCCTGAACAAATTTTTAAATCTTTCATTTTATCCGAAAGTTCGGAGGCTATCTTGTCGGTCATATTAAAATCATAACCATAAACTTCGACATCTACGGTACTTTGTCCCCCCATCGATTCAGAGCTTCCTCCGGCATTTACCTCAAAAGTTTTAATTTCCGGGTACTTTTTCAGATCCTGACGCATCAATTCACAAATCTCCACTAATCCTCGTTCACGATCACCGACACTGGACAAATTAATATTATATGAAATAATGTGAGTTCCGTTGGTTTGTATCGATCCGAAAGTATTGTCCGTATCTGCTTGTCCCACCGTAAAATTCGAAATTAAAATTTCCGGATATTTTTCTCTGAACTCCTTATCTATTTTCAAGGCCAGTTCTCTTGAAATTTCCGTACGTGTACCGACCGGTAATTCTATTGTCACACCAATACGAGCATTATCTTGCGTCGGGAAAAATTCGGTAGAAATGAATTTTGTGAGAAACAAACTTCCGACAAAAATTACCGCAGCACCACATACGACAATCGTACGATGACCGACTGCCCAAGTAATTAATTTTGCATACCCGGTATCCAGCAAATCCAAAACTTTTTCTATCGGTGTAAAGAAAAGCATAAACAGCTTTCCTTTTTTAGGATCGAGACGCAACCACTGCGAACAAAGCATTGGTGTTAAAGATAGGGCACAAACTGTAGAAACAATCATTATTATACTCACAATCCATCCTAACTGACGAAATAAAATACCAGCCATTCCGGTAATCATCGTCAACGGCAAAAATACTGCCAACATAGTAAGAGTAGAAGCAATAACCGATATTGCAACCTCATTCGTACCGTGTATTGCCGCCTGTTTCGGAGCACTTCCCCGTTCAATATGGTTAGTCACATTTTCCAATACTACGATAGCATCATCTACAACCATACCAATAGCAATACTTAACGAACTCAACGATATAATATTTAACGTATTTCCGGATATCAACAAATAAGCGAACGAAGCTATTAAAGAAATAGGTATCGTAATAACAATAATAAATGTAGCTCTCCAACGCCCCAGAAAAACCAAAACGACCAGCATTACAATAACAAACGTAACGGCTACAGTCTCTACTAAGCTGCCGATCGTATTTTCGATATTCGTGGATGTATTTATAATAATATCCAGCTTCACATCAGAAGGGAGATCTTTTTGAATAGCAGGCAACCGTTTTAAAACAGCATTAGAAATATTTACGGAATTTGCACCAGACTGTTTTTGAATAATAACCATTCCTCCCTGAAGTCCGTTATTATATGCTTCCTGAGCCCTCTCCTTAACACTATCTTCTATGCGTGCTACATCTTTCAAAAAAATAGTTTTATCGCCATACGTACCGACAACAATGTCCTCCATCTGTTTTGCGTCCGTAAACTCCCCTTGAACTCGTAAAGAATAGGTATTAGAACCTATATCGATACTACCTCCTGGAGTATTAAGATTTTCTTGAGCGATGATTCCTGATATACCCTCAACAGTAAGGTTATATGCTTCTAATTTCTGCGGATCACAATATACTTGTATCTCTCGTTCCGGAGCTCCGGTCACAGATACCGACCCCACTCCACCGATACGTTTTAACGGGTTAGCGACCTTATCATCCAAAATTTTATAAAGAGCAGGCATACTCTCTTCTGCCGTAACCGAAAGAATCAAAATCGGTATATCATCTGTTCCGAATTTAAAAATAATGGGATTTTCGACATTATCCGGAAGGGAGGTCTCGACAATATCCAGTTTATCTCGGACATCATTTGTCGCGACATCTATATCCGTACCATACTCAAACTCCAAAGTAACAATAGACAAATTTTCTTTTGACTGAGATGTTATATGTTTTAAATTGGTTACGGTATTCAACGTATTCTCCATAACTTTCGTTACGTTTGTTTCTATATCTGAAGCACTAGCTCCCGGATATGCAGTCATCACCATGATAGTATTAGTCTCAATATCCGGTAACAGGTCAATAGATAATCTACTCAACGAAAAAAGACCGATAATTACAATAGCGACAAAACAGAGAGCTGTTGTTATCGGTTTCTTTACTGCGGATGAATATAAACTCATAACTTATTCTTTTTACATTTAAATGAAATACGGAAAGAGGAACTCTTATCGATTTTGCTACTCTGCATTCTCAACAGAAACCTCTGCCCCATTCGTCAAACGGCTCTGCCCGGCAACAACGACTTGATCCCCATCGGATACTCCGGAAATAATTTCGTATTTATCATCCATCCGACGACCTAATAAAACTTTATTATAGGAGACCTTTCCATCTTTATATACATAGATATAACGGTCTCCAGATCCTGCTTGCTTGATTATAGACAAATCTGGCGCAACTACATGATTTTGTGTTCCGAAATTCATCGTAACACGAGCAAACATTCCAGGACGAACTTTCAGATCTTTATTCGGTAACTTGATTTCTACCGGAAATGTCCTTGTCTGGGGATCGACTGTCGGATAAATCAAACTAACTTTTCCCTGAAATATCTCATCTCCATAAACTTCGACTTTTACATTAACATCCATTCCTTTTTTTACCCGAGTATAAAAACTTTCCGAAACATTTACCAAAAGTTTGACCGGTGACATTTGCTCAATAGTCACAACCGGCTCACCCCCGATCATATCTCCACTATCATAATTTCGTGCCGTAACAATTCCATCTATCGGACTGACCAATCTTGTGTTTTCTTTCAAATTCTCATAGGCAGTTTTTGCTACGTCCAGCTGTGTCTTTTGAGCATCTAAACTTTGTTTGGATGCTCCACCGACTTTATATAATTCAAATGCACGGTCATATTCTAACTGAATATTTTCCAATTGAGTTTGCGATTGGAGCAAGTTTGTCTTATCCATCTGAGCCAATACTTGCCCTTTACGGACATGATCACCGACTTCAACCAAAATATCATTGATGCGCAATGACATTGACGGAGCTATGTTATTTACGACATTGGCTTCGACTGTCGCTGTGAATTCCTGTATCTGTTCTACCTCTTGTGTCTTTACAGTCTCGAGTCGGACAAGAGGTTTTTCATCAACCTTAACTTCTTGTTTTTTTTCTGAAGTACAAGAGAACATCACAACCGAAGCGACTAATGACATAATGCAGAATTTCTTATTTCTTACCATATTTACTATTTTTTATTTCCTTGACTTTTTGAGAATTATAAATATTAATTTTGTTGATCTTTCATATATTTACTCAAATCGACATTACCTGTAACTTGTTCCAAATCCGATTTAGCAGCCAAATAATCATGGATAGCTTGGTAATACGATAATCGGGCATTTGTAAGAGCAACATTAGCATCATTTACTTCGATAAAAGTTGCAGCTCCGATCTCAAATTTTTTCTGCATGATTGAATATGCTTTTTCGGCTTGTCTTACCCCTTCTTTATTAGAGGCAATTTGTTTAATGGATTTTTGAATATTATCCATATATGAGATAGATTGCATCTGTAAATTCCTAACTAAATCTTGCCGGCGGAATTTCATCTGATTAACCGTTAATTGTGCATCCTTTATCTTATAATAACGGCTGCCTCCTTGAAAAATCGGGATTGATAAGGTTAAACCGATCATTGAATACGGATTCCAACGAAAATCTTTAAATATAGGTCCATTACTCATAGAAGTCCAATTATATAAACCGGTTGCTGTTAAAGTCGGATACCATGACATCTTCTGTACAACCAATGCTTTTTTCAAATAATCCGCTTGCAAATCGAGTTGTTTCAAATTTGTGTTATTTTGTAAAGAGGTATCGATATTCAACGCTTGTTCATACATATCAGCCTCATAATCTGACAGCTTATTTGCAGGAGTAACCTCAATATTCATGTCCAATCCCAAAAGAACCTTCAAGTTTACCTTAGATAATTTCACCCCATTCTCGGCTTGTAATAATCCAGGTTCTAAAGTCCGTACCTGAACCTCAGCGCGCAACACATCGTATTCCGAAGCTACACCATGTTCATATTTATTTCTAAAATCCTTTGCATTCAGGCAGGCATTATCATAACTCTCTTTCAAAACTTGATATGAATCTTCACTCATCATAACATTGTAGTATGCCTTCTTTACCTGATCTACTAAAGATAACCGCGAAGCCCGGGCACTTTCTAAAGTCTGTTCTATATCAGCTTTCGAAAGTTGTATATTTTTCCAAAACGTAGGAGCAACAATCGGCAATTGAAAATTAAATCCCATAGAATAAGAGTTATCCTGCCCGACTTTCATACCATTATCCATTCCCGGAATATCCATGTCCATATACATAACTTGTTTCTTCAATGTTCGGGAATAGTCTCCGGATGCCGTAATCGTAGGAAATAAGTTTCCGATAGCCCCCTTGCGAGAATAATCTTTTCTGGTGATCTCTATATCGGCTACTCTTATCGTCGGGTTTTCGCTTAAAGCAATTTCGATAGCCTTATCCAAATCTAAGGTCAAAGACCGAGACTGCTCCTGAGCTCCGACTTTATATACAATCGCAAATGTTAACAACAAAATCATCCCGACCTGTCTTAAACACATATCTTTTTTCATACTTATTTGGGTTCTAATAAATTTATCTTTATGTATTCTCTGTTCTATCGACAAACTCATCGATAAACATAATTCCTTTTGAAGTCGCAATACCACGAATAAAGTTCATGAAAATCGTTTCATAAACATCTATAAACGAATAATGCGAGGCAAATACTTCATCTGAATTAAAAAGAAAATCAAATTGCGCCATCAATAAAAAAGAAGCTATTTGCGACTTCAAATTTTCACGAATCAAACCTTCTCGTTTGCCTTGTTCCATTAATGAAGCCATATATCCGGCTCTTTGATCTCTATTATTATCCAGAACTTGTGCAATAGACGGATGATAGCGCTTTACATCACTAAAATAATTTCTATTCACATTTTGCATTTTACGCCATGTACTTTGAAAAACCTTTAACAACAGATCTAACGAATTTTCGGCAGTTTTATAAATCTCTTCAGCCTCATCTTCTGTCTCTTTCTGAATATACAAAATACATTCTAACAATAACTGGTCTTTATCTTTAAAGTTTTCATAAAGCGTACGTTTCGAGATTCCCATCTGACTGGCGATATAATCCATTGTCACAGATTTAATCCCATGTCTGGTGAACAAAACCGCAGCTTTATCAATAATTCTGTTTCTCAATTCTTTATTCATACGGCTTTTTTCATTTAGAGTCTACTTAAGAGCTTGTCTAAATTTTTGCATTAAAAAGCTTAATCACTCTTTTATATTTGACAAAGATAAATGAAAACTTATAAAACACATAAAGTTTTCTGAATAATCCATTTTTCAATACAGTTAATTAATGTAAACAAGGCGATCTCAAAATGAACACATTATTTAACAATGTTATAGTTTGTATTTTTTATTTTCGGGATAAATATAAATTATTAGATTTGCATGGAAAATTTTGATAAATATTGAATTAATATTCTATTTACATTACATATATAATTTACAGCATATGTCAAAAGTAACGAAAGAAGCAGCCCTTTTATATCATAGTCAGGGCAAACCCGGGAAAATAGAAGTTGTTCCCACCAAACCATACAGCACACAAATGGATTTATCACTCGCCTATTCTCCCGGTGTGGCCGAACCATGCCTCGAAATAGAAAAAGATCCACAAAAAGCATACGAATACACATCAAAAGGCAATTTGGTCGCGGTTATATCAAACGGAACGGCAGTATTAGGATTAGGTGATATCGGTGCATTAGCAGGGAAGCCTGTCATGGAAGGAAAAGGTCTTCTGTTCAAAATATTTGCCGGGATAGATGTTTTCGATATTGAAGTAAACGAAAAAGATCCTGAAAAATTTATTCAAGCCGTAAAAGCCATTGCCCCAACATTCGGAGGAATTAATCTTGAAGACATAAAAGCTCCCGAATGTTTCGAGATCGAAAATCGGTTGAAAGCCGAACTATCCATACCCGTAATGCATGATGATCAACACGGTACAGCTATAATATCCGGAGCTGGATTGTTAAATGCACTCGAAATACAAGGTAAAAAAATCGAAAATGTAAAAATCGTCGTTAACGGAGCCGGAGCTTCAGCCAGTTCATGTACAAAATTATACATGATGTTGGGTGCGAAAAAAGAAAATATCGTAATGGTCGACAGTCGTGGAGTGATAAACAAAAAACGTACCGACCTGAACGAATCGAAAAAACAATTTATCACAGACCGAGATATCGATACTTTAGAAGAAGCTATGCGGGGTGCGGATGTATTTCTCGGACTTTCGAAAGCGGACGTATTAAGCGTTGAAATGATTCGTTCCATGAACGAGAAACCAATCGTTTTTGCATTAGCCAATCCGAACCCGGAAATTGCGTACGATAAAGCCAAATCTTCTCGTCCTGATTTAATTTTTGCAACAGGTCGATCAGACTATCCGAATCAAATCAACAACGTTCTCGGATTCCCTTACATATTCAGAGGAGCTCTCGATGTAAGAGCAACTTGTATTAATGAAGCAATGAAATTAGCGGCAGTTTATGCCATTGCAGGATTAGCTAAAAAACCTGTTCCTGATGTCGTTAATGCAGCATATAATCTGAAACGAATAAGTTTCGGCCCGGAATATATTATTCCCAAACCTCTCGACCCCCGTTTACTCACGACCGTTGCTCCGGCAGTTGCAAAAGCAGCAATCGAATCTGGTGCTGCAGCTCCAATAATAACCGATTGGGATGCTTATGAAAGTAAATTGAGAGCTCTAATGGGATATGACAATAAAATGATACGTCGGTTCACCGAAATGGCTGTTCAGAATCCGAAACGTGTCGTATTTGCCGAAGCCAATCACGCCAATATGCTTTCGGCTGCCGTTACTGCTTATCAAGAAGGTATCTGTTTCCCGATCTTACTGGGGAATACCGACTATATACATAGTGTAGCCGAACAAAACGGTTTAAATCTCGATGGTCTCGAAATCGTAAATTTACGAAGCGGCGAAGAAACGGAACGTCGTGAAAAATATGCAAAAATATTAGCACAGAAACGTCAAAGAGAGGGTATCACTTTAGACGAAGCTCGAGAAAAAATGTTCGACCGCAACTATTTTGGAATGATGATGGTAGAAGTAGGTGATGCTGACGCATTTATAACCGGAACTTATACCAAATATACCGAAACCATACAAATTGCAAAAGATGTTATCGGTATTCGGGAAGGTCATAAACATTTCGGAGCAATGCATATCATGAATACCAAAAAAGGAACTTATTTCCTTGCCGATACACTCATCAACCGCCATCCCGACTCAGAGACATTAGTAGATATTGCTCGTTTAGCCCGTCATGCCGTAAAATTCTTTGCCCACGAACCTGTTATGGCAATGGTATCTTATTCTAATTTCGGCGCTGACAATACCGGTAGTCCGGTACAAGTGCATGAAGCGGTCAGAGAAATGCAGGAAAATTATCCTGAATTGGCAATTGACGGAGAAATGCAAATCAATTTTGCTCTTAATACAACTCTGCGAGACAAAACATTCCCGTTCAACAAATTGGCAGGAAAAGAAGTAAATACACTCATTTTCCCGAATTTAAGCTCAGCCAATTCGGCATATAAGATGTTATTGGAAATGGGATTAGCAGAGTCTATCGGACCGATTCAAATGGGATTAAACAAACCTATACATTTTACGGATATCGAAAGTTCTTCAAGAGATATTGTAAACTTGACGACTGTTGCCGTTCTGGATGCCATAGTACAAGAAGAAATCAGCAAATCAAAACAAAAATAAAAATATCCGATAATAAAATAGAGCGGGCTTGTTTACACAAACCCGCTCTATTTTATTTGTCAAGACCTACGGAAATATCATATTTTATCTTGATAATAAGCTTTAGGCAGTTTTCTGCAATTATATTGTGAAGCCATAATTTCACCATATGCACCTGCCGAACGGATAGCCAATAAATCTCCTCGTTGAGTTTTATTTAATGAGACCATTTTTCCAAAACAATCAGACGACTCACAAATAGGACCTACGACATCATACTCTTCCGGCAACTGATCTGAGGTAATATTTTCTATTTTATGATAAGCTTGATATAAGGCGGGACGAATCAAATCTGTCATCCCGGCATCAGTTATCACAAATTTTTTGTTTACTCCCTCCTTCACATACAGGACTTTTGTAATCAAAGAACCACATTGACACACGACAGATCGTCCTAATTCAAAATGAACTTCTTGCTTAGGTCTCAACTTAAGATGTTTATGGAAAACGTCAAAATAATTTTTGAAATCAGGAACAGACTGTTTGTCCGGTTCTTCATAATTGACCCCCAAACCGCCACCGACATTTATGGAATCTACGATAATCATCCGTTGGTACAAATGTTCTTGTATTTCATTAATTCGAATACAAAGACCCTTGAACGAATCCATATCCGTAATTTGCGAACCGATATGAAAATGCAACCCGATAAGCCGAACATTTTTCAGTGTTTCTAAATGGCCGAGCACCGAATCTAAATGAACTAAACTAATCCCGAACTTATTCTCACTCAACCCCGTAGTAATATAGTGATGCGTATGTGCATCAATATTAGGATTAATACGTAAAGCTATCGAAGCGGTCTTACCGTATAAAGCCGCTAATTCATCGATATTATCCAACTCCGGAACGGATTCTACATTAAAACAATATATATCAGATTCCAGTCCTAACTTAATTTCCCAATCAGCCTTACCAACCCCTGCAAAAACGATTTTTTGAGCCGGAAAACCAGCATCCAAAGCAGCTTTTATTTCTCCTCCGCTCACACAATCTGCACCTAATCCATTCTCTCTAATAATAGAGAGTATACGGTTATTGGCATTCGCTTTTACAGCATAATGAACATGATAATTTGAATGCAAAACTGTTTCTTGTTTTATTTTATCTAATGTCTCCCTCAGTAAAGAGGTATCATAATAGTAAAAGGGGGTCTCTATATTTCTGAACTTATCGATCGGGAAAACGCCTTTCATATATTTATCAATTTAATATTTTAAGATTTAAAAGCCTATGAAAATGTTTTTAGGCCTGTCGACTACAATAAATGCAACCAATTTTTAAAAAACACGGACTACTTTTTAATAGTCCGTGTTTTTTCTCTTCTTATTTATCAAACAAATATTTACTTAAAGATTGTAATGCAGCAGTCTTGTCTTTTGATTTTATCAGAAACGATATGTTGTAATTACTACCTCCGTAAGATACCATTCTTACCGGAATATCTTTCATTGCCTGCATTGTATTCGATTCGAATCCGATATTATTCCATTCTAAATCTCCGACAACACAAATAATAACCATATCTTCATCGACTGTGACAGTACCGAATTTTTTCAGATCATCTAAAATTTCTGTTAAATGTTTTGTATTATCGATAGTCACGGAGACTCCTACTTCCGAAGTGGTCACCATATCTATAGCTGTCTGATAGCTTTCGAAAATCTCAAAAACCTTACGCAAGAATCCGTAAGCCAAGAGCATACGCCCCGATTTGATTTTAATGGCTGTAATACCGTCTTTTGCCGCTACAGCTTTTATCTTTCCCGGCTCTGATTGATTGTAAATCAAAGTTCCCGGAGCTTCAGGTTCCATTGTATTTAATAAACGTACCGGGATATTATTTAGTTTAGCCGGAAGAATACAGGTAGGATGCAATATCTTTGCCCCGAAATATGCTAATTCCGCAGCCTCCTCAAAATGCAAATATCTTACCGGAGAAGTATTTTTAACAAATCGAGGATCATTATTATGCATACCATCAATATCTGTCCATATTTGTATCTCGTCAGCCTGAATAGCTGCACCGATCAATGAAGCGGAATAGTCGCTTCCTCCTCGTTGCAAATTATCTATTTCACCATAAGCATTCCGGCAGATATAACCTTGCGTTATATAAATAGGTGCATCGGGATTTACAGACAATAAATCTTTTAATTTCGTTTTAATATATATCGGATCTGGCTCGGCGTTTTTATCCGTTCGCATATAATCCAAAGCCGGGATCAATACAGATTTTACACCTGTCTCATTCAGGTACAAATTTACCATAGCCGTCGATATCAGCTCTCCTTGAGCCAAAATCACTTTCTCTTCAAAGAGAGTAAAAAGATCTTTCGTAAAAGAACGAATATAGTCGAAGTGAGATTTTACAATTTCAGTAGCCTTCTGTTTATACTCGTCTGTACTATACAGTTCATCGATAACCTGCATATATTTATGCTCAAGGCCATTGATAATTTCATTAGCTCCATCCGGATTTTTTTTATATAAATAATCCGAAATTTCTACGAGTGTATTCGTTGTGCCGGACATAGCAGACAAAACAACTATCTTCTGCTCTCCATCACAAATCAATTTGGCAACATCTTTCATTCTTTGTGCTGAGCCCACAGAAGTTCCACCAAACTTTAAAACTTTCATTTTTATTCTTTCAATTAATAGTTCGTATATTAAATACCTGTATTTTCAATAATTTATATTCAATATCTAAAATGCAAAGATAAGATATTATATATAATAAGCAACCGATACTTAAAGAGAGACTTCAGATAAACATTTGTTCTCACATTTCAATAAGCGACCGGGAAACTCTTCTACCAGCCGATGATTATGGGTCGTCATAATAACAGCCGTGCCCGTCTGACAAATAGAATGCAATAACGATACAATTTGTTGTCCAGTCTGAGGGTCGAGATTTCCGGTCGGTTCATCCGCCAAAATAATCTGCGGAGAATTCAATAACGCTCTGGCTATAACAATTCTTTGCTGTTCCCCTCCCGATAACTCATGCGGCATTTTATACGCTTTATTTTGCATGCCGACTTGCACCAAGACTTGCTCTACTCTCTCAGTTATCTCTGCCTTGTTTTTCCAACCGGTCGCTTGAAGAACAAAATTGAGATTGTCTTTTACAGATCTATCGGTCAATAACTGAAAATCTTGAAATACGATACCTATTTTCCTCCTCAACTGAGGTATATCCTTCTTTTGGAGAGATTTCATATTAAATCCAAGAACAGAGGCCTCCCCTTCAACTACCGGAATCTCAGCATACATCGTCTTCAACAGGCTACTTTTCCCTGTACCTACCCGACCGATAAAATAAACAAACTCTCCCGAATACAATTTAAAATTTACATCTTTCAGAACAACAAGTTCCTTACGGCAGACTTCAACATGATCATATTGTATCAATAACGCATCTTCCATAAATTCTATTCTTTATGCCGTTTTTTCAATTCTCTGGCAAGATCTTCTATCCGATATCCTTTTGACGTCAATAATACAATCAAATGGTAAATTAGATCAGATGCCTCATAGATAAGCCGATCATCTGTCCCGTTCGTTGCCTCAATTACCGTCTCCACAGCCTCCTCTCCGACTTTTTGCGCCATTCTGTTTATTCCTTTGTTAAACAGAGAAGTCGTGTACGAACCTTCCGGCATCTCTTTTTTACGGCGATCTATAAAATCTTGAAGATACTTAATAAACATAATATCTTCCTCGTTTTTTTCATCAAAACATGTATCGCTACCCGTATGGCAAACCGGACCTACCGGACGTACTTTGATAAGAAGCGTGTCTTTATCACAATCTTCTTTTATTGAATCAACCAACAAAAAATTACCGCTTTCTTCACCCTTTGTCCATAATCGATTCTTAGTACGACTAAAAAATGTTACTTTACCTAATTCTTTAGTCTTTGCTAACGCTTCCTCATTCATAAAGCCCAACATCAGGACTTTAGAAGTATAACTATCCTGTATAATTGCAGGAATCAATCCTCCCATTTTTGCAAAATCTATATTCATTTCAATACGTTATTTTCTTACACAAATATTTTCTCGATCTAAATAATCTTTAAGTTCTGAAATAGAAATCTCCCCAAAATGAAATACACTTGCGGCAAGAGCAGCATCAGCCTTCCCTTTCTGGAAAACATCTCTAAAGTGTTCTTTCTTACCAGCGCCTCCTGATGCTATCACCGGAATATTCAGCTCAGAATTCAATGTTGTTAACGCATCATTTGCATATCCGTCTTTTACGCCATCATGAGTCATACTGGTAAACAATATCTCTCCTGCACCTCTCTCCTGTGCTTCTCTTGCCCAAGAAAAAAGCTCTTTATCTGTCGGAACTCTTCCTCCATTTAAATAACAACGCCATAAATTATCGTCAAAGTTAGCATCTATGGCAACAACACAAACTTGTGAACCGAAATTTTTTGCAATTTCTTCAATTAATTTCGGATTCTTCAATGCAGAAGAATTTATTGAAACTTTGTCTGCACCGGCATTCAGTAAACGGTCAACATCATTTATTTCATTTATTCCACCACCGACGGTAAACGGAATAGATACTTTAGCTGCAACCTTCTTGACAATTTCCGTAAATGTCTTGCGTCCTTCATAAGAAGCGGTTATATCTAAATAAACCAACTCGTCTGCACCCTGTCGGCTATATGCGTGCCCCAATTCAACCGGATCTCCTGCATCTCTGAAATTTATAAAATTTACCCCCTTTACAGTTTTACCGTCTTTTACATCCAAACATGGAATAATTCGCTTTGCTAACATATCTATTTTTATAAAAAACGTAACAATTCCTTCAATGTTATACGGCCTTCATAAAGGGCTTTCCCGAATATGACGGCAGGAACTCCGGCCGACTCTAATTTTTCAATATCTTCGATAGAGGAAACTCCACCACTTGCTATCAAATAAATCTCAGGAATTACAGACATCATCTTTTTATATAAATCGACAGATGGCCCGTTCAGCATTCCATCTTTACAAATATCCGTAGTAATTACTTTTTTTACTCCGGATTCTACATACGTTTCAACAAACGGGATAAGCTCTTTATCTGACGATTCCGTCCATCCTCCGACTGCAATTTTTCCATTTTTAGCATCAGCTCCAAGAATTATCTTTTCTGAACCGAATTTCTCAAGCCATGACAAAAATATCTCCGGATTTTTTACAGCAATACTGCCTCCGGTTACCATCTGAGCACCCGACTCGAAAGCGATTTCCAAATCTCCGTCAGATTTAATGCCACCCCCAAAATCTATTATCAACGACGTACGAGAAGCAATACGTTCTAAAGCTTTATAATTCACTATATGATGAGCTTTAGCTCCATCTAAATCGACAACGTGCAATCGCCTTATTCCATGATCCTGAAATTCTTTTGCAACCTCCAGCGGATCATGATTATATGTAGTCATACGTTTATAATCACCTTGCGACAAGCGCACACACTTACCGTCTATTATATCTATCGCCGGTATTAATTCAATCATATCATTCTATATGTTTATAATGACAAAAAATGATTAAATATATCTTCTCCGACAGCTCCGCTTTTTTCTATATGAAACTGAGAAGCATAAAAATTATCTTTATGTAAAGCCGCACTAAAAGGCAAAATATATTCTGTCTCAGCAGTGGTGTATTCACATATTGGAACATAATAGCTATGAACAAAATATACATATTGGTTTTCAACATTTTGCGGGAACACACGCATATCGACATTCCTCACCGTATTCCATCCCATATGCGGTATTTTGTACTCTGTACTTTCAGTATGAAAACGCTTTACATCGACATCGAATATATTCAAACAATCGACATCTCCTTCTTCTGAATGCCGACACATCAGTTGCATTCCTATACAAATGCCTAATACCGGTTGCTTCAAGTCTTTAATTAAAGAATCCAGATTATTTTTTTTCAAATAACGCATCGTCGACGCCGCCTCTCCTACTCCCGGAAATATTATTTTATCAGCCGACATCAATATTTCTTTATTATCCGTAATTTCTGCTTCTACCCCGACTCTTCTTAAAGCACAATCTACTGAATAAATATTACCGGCATTATATTTTACAATTGCAACTTTCATTTTCCCTTAATTGAAAACAACGGTTTTGTTGCGATAAGTCAATATTTTCCGATCGATATGCTTTTCTACAGCTCGAGATAATACTATTTTTTCGAGATCCTGACCTTTATAGACCAAGTCGGAAATAGAATCTTTGTGAGAAATACGAACGATATCTTGTTCGATAATAGGACCTGCATCAAGGTCTGTCGTTACGTAATGACTTGTAGCTCCGATTAACTTCACTCCCCGCTCAAAAGCCGCATGATAAGGCTTAGCTCCCATAAATGCCGGAAGAAACGAATGATGAATATTTATGATCTTATCGGGATAATGCGTTATAAAATCGGAAGAAACGACTTGCATATATCGTGCCAATACGATAAAATCTATATCATACTCTTTCAACAGCTCCAACTCTTTTGCTTCTTGTTCGATCTTATTGTCCTTATTGATAGGAAATACATGATAATCTATATCGAATCTTTTAGCTACACTTTCTAAATCGGGATGGTTACTGATAATAACAGGAATCTCAACATTCCATTCTCCGGCCGTATATCGCGCCAATATATCGTACAAACAATGAGACATCTTCGATACGAATATAGCCATACGTGGCTTACGGTCATTAAAATAGAGATTAAAACTCATATCATATTTTTGTCCGTATAATGTATTGAAATAATCTTCTATTTTATTTTGCGGAATAATAAAATTTGTCAGATCCCACTCCACCCGCATAAAGAACGCATGATTTTCCCGATCCACATATTGATCAAGATACAGGATATTCCCTCCGTTCACATTAATAAAATCTGTTACAACAGCTAATATACCCGGCTGGTCTGGACAATGCATCAGCAATATTGCATTTGTACTGTTATTTTTTTGTTTTGACATATCTTCTCTATTTTGAAGTGCAAATATAACAAAATAAAAGCGAACAATCCTATTATTCTACAAATTTGAACAAAAATAATCTCACAAAATAGCTATTTGCAAGAAATAAAAAATCGCATCAGAATTTCACAGTACCTATTTGATCCATCAATAACAAAATTTTTCGCTTTCTCTTCTGCATATAGGGAGAGGGTGCCGATGAATCGAAATTGAGAGGATTAGGTAACGATGCGGCAATAAGAGCACACTGCGATCGGGTAAGCCTTCGGGCTGTAGTTCCAAAATGGTGTTCTGCAACAGCTTCCGCACCATATATATTTTTGCCCATTTCGATAGAATTCAGATACACTTCCATAATTCGTTTCTTTCCCCATAACTGTTCTATCAAAAATGTAAAATAAGCCTCCAATCCTTTGCGAATAAAGGAATGTCCCGGCCATAAAAACACATTTTTAGCGGTCTGCTGAGATATAGTACTCGCTCCTCTGGCTTTTTTACGTGTTTTATTTTCTTCTATCGCCTTCTTTATTTGCTGAAAATCAAACCCTGAATGTTCTAAAAAAAGATTATCTTCTGAGGCGACTACCGCTTGAGGCAACCATCTGCTCATATCTTCTAAAGAAATCCATCGATGATATAAACGGGGCTTTTCTCCGGCCATAATATCTTGTGTATAACGGATCAACATAAGAGGCGTTATATATACCGGAATAAAACGGTATAAAAGAACTGAAAGAATCGTCGAAATAAAAAAGAATGCGATAATATTTCTTATAATACGCCGAACACGCTTCATATATTACATTGTTTAAATACAGCTGCAAACGTAAAAATATTTTTTGATTAAATAAGAGCCTGTCCAAATTTTCCAACAAAAAATATTATCAGGTCATTTTTGTGTTTTCTTCCGGTCTTTTTTCTCGTTTTCCCTCGTCAGATAGCTCAGTATCATCCTCGTAAAAACAGAAAAATATCCTCGAAAGGAACTCTCAAATCTGACCCGAGTAAAATTTAGATAGGCTCTGAGAGCCTTGTCTAAATAAAAACCGGTCAATAACGTAAATATTGACCGGCTCTCGCAAAATATAGTCATATACTATTTTTGCATCTGTTTAAATTTTATTAGAATAGGCAATCGAACATAGTCGTTATCTCTATTCTCGATTTGCATTTTACTTTATGATAGATACTGTCAACGGTTCACTCTTTAATGTAGCCTCCTCATCGATGTATGCATTCCAATCTTCGATTGTATCGAATCCATACTTACTCCATCCCGCTCCCCAATAATAGACTAATTCCGAACCGGGAGTGTAATCTGCAATAGCAAGCACATGACCGTCAGCTCCGCCTCTCAAACTGTTTTTTTCTTTTTCTTCAAAATAAACGGCTTTTGCATCTTTGGCCGTCGGCAAAATAGCTCCGACAAATATTGTTCCATTATTATTATTCGGATTATCGGTCGGATCGGCATAGGTAACATAACCTTTTTCTGCCGAAACTTCATATTGAGCCGAAGATTCCGGATCATGTAATACTATACCGGCAACTATCGGTGTCGTTTCTTTCAGGTTATCATAAGTCACGACGGTTTTATTTAACTGAGAACCGGCATCCAATGAAATCAAACGAGTTTCAACCACAGAATCGCCATTTACAATCAACGGATTATATGTCAGCTTTACAGTAAAGCGCAAAGGACCATTATCCAATATCTCAAACGTCTTATAACAATATGGGTACACAATCGTATCGTTCACCATCAATGCGGCAGTCCCTCCCCCCAAAGTAGGTCCTACCTTATAACAATCCAATCCGTCTCCATGATCTACATGATATGATACAGATTTATACAATTCATCAGCAGCTTTGGGATCTGTTTTCTTTAATTCCGCGATACGGGCTTTTGTTTCAGGATTCAACTCCCCTTCATAGCGCTTTTCAACAACCGGTTCTGCTACCGACTTTACCCAAATGTCATAGCCGAATGCTCTTTCTCCTGTAGCTTGAAGAGCCGGTCCATAAGTACGGAAAGCTATTTTATCATTTTCCCAAGCAATATCGTCTACACGTTCGGGATACTGTCTTCCGCAAGTTACCGTATCGTATTTTTCGGGTATCCCGGCTTGTACAGTATATTCGACAGAAGAATTAGCCTTCACCGTAACCGGAAAGATCAAATTACCGTCATAAGTCAATTGATAAGGCAGTTGTTTGCCTTGTGCATCCAAAATAACGAATTGTGCCGTATCGGATAGCCCGAGCATCTCAGTCACGCTATTCATAGAAATTTCAGCTATTTCATTTTCCCGATCTATCGTTGAATCATTCTTTACAGAAATCTTGACACTCTTACCTCCACTACAAGAGAATCCGATAATTGCAATAAACAGTAATAAAAAGATTTTTTTCATATCTTAATTTATTGGTTAATTATATATACAAAGCAACCCTCTGTCTCAAAATCGAGATAGAGGGTGTATTTTTATCTCCCGTTCTTTATTGGGGTTGTTTTCCGATATAAGCCAAAATACCACCATCTACATAAAGGATATGGCCATTAACGAAATTAGACGCTTCTGAAGCTAAAAACACAGCCGGACCCATCAAATCTTCCGGAGTACCCCAACGGGCAGCGGGAGTTTTTGCAACAATGAAAGAATCAAACGGATGTCTTGATCCATCAGGTTGTTTTTCCCGTAACGGAGCAGTTTGAGGAGTTGCAATATATCCCGGGCCAATGCCGTTACACTGAATATTATATTCACCGTATTCAGAGGCAATATTTTTCGTCAACATTTTGAGACCACCTTTTGCTGCTGCATAAGCAGATACGGTTTCACGCCCCAATTCGCTCATCATCGAACAAATATTGATAATTTTACCATGTCCTTTCTTTATCATAGAAGGAATAACTGCCTTAGATACGATAAACGGACCATTCAAGTCGATATCGATCACCTGACGAAAATCCGCTGCAGACATTTCGTGCATAGGAATACGTTTGATAATACCGGCATTATTTACCAAGATATCGATAACCCCGACTTCTTTTTCTATTTGAGCAACCAAAGCATTAACCTGATCTTCATTTGTTACATCACAAACATAACCATGTGCTTTAATCCCTTCAGCTTCATAAGCTGCCAATCCTTTTTCAACCAACTCAGGTTTAATATCGTTAAAAACGATTTTTGCACCGGCTTGTGCAAATGCAGTAGCCAAAGCGAAACCGATACCGTAAGAAGCGCCTGTTACAAGTGCAACCTTACCTTCTAATGAGAAATTTACCATATTTAATAAAGTTAGTGTGTTTAAGTTTTTATCTAAGATCTGTATTTTTATAAAAATCCTGATCACCATAATCCAGATTTTCACCGCCCATACCCCAAATAAAAGTATAATTACTAGTTGCAGCAGCAGAGTGTATCGACCATTCGGGCGACAATACGGCTTCATCTCCTTTCATCCAAATATGGCGAGTTTCGGTCGGCTCTCCCATGAAATGACAAACTGCATTTCCTTCCGGAACTTCAAAATAGAAATATGCTTCCATCCGGCGACTATGAGTATGTGCAGGCATAGTATTCCAAACACTGCCCGGCTGCAATTCTGTCATACCCATTTGCAACTGGCATGTTTCCAATACTTGAGATACCAACATCTTATTGATGTTACGATGATTAGATCCTTCTAATGAACCCATTTCCGCAACTACCGCATCAGCTTTCGTTACTTTTTTATCCGGATAAGTTTTATGCGCCGGAGCAGAATTGAAGTAAAATTTTGCCGGATTCTTATCATCCAGACTTTCAAATGTAACAGTCCGTTCGCCTGCACCGAGATATAAAGCTTCTTTGTAATTCAAATCAAAAGCCGTATCTCCCACTTTTACACAGCCCGGACCTCCGACATTGAATATTCCCAATTCACGACGAGAAAGGAAATGTGTCGCTTTTAACGGATCTATCGCTTCTAATGTAAGTACTTCACCTACCGGTTTAGCTCCTCCTACAATCAAACGATCATACATAGAGTAAACCATATTTACTTCATTATTTACAAATAAGTTCTGAATCAAAAAATCCTCACGCAAACGAGTCGTATCATAGCTTTTCGCATCTCGAGGATTGCTCGCATAGCGAAGTTCGTAATTTGTTTTCATAACTATCTAATTTATATATTTGATTATTAAACTATTATATTCAATTACCAATATCTTCAACTCAAACTTTATATTTAGATTGTGTAATCGATTGCACAAATGTATAAAAAAATAATCTTCAAACAATACCTCAAATATCTTTTTTTGATAAATTATCTTTTTTAATCGACGACTCTCTTATAATCAAAGAAGAGTCCAATACCTTATCGACCCATTTCCGGTTTTCTGGATCAACAGACATTTCTTCTAATAAAACTTCAGCTACTGTCTCACCCATTTTTTTATTTACTTGATCAACAGAACTTAAAGGAGGCTCAACAAAAGAATCAAAAGGTTCATTAGCAAATCCGACAATAGCAACGTCTTCAGGAACTTTCACTCCATTTTTTTTCAAAACATGCATAACCCCCATTGCCGAATAATCTCCGGCAGAAAAAATCGCATCCGGAAGAACAGGCATTTTAAGTATTTTTTCTCCGGCCTTTTCTCCTGTGGCTAAAGTGATACTGTTTTCAAAAATTAAAGATGAATCTACCCGAATATCCGAATCCATCAAAGCTTGAACATATCCGTCTTGTCGATCTTTATAAACACTAATAGCCTGAGGTCCTGATAGATGAACTATACGAGTACAACCCTGCTCTATTAAATGCATAACTGCATTATAGGCTGCCGTCCGATTATCTATTCTCACACAACTGCTCCTCTTGTCTAACGGAACTCTATCAAAAAAAACAACCGGTACTCCTCTGCTAACAACAGCATCGAAATGTTTATAATCAGTAGTTTCTGAAGCCAAAGATATTGCCAAACCATCGATTTTCTTCGCAAGCATAGTTTTTACGATATTCTTTTCTTCTTCCCAACGTTCGTTCGACTGGGAAACTAAAACGCTATAACCTGCAGCATGGGCGACACTCTCGATTCCCCCGATGACCGAAGCAAAAAAATGGCGATCGATTCTCGGAACAATAACTCCGATAACCGATCCTTTTCCCGTTCTTAGATGATGGGCTACTGGATCGGGATGATAATTCATCTTCTCTGCGAGCTCCGACACCGCTTTTTTCATCTTTTCACTAATTCTCGGATGATTCTGCAAAGCTCGTGAAACGGTCGAAGCCGAAGTATTCAATTCTTTGGCTAAATCATATATCGTAACCTTTTGCAATGGCTTCATATATTAGCTTTCTTTACGAATTTAGTACCCACCCATCGGTTTTTCTCGGTATAAGTCTCCAATACTAACCCACAGCGATTTGCCTCTTCGCATATCACCGGAATATCCTCTTTGTAAAATCCGCTCATATAAAGTTCAGAATTTTCATTCATGCAAGAACTATAAATTTTCATATTCTCTAACAAGACATTCCGATTTATATTCGCCAATATAATATCATAGTTTTTACCGGCAATTTGTTCTGAACCTCCTAATAAAATATCTATATTCGAAATATGATTCAGTCGAATATTTTCAAGAGCATTTTCATAAGCCCATTCATCGATATCGACTCCTGTGACCGATTTTGCACCTCTCAGACTCGCCAAAATGGACAATATGGCCGTTCCGCATCCCATATCCAAAACAACTTTGTTCTCAAATGAAGTTTTGAGCATCATTTCCATCATAGTACTCGTTGTCTCATGATGTCCCGTCCCGAACGACATTTTCGGATCTATCAAAATGTCATATTTCACCTCGGGTATATCAGTATGAAAAGAGCTATGAACTACACACTCATTACCGATTACAATAGGTGTAAAATAGTTTTTTTCCCACTCTTCATTCCAATTACGATCTGGAATTTCGATTACAGAATAATCGATTGCACAATCGACCGGAATTAAAGCGAACGATTGCTTCATACGATCTTCATCGAATAAAGATGACGGTATATACGCAAAAAGTCCTTCTTCAAAGGGAACAAAGCTATCGAATCCGATCTCCCCTAAAAATGCAGAAAGCAAATCTGCACTTACTTCGGAACAGGGGGTTATTTGTATTTTAACTTCAATATAATTCATCCTTTTATAAGCTAATGAGATAAATTAAATACCGTATCAACCTTTCATTTTTTCCAATAAACGAGGATAAGAAACATTTTTCACATGTGCATATTCCGGATATAACTCTAAAACTTTACGATACATTTTCTGAGCTTCCACATAATTCTCTCGTTTTTCTTCTACAACCCCGATTGTTACCATTAATTGAATGTACATCCAATTATTTTTTTTCAATTCGGGATCAGCTTCCATTGTTCGTAAAGCTTTTTTATAACCTTGTAACGCTTTCTCCGTATCTCCTCCAAATATTCCCGGCATATAGAACAAGATATTCGAATATAAAATATTCACATGCGGATCATTCGGTCCTTTAGCAATAGATTTTTTAGCCTTATTCATCATACCTTTAGCTAAAGTTGTAGCTTTCAAAGGGGATAGGGCTATTTGGAAACCTGTCAAATTAGACATGAGACCAAGTAAAAGAGGATTGTCCGGATTTGTTTTATACAGCTTCATCGCAAGCTCATTGGCCTTCCGCAAATTCTCCGACGCCTGTTTTTTCTGCCCGACATCCATCAAATGACCGACCAAACCATAATAATATGTTAAAATTTCCAACTGTCCTTCTGTATCTTGCAATTTAGGATCAGCAACCATCTTATTAATGACCCATGGCCACTGGGAAATTTTTCCATTCAAGAATAAGTTAAATGCTGTAGCTTTGTAATCAATCTGCTGAGCTTTCCCCCCCGAGACTATACACAAAGACAAAATAATAAAAATAAAAATTCGTTTCATTTCTTCTCAATTAATGCCAAAAGAGAGGCCTACACCTCTCTTTTGTATGACAATGCAAAGATAGTCTTATTATTCAAATTATTTCAGGACTTCTTCTAATTTCTTCACCAAAGCTGAACCTTTCAAATCTTTTGCTACAATTTTTCCTTGCGGATCTACTAATATCGTATGCGGTATGCCTTGTATTGCATAGAGCAATACTGCCTCTGACTCCCATCCGTTCAAATCGCTCATCTGAGGCCACGGAAGTTTTGCATTCCGGATGTATTGAATCCACTCATTTTTATTATTGTCAAACGAAACACCGACAATTTCAAAGTTCTTATTTTTAAACCGATCATATAAACTGATCAATGTCGGCATCTGTTTTCGGCAAGGAGCGCACCATGAAGCCCAAAAATCGATCAACACGTATTTTCCTTTTCCAATATAATCAGATAATGAAATCTCCTTTCCCTCCGGATCTTGCATCTTTAAATCAACATACGGCATCCCGACAGCTATATTTCGGGTATGTTCTAAAATATCCGAAAACGTCCGTATCATACGATTTTCTTTAAAAAACGGTTTTGCGTCCCGAATTATCGAGGCTTGTTCTTCAGGTGAGAATAAATAACTGTTTTGAAGAAATACGTAAACTCCCGAAACATTGTCGGTATTATTTTGTATATACTTTTGAGTTAAGATTCTCAAATTGGTCTCTTCGTCTGAAAATTGTTTTTTCAATTTTGTCAAGATACTGTCCGTCAATGTCCCCGTAAGATAATCCGTCACATATTCTCGACTAAGTTGTTCCATTTTTTTATCCGTACTAAATCGAGATTCCATATAACTTTGAAATACATCATTCAACTTTGTACCTGACACTGATGAAACTGTATCTACATTAACTTTCAAATTTCCATTTTCCAAAATAAACAGAACCGGCATATAAGGCAATTTCTCTTTACTCTCGACTGTCAATAATGCCATAGTCGCAGTATCTTGTTTTCCTCGAAATGCAAACTTTCCATTTTTTACAAAAGTACTGTCCATGTCGACAAACGATTCATCCACCTGTTTTCGGAGAAGAACTTTTGTTCCATCTGCCATCTTATCTACAGTTCCTTCGATTGTGTAGTCATTAGTACACGAAGACAGGAGCAATAACACTCCGGCAAAAAATAATAATTTCTTATACATAACAATTTTTTTATACGTTATGTACAAAAAACAATAGATTTCAAGGTAAAGTTCTCATAATTCAACAAATTAACTTCTTCAAAAACAACAAAGGTGAAGATTTGAACAAATCCTCACCTTTACCTCATGATTTATTGAATAAAGTTTTTACTTTTTCGTTCCCGTAACAGTTATATATACTTTTTCTACCAACTCTTGTTCTGCTACAATTTTTAAAGAGACTTCACTCCCTTGGAAATCTCCCACCATAGAGTTGATATATGCATCCAAATCACCTAATACTTTTAAAGGAATATTAAGGTTTGTCGAATTCAAAATAACTTTTTCCCCATCTACGGAAAAAGGCACATTCGGTACATTAATATTCATAGGATCAAGACCTTCTTGTAATATAAGTCCTGAAATAGATAAATTAATAGATTCTTGTCCATTCTGAGTTACGGTAAATTCCTGATTTTCCAATTTTATCGGATTTTCCGATTCTTCATCACCAATATTAATAATAATCGTACCGGTATATGATCCGGCAACATTAATACCTGTATCTTTATCCTTATCATCATCGTCGTCACCACATGCAGTCATAAATGTAACAGCAAACAATGCTATAAACAAATAGAATAAATTCTTTTTCATACTTACGTTTTTTACTTTTTACTCTTCTTGATTAATTTGATTTTAAAATTTGAACACAAAAATAGAGGAATTAAACTATATTTGCAAGGAAATTCTTATTTATTTACAACATCCATGCTCTTTTTAAAATTAACGGAACAGATTTTTTATTTTACGGATAATTTTTAATCCTATCATAAAACCGTCAAATATGGCAAATCCCGTTGTCAATTTTTTCATCAATGACGAATGCATCGGATTAAAAGTAAACGGTTCTGTCAACAAATGATAAGACTCGACAAGTTTTTGTTGCTGATTTTCAATTTGTTTTTTCAGTTCTTGTTTTTGAATCAACAAATCTTCTAACGTTATCTTTTTCTCTTGGATATTCATCATATATCTTTTAAAAATAATTTATACAGAAACCGAACTATCGGGTTAATTATGAGCTGTTTTCTTAATAAAATAACAATGACTAACATCAACAGGCAAATACAGCCTATAATACTAAAAGCCCCTATTAGGCCAATAGCCGGTTCTAATAAATAAGCCAAAGCAAAAAGCAAATAAAAAAGAGCCCCTCCCCCAAGAATGACACTTATCATTAAAACAAGAAAAGCCGAAATAAGAATTGTAAGTTTCTCAACTCCCTCAACTTTCAATAAATCTCGTTGTAATCCAAGATACTCTTTTATTTCAGAAATCAATTGATGCACAGATACAGATTTTGAATCATTATTTATCATAAAACACATAAACTTAAAGGACAAGTATAACAAGCATATATTATACAAATGCCATACTTGTCCCAAGAATTTTCTACTCTTTATCCGAGCTTAGTTCTGAAGTAATCTGATCTACCAATTCATCCATCTCATGATGGTTCAATTTAATTCCTTTTTCACGAAGGAGCTGGCAAATTCGTTTACGAGTATCCTCTCCTTTTTCCGGAGCAAACAGAACTCCCAGTGCAGCACCAACAGCTGCGCCGCCCAAAAAGGCAAATAATGCTGATAAGTTTTTCATAATCATTTATTTTTTAGTGCTATTACAAAGTTAACAAAAATCAGATCGTTTTTATTTTTTTCCACACAAAATATTCCACTTTTTTGAGATTATTTTATTTTCTCTCAGTTAAATCCCCAAAGAGAAAAAAATTATATATAATGTATCTGAAAGAGGCGAACCTTTTTTTTACATCCACTTTAATGTATTATCTTTGACTGTGTCTTAGAGCCTGTCGTAAATTTTGCTCGGGTCAGATTTGCGAGATTCTTTCGAGGATGTTTTTCTGTTTTTAGGAGGATGATAGCGGGCTATCTG
>URAV01000006.1 GCA_900545915.1 uncultured Porphyromonadaceae bacterium
TTTTCTGTTTTCAGGAGGAGGATAGCGGGCTATCTGACGAGTGAAAACGGGAAAAAAGACCGGAAGAAAACGCAAAGATGACCTGATAGTATTTTTTTGTTGGAAAATTTAGACAGGCTCTTAGTCATCCCCGATTATATATAGATTAGAGCCTGTCGACATTTAGGCAGGCTCTTGGTAATTAATATTTAGTGCTCTGTATAGCTTCGATCAAACGCTTGAAATCTTCTGGATAAACATCCCCGATATTACCGATGCGGAAAGTATCTGCTTGAGATATTTTGCCCGGATAAATAACGAATCCTTTTTCTTTCAACTGAGCATAAAAGCTCTTAAAATCGAAATTGCTTTTCGGATAGAGGAAAGAGGTAATAATAGGAGATTGCATATTGTCAGGCAGTAATGTCTCGAATCCTAATGAACGCATGCCTTTTACCAAAATGTCGTGATTCTCACAATATCTTTTGTGACGGGCTGCAACACCGCCCTCTTCTTTCAACTCATCCATGGCTTGTTTGAATGCACGCACTACATGAGTCGGAGAAGTAAAACGCCATTTGCCATGACCTTTTTCCATGGTTTCCCATTGGTCATAGATATCGAGAGACAAGGATTTGGATACGCCTTTGCAGTATTTGAGTTCCGATTTCCGGACAATAATGAAACCGAATCCGGGAACACCTTGAATACATTTATTTGCACTGCTGATCATGAAATCGATGCCAAGTTCCTGAACATCTAAAGGAACTCCGCCGAAACTGCTCATCGCATCTACGATCAGTTTCTTTCCGTGCATTTTTACGATATGGGCGATTTCTTTCAGTGGATTCAGTACTCCGGTAGTTGTTTCGCAGTGGACTATTGCAACGTGTGTAATCTCGGCATTATGGGCAAGATAGTCATCTACGTACTCTACAGAAACCTGTTCTGTTTCGTCAAAAGCCAGCATGTCATAATGGATACCATGATATTCTGCAATGTTACCCATTCTGTCACCGTATGCGCCATTGCTTAGTATAAGTAGTTTATCTCCGGCCTTTATGGTGCTTCCGATAACGGCTTCTACACAATAAGTTCCGCTTCCTTGAAGCAATATGGAGGTGTATTCATCTGTCGCTTTGGTTGCCAGTTCGACAAGAGATTTTCTTATTTCTTCGACAATATGGAGATTATAATCTTCGTCCCATGTACACCAGTCGGTCATCATGGTTGCTTTAACGGATTCGGATGTCGTAAGCGGTCCGGGAGTTAGTAAAATATAGGGTCTCATAATTATAATTATTTAGAATTGTTCGTTATTTAATCTTTTATTTATAGTATCGATCACAGAGGGAAGTTCTTTGATCGTATCGATGACAAAGTGCGCTCCGGCATCGAGCATCCGTTTTTTTACTTCGGCTTTGCGGATTTCCAGTTCTTGAGTCGGCATGTCGGCAACTTCTTTTTCTGTCAGACCCATTTCATTACTGCCGAGTATTACACCGACAGTCCACACTTTAGCATTCCGACCTTCCTTAATATCGGCGATAGTATCACCGTATTTCAGAATATAATCGACAGACGGAATATCGAGATCGATCATATTTTGATATATCATGTATGGATAGGGACGTCCGGCAGGTAATTTATCGGGAGTTACACAATTGTCCGTTTTATACCCTTTCGCAGCCGCATTCGGTAATACTACATCCATCATAGCTTGGGTATAACCGGTTGTAGAACCGATTTTTATGCCTTGAGATCTGAGATTTTTTAAAGTTTCTATAACACCGGGAATCGGATCGGTATAATCGGCCAGCGAAGCGAAGAGATACCCCTCGAATTTTTTGTTCATGGCAATAACATCATCTTCCGTCCATTTCCGGTTATAGATTTTTTCAAAGGTGTCTCCGATACCCTCCATTTTAAAAAGTTCCCGGATGTGATCGATTTTAGCCATTCCCATCGGACGGCGGGCTTGTTCCATACTTATCGTGATTCCTATTTCCTCAAAAGCTTTCAGGAATGCTGCTACAGGAGCAAAACATCCATAATCTACTGCTGTTCCAGCCCAGTCCATGATAATACATTCAATTCTTTTCATAACAATTCTTTATTATGTAATTTATTATTTCTTTATTCGTTAAATCGTCTGTGATCTCATGATCAATACATTATCGCTATTATTGTTTGTAGAATTAGCAGATATTGATTTCTTGTTTTCCGGTAGCTTTTCTTTTTTGTACCGTTGTATCAGATAGATAGCTGAACTACAAAAAGCAACGCAACAGATGATACCGATGTAACCGGACATAAAGTTATAAAATTCGAGCCAGTTGATACCGGGATTTAAAAATTCTTTGAATATTAAAACGAGCACTGTTCCTGTATAACCGATAAAATCTAATGTAATGATGAAAAATCCTACATTTCCTTTTATTTTAAAACAGGCGATAAAGCGGTCGAAAAATATAGTTTGAAAGCTGAGATAAACGGTATAAAGCGAAAGGCTTTGGAGGAATAGCCATATTATAGGCGAAATTTGTAATGAACTGTAGTTGAAAGCAAGGAAACTTAACGTTGCTGTTCCGCAAGAAACAAGCCCTAATAAGAGGCAAAGAACTTTTATATTGCTTTTTATGAGAGACATCAAACCGAACATGATAAGAATTATCACGGTTACACTTGCATCTACTTTGGCAAAGACCCAAGATGAGAGTCCGGCAGCTTTTACATCCAGAATTTTTACGAGGAAATCTTCTTTTATATCTTGCAGAATAGTGATGAACAAGTTGGCGAAAAATAACATCACCAATACGGGCATGAAATTTTTGAATATATTGAGACGGGCCTTTCCGTCTAATGTTACCCTCTCTGTTCGTTGTTCGATGTCCTCTTTTGTCGGTTGCGGCATACGTGTCATTAACCATCCTAAGCCGGATAATAGCGGAAATGCGAAAGCTCCGATTAAAGCCGGCATCCAGAACTCTCCGATTCCCAGATTATTCATGACGAATAGTCCGATCGATTTCGCTGTGCCTGAACTGACAGCAATACTCAGCCCCATAAGACTGGCCAATAGGTCTGTGACTCTGCGTCCTTCGAGAAAGCTGAAAATGACTCCCCACATGCAACCCAATGAGAGTCCGTTGAAAAATAGAGCGAATACATTGAATGGGCGAGGTAATGCACCGAATAGTATTAGTGATAATTCAGCTATGGCTACAGAAGAAATAATGAATTTCAGGCGATTTTCTTTTTTTAATTCGGAAATTAGTTTTATACCGATAAATTTTGAAATAAGATATCCTGATATTTGAATAATGCTGGTGGCTGTTTTGTAATCCATGCCGAAAAAATCGAGTCCGTCGAAAGTCGCTGCGGTAAACGGTTTACGCAAGGCATATACCAGTGAATAAGAAAGAAGTGCAGCACCTCCTGCCCAAAGTATAAATAAGAAGTCGGATAATTTCTTTTTGGATATTTTTGTCGTTTTAGTATCGGTAATCATATTGTTTCTCTGTTGTTCGAATTCTGATTTCGGCAGCAAATATATGGGCGGTTTGTGATACTAAAAATGAATATTTATTATTAATAAAGTTCATACATACAGTGTTTTATAAAGTAACATTAATGTAATATTAATGCAATGTCTATATAATATGATGGGTATTTATTTGCAAAGTATTTTGTTAAACTGCCTATTATATATGCTTATATGAATGATCTATTGGATATATATAAACGTATTGAATATTTACGTAATAAAGGTGTAAAAATGAAAGAGATAGCAGACCATGTCAATATGGCGGCCAGTGTCCTGTCTTCTCTTTACTCAAGTGTTCTTCCGACTTTTGTAAGTTGTGTTAAAAAGGATATGCCGAAAGAGGAGGCTTTAGATTATGCCCTTTCGCAAGTCAATAATGTTTCGAAAAAGCGTTTGTTGGGAAATTTGACAGAATTGAAAGAAGCCTTGTTCGAATTAGAGCCTACAATAAATAGTGGACAAAAAGATAATCCGTTTATGAATATGTTAACGGAAGAGATGTTGCGTTCTGCCCAAGATGTGTATAATTATAGCGGTATATATATTAGTTATAGTCTTTCATCATCTTTAGATTCGTTAAAAATAGAACCCTATCTTATTGCCCCTTCGGAGAATAACGATTATGTAAAGGTCGCTCACATGAGCGCATATAATACGACACATTGGGGGGTAGGCATATTCAGTAACCATCAGAATTCGTATATCATGTTCAATGAACGGGAAACTCCACAAGTGGCTTTGTTCACGATTTATTTGCAACTGCCGATGTATGAATATCCTCGTATGTTGAAAGGACTGTATCTCTGTTTGGATTATAACCGCAATCCGATAGCGAGACGGATACTTTTTATAAAATATTCGGATAGTACTTGTATGGATGATTTTCTGGAGTTGAAAGGAGAGCTTGTTCCTAAAGATAAATTGACGGAAGAACAATTACATTATTATAATTATACATGTCAAGAGGGAGATTATATTAAAACCTGTACCGTCCCTTCTCCTCAACTTAACGAGAAAGATTTGGAACGGGAGAAAAAAATGTTGAAAATATAGTTGTCTATTTTAAATATTCTTATTTTTGAACAAGTTAATGTGAAATAGTTGTCGATGGGTTGTGCTGTTTTTAAATTACGATTCGGGGTTATCGGGACGAATTTTATATCGGACTGGTTATTGGGAGGTGCTGCGGAAGATCCTCGATTTGAAGTGACGGCTATTTATTCCCGTTCACAAGATACAGCAGATGCTTTTGCTGAAAAGCACAATATTCCGCATACGTTTGTTTCATTGGAGAAGATGGCTTCGTCACCTTTGATCGATGCCGTTTATATTGCATCTCCTACGGCGTTGCATTCCGAACAAGCCGTCCTTTTTATGGAACATGGTAAACATGTGCTGTGTGAAAAGCCTTCGGCTTCTAATATTCGTGAGCTTGGTCGGATGATCGAGACCGCAAAAAAGTATGATGTCGTATTTATGGAGGCCATGAAATCGACATTGATGCCGGGCTTCAAAGCCGTTTTGCAGCATTTGCCCGAAATAGGGACGGTACGACGTTATTTTGCATCCTATTGTCAGTATTCTTCACGTTATGACAAGTTGAAAGCGGGAGAGGTTATGAATGCCTTCAAACCGGAACTTTCCAATGGTGCAGTGATGGATTTGGGAATCTATACTATTTATCCTCTGGTTGTTTTATGGGGACGACCGCTCGGGATTTCAGCGACCGGGACATTACTTTCAACCGGTGTGGACGGGCAAGGCGCTGTAAATTTTGAATATGAGGATAAGTGTGCTACGATATTGTATTCTAAAGTTGCAGATTCTCTGCTTCCGTCGGAAATACAGGGTGAAGAGGGGACTATTGTTATCGATAAGATACAATCTCCGGATCGGATTCTTTTGAAGTACCGGAATGGAATCTCTCAAGATATTTCCGTTGCCGACCGGCAAAATGAATATTATTATGAAGTAAAGGAGTTTATCGATTTGGTGCAATCCGGAGATAGAGAGTCTTCTGTTAATTCTCATCTGAATTCATTGATAACTCTTGAAATTATCGATGAGGTACGCCGTCAATTAGGTGTTGTATATCCGGCAGATAAAAATTAATCTTTTGTATAATACGAGGAGAACCCGGTCATATTATCCGGGTTCTCCTTATGTTATATGTGAGATTAAAGTTTGACGGAAACCGCTTTTCCGTTATAATTTATCGTTTTCGACTGTGGACTGTTTTCCTCCATTCCGATACCGGATTCAGTAGATGCGAGTACGACCTTGAATGTCCTCTTTTTGAGCATTCCGTTGAAGTTCCCGTTTCTCTGTCCTATTGATAAAGTGGAAGTCGAATCATTCCATTTGAAATCGATCGTAGAATAGTTTCCTTTTTCGTAGTTGTAATTGTCCCCCTCGTCTTCATATAAAGTAAAGTTTGCATTCTTGCCCGGATAAATGCGGATTTCGATGGGAGCTTCTTTTTTCTCTTTTGCATATTGCACTTTAGGTCCGAATGGTAGAATCGATCCGGCTTTTATGTAAATAGGCATGATATCAATAGGGGTTTCTTTATTTATAGACTTTCCTCCGGTTATCTTTTCATTTGTCCAGAAATCATACCATTCGCTACCGGAAGGAAGGTAGACTTTTATCGATTTGTTTCGGCTGAAGTCGATTTTCACGTCTGCTCCTTTCCCGTCGGTATATTGCGGGTCTAAAACAGGAGCTACGAGAATCGATTTTCCGAATAAGAATTCGGTATTGAGATTGTGCGTCCGTTGATCCTCTACGAAGTCGGCAAATAGAGGTCGCATCAGGGATGCGTCATTTTGAGTTATATCCCATGCAGTAGAATAGATATAAGGCAATAGCTTGTAACGAAGGTTGATAAATTTTTCCTGTGCATCGAAAGCCCAAGATCCCCTTTCTCCGAAAAGAAAAATTTCCCGTTGAGTAGAAGTCCCGTGAGATCGCATCATCCCTAAGAATGCGGCGAATTGTGTCCATCGGGTATATAGTTCCTGATAGGCCTGATTTTTATTTCCACCCGGATATTGACGGACAGTGAAACCGCCGATATCGCAGTTCCAATACGGAATGCCGGTCATGGAGAAATTCAATCCTGCCGGAATTTGAGCTTTTAAAGCGTTCCAATTTCCGTCTATATCTCCGGACCATGAGATAGCTCCGGTTCTTTGTTGTCCGGCGAAAGCTGAACGAGTCAAGATGAAGACCCGTTTATCGCTGCTTGTTTTACGTTGATTCTTATATATACCCTCGACAGAGACTAAAGGAAAAGCGTTATAGTAATTTCGGTATGAACCTAAATAGCAAGCCGAATCGAGATGTGTTTCGTTTTTATCTTGGTATTCCGGTTCTGTTGCATCGAGCCACCAGCCGTCCATTCCGATAGAGAACATATTTTTATTGAAATACCTCCAATAGATGTCCCGGGCTTCGGGATTGAAAGCGTCATATACCCGAACTCCATTATTTGTGGGAAACGTTTCGAAATCGAATAACATATTTCGGGATTTTAATTCTTTGAAAATATCAGTCGTCGGACCGAAAGAAGGCCAGATAGATATAATTAATCGGGCATTCATGTCGTGTATCTGAGAAATCATCTCTTGCGGATTTGAAAACTCGGGGTTGTCGAAGGCTACAGCGTTCCAATGTTTATTATCGTTGCTCCAATATCTCCAATCCTGAATAATCCCGTCGATAGGGACTTGCATGTCTCGGTATTTCTTTAGTATTTCGACAATCTGTTTTTGTGAGACATAACGTTCCCGGCTTTGCCAGAAGCCGAATCCGCTTTCGGGCAACATCGGAACTTTTCCGGTCAGTTGACGCATCGCTTTGACAACTCCGTCTGTGTTTTTTCCGTACATGAAATAGTAATCGCTGCAAGTTCCCAAATCAGAATCAAAGACCGTTTCTTCAGGTGAGTCGCTGAAGCGGGTAGGGGAGTAATTGTCCAGATAGACACCATATCCTTTAATAGACTGGAAGAACGGGATACAGATTACCGTGTTCCTTTGACGCAACAATTCTTTTTGATTTCGTTGGTTCAATTGTCCGTTTTGTATTTGTCCCAATCCGTAGATAGCTTCATTCGTGTCGAGATTAAAAATTTGTTTTACTTGATAAGAGTCTTTGTTCATATCTTTTCGGAAAGAGAATTGCGTGTTTTTATCTTTTAAGAGCAAATTCCCTTTCGAGTCTTTGAAAATGATCTCTCCGGTATTGGTGTTGACCGATACATTTATTTCATTGCTTTTTATAGAATAATAATCTGCAGATTTGTCTTGGGTCAATTTTACTTTTTCGGGTTTCTGCAAGACGACTAAAGATTCTTTTTGAGGTATTTGGCCTTGTGGATATTTTAATATTCTTACGGTAGTCGGAGAATAGAATGTTATTTCTGTACAGATTCCTTTTACCGAGATTTTGTCCGATTGTTTTGCTGTCGATACGAATGAACTCCCGACAAATAGGAATGACAGCAAGAATAAAAGTCGATTTTTTACATTTTTCATGAGCATAGTGTATTAGTGTGTGTATTGAATTTATATTTAATATATTGGCAGATTGTCGGATATAAAAAATGTTCTTGTATTTTTCTGATTTGTTTGATCGTGAATTTTATCTTTTATATCAATAAAGATATAAAATGTTAATTATTAAGTGATATCTATTTTTTATTATTTAACATCTTAAAGCCTGTCTAAATTCGGGGTAAAGTGATGAATAAGAAACAAGGATATTCCCGATTTGAGAATATCCTTGCTGATCGATTAGGAAATATTTATTTATATTCTTCCCATGCTTTTATTTCCAGTTCTTCTATCGGTGTCGTACAGAATGCGGTAATAAAAGCGGACGCGAGGCGAGAATTGGTTACCAAAGGAATATTCAGGTCTATTGCAGCCCTTCGTATTTTGTAACCGTTATCCAGCTCTCCCGCAGTCAAATTTTTAGGAATGTTAACCACCATATCTATTTTTTTCTCGTGTAACAGATCGAGAGCTTGAGGATAACCTTCTTCACCCGGCCATGCTACTCGGGTAGAAGGAATATTATTTTCCGCCAACATGCTATGCGTTCCTCCTGTTGCAAAAAGCTTATATCCGTTTTTATGTAAAAGCTCGGCTGCAGCAAGCATGTCTACTTTCTGTTTTGCCGTTCCGGTCGAAAGAAGAATACTTTGTTGTGGAATCTTATATCCGACCGAAAGCATCGATTTGAGAATAGCATCGTTCGTGTCATTTCCAAGACAACCCACTTCACCCGTACTTACCATATCTACACCCAGAACAGGATCGGCTTTTTGTAATCGGGAGAATGAGAACTGAGAAGCCTTAATTCCGACATAATCGATGTCGAATAATGTTTTATGAGGTTTTTCGACCTTTTTACCTAACATGATTTGTGTCGCCAAATCGATAAAATTAATCTTCAAAACTTTGCTGATAAACGGAAAACTTCGCGATGCACGTAAGTTACATTCGATAACTTTGATAGCATTGCCTTTGGCAAGAAATTGGATATTGAAAGGTCCTGATATCTGTAATTCTTTTGCGATCAGTTTAGAAATACGTTTTACCCGGCGGATAGTTTCCATATACAGTTTTTGCGGAGGAAACTGTATGGTGGCATCTCCCGAATGTACACCTGCAAATTCTATATGTTCACTGATGGCGTATGCGATAATTTCACCTTTATCTGCTACGGCATCCATTTCTACCTCTTTTGCATGTTCGATAAATTGGCTCACTACTACCGGATGCTTTTGAGATACGTTAGCAGCCAATTTTAGAAAACGTTCCAGTTCATCATTGTTTGAACATACATTCATTGCAGCTCCCGATAATACATAGGACGGACGAACCAGTACGGGAAATCCTACCTCATCGACAAATTGATGAATATCTTTCATTGACGTGAGTTCTCTCCATCTGGGTTGGTCTATTCCCAAACGATCACACATTGCCGAAAATTTGTTTCGGTCTTCGGCATTATCGATACTTTTTGCCGATGTTCCCAAAATATTAACATCCTGAGCATCGAGTTTCAGAGCAAGATTATTGGGAATTTGTCCGCCAGTGGAAACGATAACGCCATGAGGAGATTCCATTTCGAGAATATCCATTACCCGTTCGAATGTCAGTTCATCAAAATATAGTCGATCACACATGTCATAATCGGTCGATACGGTTTCCGGATTATAGTTGATCATAACACTGCGCCATCCCTCTTTACGGATTGTATTAAGGGCATTTACACCGCACCAGTCAAATTCTACAGAACTGCCGATACGGTAAGCACCTGACCCGAGTACGACGACAGAACGATGGTCTCCAAGATAATGGACGTCATTTGCCGTACCATTATAAGTCAGATACAGATAGTTGGTCTGTGCCGGATATTCGGCAGCCAGAGTATCTATCTGTTTTACTACCGGTATGATGCCTTTTCCTTTCCGGAACTTCCGTACTTCAAGCAGATGTCGGTCTATATCTCCTTGATCTTTAAAAATAGCCCGAGCAATTTGGAAATCGGAAAAGCCTTGTTTTTTTGCTGTTTGCAGTAATTCTAATGGTAAAGCTTCCAGAGAAGAAAATGTTTCGATCTCTTTTGCCGTGTGAATGATATTATTTAATTTTTCCAGAAACCATTTATCGATTTTTGTCAATTCATGTATCTGGTTCACCGTATAGCCTTTTTGCATGGCTTTGCTGATGACGAAGATTCGTTTGTCGGTAGGTTCTCGTAACGCTTTGTCTATATCCTGTATAACCAGTTCTTTGTTTTCGACGAACCCATGCATACCTTGCCCGATCATTCGAAGTCCCTTTTGTATGGCCTCTTCGAATGTACGTCCGATAGCCATGACTTCTCCTACCGATTTCATGCTACTGCCCAGTTCCCGATCGACACCGTGGAATTTTCCTAAATCCCAGCGGGGGATTTTGCAAACAACATAGTCGAGAGCAGGTTCAAAGAATGCGGAGGTTGTTTGTGTAACCGAATTTTTCAGATCAAAAAGCCCATAGCCTAATCCTAATTTTGCTGCGACGAATGCGAGCGGATATCCTGTTGCTTTTGATGCGAGGGCAGATGAACGGCTCAGCCGGGCATTTACTTCAATAACTCTGTAGTCTTCCGAATTCGGGTCTAATGCATATTGTACATTACATTCACCGACAATTCCGATATGGCGTATGATGCGGATTGCCAGTTCCCGAAGTTTATGGTATTCGCTGTTTGTTAGTGTTTGAGAAGGTGCAATTACAATACTTTCACCCGTATGGATGCCTAACGGATCGAAATTTTCCATATTGCATACCGTGATACAGTTGTCGAATCGATCGCGGACAACTTCATATTCTACCTCTTTCCAGCCTTTTAAAGACTTTTCGACTAATACTTGCGGAGAGAAAGAAAATGCTTTTTCTGCCAGTTTGTTCAGTTCCTCCTCATTATCGCAAAATCCGCTTCCTAACCCTCCTAAAGCGTAGGCGGCACGAATGATTACCGGATATCCGAGTCGTTTTGCAGCGATGCGAGCGTCTTCGATGTTTTCTACAGCTTCGCTTTGAATGGTTTTAACCTGTATTTCATCCAGTTTTTTTACAAAAAGTTCCCGATCTTCAGTGTCCATGATCGCTTGTACGGGAGTACCTAATACCTGAAGGTTATATTTCTCGAGTATTCCTTTTTTGTAAAGTTCTACCCCGCAATTCAAAGCCGTTTGTCCTCCGAAAGAGAGTAAGATACCATCGGGATGTTCTTTTTTGATTACTTTTTCTACGAAAAACGGAGTTACCGGAAGGTAATAGATATGATCGGCTACTCCTTCCGAAGTTTGTACTGTGGCGATGTTAGGGTTGATCAATACGGTTTCTATGCCTTCTTCCCGAAGAGCTTTCAGGGCTTGAGAACCGGAGTAATCGAATTCGCCGGCTTCCCCGATTTTTAAAGCTCCGGAACCTAATAATAAAACTTTTTTTATTGTACTCATAATGGCGGACAAGGATTATATCATTTCTATAAATCGGTCGAATAAAAATTCTGTGTCGGTAGGACCGCTGGCGGCTTCAGGATGAAATTGTACAGAGAAAAAAGGTTTATTCTTGTGTTGAATACCTTCGTTTGTACCGTCGTTCATATTGACGAACAAAGGTGTCCATTCATCGCTTAATGTATTATTGTCGACTGCAAAACCGTGGTTTTGTGAAGTGATAAAACATTTTTCTGTACCGACTAAGCGTACCGGTTGATTATGACTTCTGTGTCCGTACTTCAGTTTATAAGTATTAGCTCCTCCGGCTTTGGCGAGCAATTGGTTACCCATGCAAATTCCGAAAATCGGTTTTTCTTTTTTCATGGCTTCCCGAATGTGCTTTACCGTAATTCCACAAGTATCGGGATCACCCGGTCCGTTGGAGATGAACAATCCGTCATATTCTATTGCATTGAAATCGTAGTCCCAAGGAACTCTGATGATGGAAACATTTCTTTTTAAGAGACATCGTATAATGTTGTGTTTTACACCGCAATCGACCAGTACGACTCGTTTTTCCCCATTTCCGTAAGTAATTATTTCATTTGTACTTACTCGTGCAACTTGATTGATTTTGTTCGGATCGATGAAATCGATTTCATTTTCATCAGAAAAAACGATCTTTCCTTTCATGCTTCCTTTTTCACGCAACAGTTTAGTCAGCTCTCGAGTGTCGATACCGGTAATTCCTGTGATTTTTTCTTGTTTCAGCCATTCACCCAAACTCTCTGTTGCATTCCAATGACTGTAGTTTTCAGAATAATCCGATACGATTATCCCGTCGGCATGTATCTTTTCAGATTCGAGAAAAGTCGAGAGATTTTCTGAAAAAGATCGTGCCGGAACTCCGTAGTTGCCTATGAGCGGATAGGTGAGCACCATTATTTGTCCGGAATAGGACGGATCGGTCAAACTTTCCGGATAACCGGACATTGCAGTGTTAAAGACGATTTCTCCGGCTGTCGGACTCTTGTATCCGAAAGAAATACCGGAGAATTTGCTCCCGTCGTCCAGTATTAGTGAAACATTTTTTTGTTTTTGCATTTTGAACTTTATAAACTCTATATTAAAATTCCTGTTCTACATAGTTAATAAAAGCCTCGTTTACCAGTTTCATTCCTCCCGGTGTAGGGTAATTCCCGGAGAAATACCAATCTCCGGGATGGCCGGGACAAGATGAGTGCAGACCTTCTAATGTTTGATAAACAATTTGCACTTCAGCTTTTGTGTCTGGGGGAGTAAGCAGTTCCGCTATCTTTCCTGAAATTTCATTAGCGGTAAAAGGCGCGTATATTTCTTTCACGTGATTGACCATTTCGGTTTTGGATAAATTACGTTGGGCAATACATTTTTGATATACGTCGGTTATTAACTGTTTCATATCTCGCTCTTTCAATAAAGCTATCGCTGCTCTGAAAGCGATGAACTCTTTCATTCGAGACATATCTATACCGTAATAATCTGGGTATCTTACTTGTGGAGAAGATGATACGATAATGATTTTTTTAGGATGCAGCCGATCTAATATGCCTATAATACTTTGTTTGAGAGTAGTTCCTCTGACGATACTGTCATCTATGACGACCAGATTGTCTGAATAAGGTTCTACACTGCCGTATGTGATATCATATACATGTGCGGCGAGATCGTTCCGAGTATTTCCTTCGGCAATAAATGTCCGGAGCTTTATATCTTTAATAACGGCTTTTTCAAATCGGATACGCATCGATAATATGTGTTCGAGTTCCTGTTCCGATACTCCGTTTTTTAACGTTGTAAGATATTTTTTCTTCAGTTGGTTCAAATACATTTCAAAACCTTCCAGCATACCGTAGAATGCAACTTCCGCAGTATTAGGAATGAAAGAAAAAACCGTATGGTCTATATCATTTCTTATTGCATCGAGTAACGGTTTTACCAAATTTTTTCCTAATTGTTTGCGTTCCTGATAAATATCTTTGTCGCTACCGCGAGAAAAATATATTCTTTCAAAGCTACAGGCATTGTTCTTTTTAGGAGAGTTGATTTGTTCCGTACGGATATTCCCTTTTTTATTTACGAATAAAGCCTGTCCCGGAAGCAACTCCTTTATAGAATCGCTTGACAGGTTGAAAGCTGTCTGTATAACCGGACGTTCCGATGCCAGTACTACGACTTCGTCATCGGCATACCAAAATGCCGGACGGATACCCCACGGATCACGAATCGAGAAACTTTCTCCGCTTCCTGTGATACCGCAGATCACATATCCGCCATCCCATCCGGGAGTAGTTTTTTTCAATACGTTTGCCAGATCGATCTGATCTTCTATGGCATACGTAATATCCATTCCTTCCAGTCCTTCGTTTTCGCATTTTGCATACAGCCTTTCGACCTCCCGGTCGAGTCTGTGTCCTACCTCTTCCAGCATGATATATGTATCGGCGTATTTTCTGGGATGCTGCCCTTTAGCCGTAATTTTTTCGAATATTTCATCGACATTGGTTAGATTGAAATTACCGCATAAGCTCAAATTTTTCGCTCTCCAGTTATTCCGTCTTAAAAAAGGATGTATATATGAAATGCCGGATTTCCCTGTCGTACTGTAACGGAGATGTCCCATATAGATTTCTCCGGCGAAAGGCAATACCTGTTCGGCGTATTCAGCGTTGTGCAACTGTGTTTCTGTCAGAGATGTGTAATGAGAATGTACAGCTTCGAATATCTCGGTAATGGCGCTTGTTCCCAAAGCTCTTTCTCTAAACATGTATTCTTCCCCCGGATTGGCTTGGAGTTTTACACAGGCCAATCCAGCACCTTCTTGTCCTCGGTTGTGTTGTTTCTCCATAAGCAAATAAAGCTTATTGAGCCCATACATCCATGTTCCGTATTTTTTTTCATAATATTCGAGCGGTTTTAGTAAGCGTATCATTGCTACTCCGCATTCATGTTTCAATTCTTCCATCTCTTTTTAGAATCATTTTTATTCTACGGTTACCGATTTTGCGAGATTCCTCGGCTGATCTACATCTTTTCCTTTGCAAATGGCAATATGGTATGCCAGTAATTGAAGAGGAATTGTCGTGATTAACGGATCGAGGCACGGTATTGTTTTCGGCAATTCGATACAAAAATCGGCAATATTTTTAATAGTTGTATCACCTTCTGTCACAAGGGCTATTACTTTTCCTTTTCGAGCTTTTATTTCTTGTATATTACTGATTATTTTTTCATATTGGTTATTGTACGTCGCTACGACTACAACCGGCATTTCGGTATCTATCAGGGCAATTGGTCCGTGTTTCATTTCTGCTGCCGGATAACCCTCTGCGTGGATGTATGATATTTCTTTTAATTTGAGAGCTCCTTCTAAAGCGACCGGATAATTAAATCCTCTGCCTAAGTAGATAAAATTATGTGCATAGGTAAATATTTGTGAAAGATTGGCTATACTTTCGTTTTTTTCGAGAACTTTTTTCATCTTTTCCGGTATTGTGCTCAGCTCATATACTACTTGCCTGAATTCTTCATTGCCGATACTGTTCTTTTCTCGAGCCAAAGTAAGGGCCAACATAGTGAGAACCGTAACTTGACCGGTAAATGCTTTTGTAGAAGCGACACCGATTTCTGGTCCTACGTGTATATATGAGCCGGTGTGTGTAGCTCTCGGAATAGAAGATCCGACTGCATTGCATATTCCGTATATAAATGCACCTTTGTTTTTAGCTTCTTCGACTGCGGCCAATGTATCTGCTGTCTCTCCCGATTGAGAAATGGCGATGACTACATCATCCGGGTTGATGACCGGATTTCGATACCGGAATTCGGAAGCGTATTCGACTTCTACCGGGAAACGACAAAATTTCTCAATGAGATATTTTCCGATAAGAGCGGCATGCCAAGATGTACCGCATGCTACGATAATGAATCTTTTTGCATGGAGCAGTTTTTCTTTATGATCGATAATAGCAGATAACGCAATATCAGTCCCTTCTATGTTAACACGTCCTCGCATGCAATCATGAATGCAGTCGGGTTGTTCGAATATCTCTTTAAGCATAAAATGGGGATAGCCTCCTTTTTCGAGCTGTCCGAGGTTTAATTCTATAGTATTGATTGTTGGGTTTACGGCAATATTATCTTGAGTTACGATCTTTAATTCTTGTCCGCGATGTATTACGGCAATCTCTCCGTCTTCCAAATATACGACTTTGTCAGTGTATTCTACAATGGGAGTAGCGTCTGATGCGATAAAATATTCACCTTTTCCTATACCTATCACCAAAGGACTGCTTTTTCTCGCTACAATGATTTCGTCGGGATTATTTCGATTTAAGATGGCAATGGCGTATGCTCCGATGACTTCATGTAAGGCAAGCTGTACCGAAGTCAGTAAATCGAGGTTATGGGATACTTTGATATATTCAATTAATTGTACCAGAACTTCTGTATCGGTACTGCTTTTAAATGTATATCCTTTTTCCTGTAATTTTTCTTTAAGAACTGCATAATTCTCAATAATACCGTTATGTATTATAGCCAAATTTTCAGATTCAGAATAGTGAGGATGTGCATTCGCTTGACATGGTTCTCCGTGAGTAGCCCAGCGTGTGTGCGCTATTCCTATAGTTCCACTAATATCCTTTTGAGCGGCAAAAGCTTCCAAGTCTGAAACTTTTCCTTTTGTTTTATAAACATTTAATTGTTGATTATTGCTGATGAGTGCCACACCTGCACTGTCATAACCTCTGTATTCCAGTCTTTTCAAGGCTTTAATAAGAATTGGGTATGCATTTTGAGCTCCAATATATCCTACAATTCCACACATAAATGATCGGGTTAATTTATTTCGGCGACAAAGATAATTATATAAAATGACATTTTGACCTTTTATATATAAAATAATGAGCAAAAAGATACTTAAAATGAAATATGTATTGTAAAAAGTTAATTTGTAATTCTGAATAGAAGAAATAAGTTATCTTACTATTTCGTTTCTGAACTCTCTTCTTTTTCATAATTTGTTATTTGTGGATCGTGTGATATTTTAATCCGTAAGATCAAGTTTTTTTTAGATTAATAATGCCGAAATCATAAAAAAGAAAAGAATAGAATTTATTAATTTTACTGTTTCTATTTCCTGCGAAATCTATTCAAGCAATTATCTGTTTTCTTGAGTAATTTTATTCATAATCCTTTTTCAATTTTTTTATGATCGAGAAATAATATCTTATAATTATTCTATTTTGTGCGTATATAAGTAATATTTCGTAATAAATATGGTAAATGAATATTCGATTTATAATATTTTATTTTTGAAATAGAAAAAAGTTTATAGTTTTAATTGTTGTTTTTCAAAATGATATATATTTGCGAATAAATAAAGCAAAAAGATTGTATTACTTATTTATATTGTCAAAATGATATATTATGCATCGTATCGGATTTACTAAAATGCAAGGTGCGGGGAATGATTATATATATGTGAATACATCAGTTTTTCCGGTTATGAATCCTGAAAAATTGGCAGTAAAATGGAGTAAATACCACACAGGCATAGGGAGTGACGGGTTGGTGTTGATCGGCGATTCGGATAAGGCAGATTTTAGTATGCGCATTTTTAATGCAGATGGTTCGGAGGCTAAAATGTGTGGTAACGCTTCTCGGTGTGTGGGAAAATACTTGTATGACAATCATTTGACAGATAAAACGGAACTTTTGCTTGATACTTTGTCAGGTATAAAATTACTTAAATTGCAGGTTGTGGACGGAAAGGTAACTTGTGTCACGGTAGATATGGGTATTCCGGAGTCGATTTATATTATGTCTGAGGGATATGCCGGTTACATGATTGATATGCCGATAGTGGTAGGGAAAAAGTCCTTTAAAGCGACGGCAATATCTATGGGGAATCCCCATTTGGTGATTTTTGTTGATGATGTCGATCGAATCGAATTAGAAAAAGTAGGGCCTATATTGGAAAATAATCCTTTGTTTCCCGATCGGATCAATGTGGAGTTTGCTCAAGTGAAAAATAAAAATTCTATTAGAATGAGGGTCTGGGAAAGGGGATCGGGAATTACTCAGGCTTGCGGGACAGGCGCTTGTGCAACGGCAGTGGCAGGTTTTATGACAGGACGTACAGAACGAACTTCTTCCGTAAACATGGATGGCGGAGTGTTGACGATATGTTGGGATGAAGAGACCGATCATGTTTTAATGACCGGAGATGCCGTAAAAGTTTTTGACGGAGAAGTAGAAATAGATTAAATTTTTTAATGCAGAAAGAATATGGCACTCGTAAATGAACATTTTCTGAAACTTCCGGATAGTTATTTATTTTCGGATATAGCTAAGAAAATAAATACTTTTAAGGTGACTCATCCGAAAGATAAGGTGATCTCTTTGGGGATAGGGGATGTTACACGACCTCTGCCGAAAGCTGTAATCGAAGCTATGCATAAGGCGGTAGATGAAATGGCGGTTAGAGATACGTTCAGAGGATATGGTCCTGAACAAGGATACGGTTTTCTGATTGATGCAGTCATAAAAAATGATTTTGTTCCTAAAGGAATCCATTTTGAGCCGGGAGAGATATTTATTAACGACGGAGCAAAAAGCGATACCGGAAACATGGGAGATATTTTGCGGCATGATAATAGTATCGGAGTAACTGATCCTATATATCCTGTATATATAGATTCTAATGTGATGTGCGGGAGGGCCGGAACGTTAGAAAATGGAAAATGGAGTAATGTGACTTATATCCCCTGTCGGAGCGAGAACGGTTTTATTCCCGAAATACCGGAGAATCGTATCGATATTCTTTATCTCTGTTATCCGAATAACCCTACCGGTACGGCACTTTCGAAACAAGAATTGAAAAAATGGGTGAATTATGCTTTGTCTAATGATACGTTGATCCTTTTTGATGCCGCTTATGAGGCTTATATACAGGATGCGGATGTTCCGCATTCTATATATGAAATTAAAGGTGCGAAAAAATGTGCTATCGAATTCCGCAGTTTTTCTAAGACAGCTGGATTTACAGGTGTCCGTTGTGGATATACGGTCGTACCGAAAGAGGTAAGTGCCGCAACTCTTACTGGAGAACGAATTCCTTTGAATCGATTATGGAATCGGAGACAATGTACAAAATTTAATGGAACGTCCTATATAACTCAACGGGCAGCTGAAGCCGTATATTCTCCTGAAGGGCAGACTCAAGTAAAAGAAATTATTCAATATTATATGACGAATGCCCGTATTATGAAAACCGGTCTTTCCGAAACGGGTTTGGAAGTATATGGCGGGGAGAATGCTCCTTATCTATGGGTAAAAGCACCGGACGGTCTTTCTTCATGGAAATTTTTTGAGAGAATGTTGTATGAAGCGAACGTTGTCTGTACTCCGGGAATAGGTTTCGGCCCGTCCGGAGAAGGATATGCCCGTTTAACGGCATTCGGTGATCGGGACGACTGCATGGAGGCTATATTCCGACTGAAAAAATGGTTGCGTTGATTTATTAATTTGTAGAAACAATCAAACAATAGGTATTATGTCAACATTGAGATTTAGAGTTGTAGAAACTGCTTTTACTAAAAAAGCGGTGGATGTCGCAGTTCCGGATGAGAGACCTTCGGAATATTTCGGTAAATATGTGTTTAACCGAGCGAAGATGTTTAAATATCTTCCGGAAAAGACATATCGGAAATTGGTCGATGCAATCGACAATGGCACTCCTCTCGATCGTGAAATTGCCGATTCTGTGGCAGAAGGAATGAAAAAATGGGCTATCGAGATGGGTGCTACTCATTATACTCATTGGTTTCATCCTTTGACCGAAGGTACTGCGGAGAAGCATGATGCTTTTGTGGAGCATGACGGTAAGGGCGGTGTCGTAGAAGAATTTTCCGGAAAATTATTGATTCAGCAAGAACCGGATGCTTCGAGTTTCCCGAATGGTGGTATTCGCAACACATTTGAGGCTCGCGGATATTCGGCTTGGGATCCTTCATCGCCTGCTTTTATCGTGGATGATACACTTTGTATTCCTACTGTTTTTATAGCTTATACCGGAGAATCGTTGGACTATAAAGCTCCTTTGTTGAAGGCCTTGGATAGCGTTAATAAAGCGGCTGTAGATGTATGTCATTATTTCGACCATAATGTAAAAAAGGTCTTTGCATATTTGGGTTGGGAACAGGAATATTTTTTGGTTGATGAAGGCTTGTATGCCGCTCGTCCTGATTTATTGCTTACAGGACGTACGCTTATGGGGCATGAAAGTTCGAAAAACCAACAGTTGGAAGATCATTATTTCGGGGCTATTCCTACACGTGTAGCAGCTTTTATGAAAGATCTCGAAATAGAGAGTCTTAAGTTGGGCATTCCGGTGAAAACTCGGCATAATGAGGTTGCTCCCAATCAATTTGAATTAGCTCCTATATTTGAAGAGTGTAATCTTGCAAATGACCATAATTTGTTGATTATGGCTTTGATGCGGAAAATTTCTCGTCGGCACGGGTTTCGAGTTTTGCTTCATGAGAAACCTTTTAAGGGTGTAAACGGATCGGGCAAGCATAATAACTGGTCTTTGGGAACTGATACCGGGGTTTTACTGATGGCACCCGGAAAAACGGCAGAAGACAATTTGCGTTTTGTGACTTTTATTGTAAATGTTTTAATGGCGGTTTATCGTCATAACGGATTATTGAAGGCCAGTATCTCTTCTGCTACTAACGCTCATCGTTTGGGTGCGAATGAAGCTCCTCCAGCTATTATTTCGAGTTTCTTGGGAACGCAATTGACACAAGTACTCGATCATCTTGAAGAAAGCTCTAACGATGAGTTGATCGCATTGAGCGGGAAACACGGGATGAAGTTGGATATTCCTCAAATTCCGGAATTGTTGATTGATAATACCGACCGTAACCGGACTTCGCCTTTTGCTTTTACAGGAAATCGTTTTGAGTTCCGTGCTGTAGGTTCTGAGGCAAACTGTGCTTCGGCCATGATTGCCTTGAATACAGCTGTTGCAGAACAACTGATAGAGTTTAAATCTGAGGTAGATGCTTTGATAGCGAAAGGAGAACCGAAGGTCTCAGCCATTTTGGATGTCGTGCGTAAATATATAAAAGAGAGTAAACCGATTCATTTTGACGGTAACGGTTATAGTGAGGAATGGAAAATGGAGGCTTTGAAAAGAGGTTTGGATTGTGAGACCAGTGTACCGGTTATTTTCGATAATTATTTGAAAGAAGATTCTGTCAAAATGTTTGAATCTACCGGAGTGATGACCCGTAAGGAATTGGAAGCCCGTAATGAAGTAAAATGGGAAACTTATACGAAAAAAATTCAGATTGAGGCGCGTGTGCTGGGAGATCTTGCTATGAATCATATTATTCCTATTTCAACGAAATATCAATCCGAACTTATCGATAATGTTTATAAAATAAGAAGTCTTTTTTCTGAAGATAAAGCTGTCTTATTGTGTGGTAAGGATTTGGATATTATCGAGGAAATCGGACGTCGGGAATTAGCGATAAAAGAGAAAGTCGAAGAGATGATCGAAGCACGTAAAAAGGCTAATAGAATTGCCGATGAAAGAGAAAAGGCGATAGCCTACCATGATACGGTAGCACCCAAGTTTGATGAAATCCGTTATCATATCGATAAGCTTGAACTGATTGTGGATGATCAGATGTGGACTTTGCCGAAATATCGGGAGTTACTCTTTATTCGTTAGAAAGAATAGGAATGCTTATTTATTGGGGATACCTTTCGAAAAAAGGTATCTCTTTTTTGTTTATTATTGATATAGGTTTTGTAGGAACATAATGCAGAGTCTTTTATTAAAAAAGTCGGTTAGAGAGAAGTTTTTGTTCCCCGACTTGTTTTTACACATTTATAGATTCGAACATTACATTGAATAAAAAATAAACGGTCGGAAATAATCTCTTCCCGACCGTTTATTTTTTATAAAGACGGATTATCTTCGTTTGTTTTTTTGTTGTTGTCTCAAAGCTGCCTGTTGTTGCCGTTGAGCCTCTTCCAGACGAGCCATAAATCCTGACTTTTTGCGAGGTTTTTTCTGATTCTCTTTAAGCTGAGCAAGAACTTTTTCTTCATTGATGCATTTGCGGAATATATAGGTCTGGATAATTGTGATCAATGTAGAAACAAAATAATAGTAACTCAAACCTGAAGCGTAGTTATTGAAAATGAACAAGAACATTAAAGGCATGAGATACATCATGACTTTCATTCCCGGCATTTGCTGGCTTCCGCCGGTATTGTCCATATTGATTTTTGTATATAGAATGTTCGTAATAGTCATTAACAAACAGAACAAACTGATATGGTTTCCGAAATACGGAGTAATCAAAGGTATATAGGCATCCCAGCTGAATATTGCATCATAGGATGATAGATCTTGAGCCCAAAGGAATGATTGTTGCCGTAATTCGATAGATGAAGGGAAGAATGCGAACATCGCTAACAAAATCGGCATCTGCAATAACATAGGTAAACATCCGCTCATCGGATTGATTCCTGCTTTGCTGTACAAGTCCATTGTGGCTCTTTGACGATCCATAGCTTTGTCTTGTCCCGGATATTTGGCATTTATTTCTTCGATCTGAGGACGTAATACCCGCATACGGGCACTTGACATGTAGGATTTGAATGTAAGCGGAGCTAAGAATATCTTGATGATGATTGTCATCAATAGAATAATGATTCCGTAATTTGCAATATATTTTCCTAAGAATGTAAATATGGGTATGATTATCCATGTGTTGATCCATCGGAAAAATTTAAATCCCAGCGGTACAAGTTTATCCAGATCGAGGGCTTTGTCATCATTGACGCCTTTGTCATAGCTGTGTAATAGAGGATAAAGATTCGGTCCTAAATAAAAACGGAATCCCGGACCGTTATTGTCTGCCGGATTATAATCTACTGTCGTTTCTGTATGGAAGTTTTTCAAATATGCAGGATCATTATTCATCCCTGAACGAATAAGAGCTCCGTTGAATTTTCCGTCGGGTATAAGAGCTGATGAAAAAAATTGATTTTTATATCCGATCCATTTAAGTCCTAACGAAATAGTTTCTTGCTCATCCTTAGATTCGCTCAGATGATCGACATCCGAACCTACGAATTTATAATATAATGCACTATTCCTTTCTTCAAACATGCGTCCTTTTTCCTGACTGCGTAAGTTCTGATTCCAGAATAAATCCAGACTTGCCGTATTTCCGGGAAGAATGGTTTCCATTCCTTTTTGACGGATATCCATTTTGACCATATAACTGTCTTCCGGTAATGTATAGACAAGATCAAAGAATTTTCCATTACCGAAATCAAGTCGCATCGTTACGGATTTGCCATCTTTTCCTGCAATAGGTTTGAAGAAAAGATCGGTCGTGCTTACGATACGCCCTCCGGTCTTGAAAATGAATCCGTATTGGTTATCCTTTTCATCGAAAAGAGTAAGCGGCAATGAGTCGTGGGTTTTGTATTTATTTAAAGTAGCTTCGGTGAGAGCTCCGCCTTTACTTGAGAAAGAAAGAGAGACGAGATCGTTTTTTAGGTTTATTTTTTCATTTTCTCCTGTTGTGAAATTAGAGAAAACCCCGAATGTCTCTTTCATTTGTACTTGACGAAGGGAATCCTCGTTCAGAACGATAGTTGAGTCTGCATCATTAACTGCCGCTTGGCTTTGTTGTTGTATCTCTTCCAGTTTTTTCTGTTCAACCTGAGCAATAGAATCGTTTCTACGTTGAAGTTCTTGTAATTGTTCGGGTGTAGGTTTTGTAAACCATGAATAGCCGAAAAGAACGGCAGCAATAAGAACAAAACCAATAATCGTATTTTTATCCATATATATGTATAATCGTTTTTTATCCTTTTCCGGTTTCAGGATTATTTTTTATTTTTAATAACAGCTTTGATAAAGTCTATGAAAAGAGGATTAGGTCGTAATACCGTACTATTGTATTCCGGATGGTATTGTACTCCTATAAACCATGAAAGAGAAGGTATTTCTACGACCTCTACGAGATGTGTTTCAGGATTTTCTCCGACACATTTCATTCCTGCCGCTTCAAATTCGGCGCGATAATCGCTATTGAATTCGAAACGATGGCGATGACGTTCTTTAATATGAGTCGATTGATATGCTTGGGCTGTCTTCGAATCCGGATCGAGTACACAATCGTATTCGCCTAAGCGCATAGTTCCGCCCATATTGGAGACGCTTTTTTGGCTTTCCATCAAATCGATTACGTTATGCTTGGTACTTACTTCCATCTCCGTTGAATTGGCATCGGCATAACCCAATACATTTCTTGCGAATTCGATCACCATACATTGCATGCCTAAACAAATACCGAATGTCGGTATATCATGTTCGCGAGCATATTTTATAGCGGTAAATTTCCCTTCGATACCTCTTTGTCCAAATCCCGGGGCGATGAGAAGCCCGTCCATAGACCCGAGCAATTCTTCGACATTAGACTCGTTTAATTTTTCCGAATGAATAAGTTTCAGATCCAATTTGCGGTCGTTGTATGTTGCTGCTTGGAAAAGAGCCTCGTCGATCGATTTATATGCATCTTGTAGTTCTACGTATTTCCCGACCAACCCGATGCGAACGCTTTCTTTCGCATTTTTCACGCGGGCAAGAAATTCTTTCCACGGTTTCAGCTCGGGAGTCGATCCGACCGGCATACCTGTTTTGTTCAGTACTATTTCGTCTAATTTTTGTTGTTGCATTTTTAATGGAACTTCATAAATAGATGGTACGTCGATAGACTGTATTACAGCTTCTGGTGCTACATTGCAGAATAATGCTACTTTACGGCGAATTTCATTGCTTAGTTCGTGTTCTGTCCGTAGAACCAAAATATCCGGTTGTATCCCTACTTCTTGTAACTGCTTTACAGAATGTTGGGTCGGTTTTGTTTTTACCTCTTTTGCTGCGGCGATAAAAGGAACGTAAGTCAAATGGATGCAAAGACAGTTTTTACCGAGTTCCCATTTTAATTGACGGACACTTTCAAGAAAAGGAAGAGATTCTATATCTCCGACAGTACCGCCGATTTCGGTAATAACGAAATCGAATTCGTTTTTTGTTCCCAGCAATTTTACATTTCTTTTTATCTCATCGGTAATATGCGGTATGATCTGTACTGTTTTGCCTAAATAATCACCGCGTCTTTCTTTATTGATAACGTTTTGGTAAATACGTCCCGTAGTGATATTGTTCGCACGTGTCGTACGAATGTTAGTAAACCGTTCGTAGTGGCCTAAATCGAGATCGGCTTCATGTCCATCTACTGTAACGTAACATTCTCCGTGTTCATAAGGATTTAATGTCCCCGGATCGATGTTAATGTACGGATCGAACTTTTGAATGGTAACATTATAGCCTCTGGCTTGAAGCAATTTGGCAAGAGATGCTGAGATAATGCCTTTTCCTAAAGAAGAAACAACTCCGCCTGTGACGAAAATATACTTTGTGTCCACTACTATATGATATTTAATACATTAATTTATGTGCAGATGATTTTTCAAAACGCAAAAGTAGAAAAAAAACTTCAGATTTTCGGGAAAACTGTTTTTAATTAATTATGAGCTTGTCTAAATTTTCTGACAAAAAAATATTCTCAGGTCATTTTTTCGTTTTCTTTCGGACTTTTTCCCCGTTTTTACTCGTCGATAACCCGCTATCCTCCTTGTAAAAATAGAAAAATATCTTCGAAAGAAACTCTCGAATCTGACCCGGGTGAAATTTAGACGAATGTACTACAGACTCTATCAATTAACAATATTATTTTGAGGCTTTCTATATTTCGTTTTTTGTAATTATGAAATATGTATTTAACTATAAAATAATTACATTTGCAAAAAATTGCTGTGCCGGTCTTGTTTTGGAGAGCAAAGGGTTCGGCAAATAGATCTTATTTAAAAGACTGGAATATGTTTTTAAAATTTTGCCGGAGTGCGATTCTTTTATTAATGTGCTTTGTTTATTTTATGACTGCTTCTGCTGCTAACGATACTGTTTTTCAGGTTAGCGCATTTTCTCAACAACATTTGCCGGATTCGGTTACTGTTGAACAGACCGATTCATTACAGGGCAAACGGAGTATATTGCTACAGTTGATATCCACAGATTCTATTTCTTTGACACCTGAGGTACAGGAGGCTTTGGATATGGTATTGTTCCCGGATAGTATAGTGCAGGATGACGAAATGTCATTATTGGATTCTCCTTATTTTTTGCCGATTGTTTTCGACAAGTATAAAAATCCGGATTCATTAAATGTATTTATTCCATTTAAAGAAACATTTTCGTCATTCGAACCTTTTTCTTATACTTTTAAAGAACCGGAATGGCTGATGCGGGTCAAGGGATTGCAAACCATGAGAGAGAGAGGACGTTTTTGGGTAATTATAAATCATCCGGAATGTGTAAAATATAATACGGATAATTTGCCTGAAGTTCCTAAAGTTAAAGTAATGGAAACGTCTCCGAGAAAAAATTTGTTGAAATTGGAGGATATGACGGTTTCGGTATCTCAATCGTCTATAAATGCCGGAGAGAAAAAATTGAGACATTGGATTTCCGGACTTCAAAGTTCTGTTCAGTTTTCTCAGGTACATATCTCAGAGAATTGGTATCAGGGTGGCGAAAGTAATTTAAATATTGTCAGCAATCAGGTATATACGTTGAAGTTCGATGACTATGACCGGATGATCTTCGATAATACGGTTCAGTGGAAAGTAAACATTAACAGTGCTCCGGAAGATACTGTACGAAAAATAAGAATAAGCGAAGACCTTTTCCAGATTAATTCGAAGTTTGGTTTCAAAGCCTTTAAAAGTTGGTATTATACTGCAACACTATTTTTTAAAACGCAGTTGTTTAATAATTATAAAGCCAATACGACCGAGAAATTAGCAGAATTTCTTTCTCCGGGAGAGTTTAATGCTGGTCTTGGTATGTCATATAATTATAAACAAGAGAAATGGAAATTTGAATCATCGGTTGTATTATCGCCGTTTTCTTATAATTTGAAATTCGTAGCGAACGATCGAGATATAAATCCGGCCAATTCCGGTATTAATGCGGGTAATACGCTCAATCAGTTCGGTTCGTCTTTCGAGGTAACTGTTAAGTGGGAATTTTACAGAAACATGAAATGGAGTTCAAGACTATTCTATTTTACTAATTATGAGCAAATTCAATCTGACTTTGAAAATAGTTTCGATTTCATTCTGAATCGTTTTTTCTCAACTCGTCTTTTTCTCCATTTAAGGTATGATGATGCTCGGGAGAAAAAAGATCGTAAGACGCATTTTCAATTTAAAGAATTGTTGAGTTTCGGGTTCAATTACAGCTTTTAATTGATTTTCGTATGATTTCAAAAATTACGGTTCGTATTGTTTTGTAAATTCTTTAAGACCATGAAAAAATATATATCTTTATTTTTTTTGCTGATGTCACTAATTTTATCTGTATCTGCAAAGTCGGATAAAAAAGATTCACCTGTTAAAAAGTGGTATAAGCAGAGTTATTGTGTCGATGGTTATACAGAGGAAGAAGCTCGGCTTTTACACGATTCCAGAGAAATAGACCCGATAGAAGGAATTTGGCAAAATTATAATGGAGAACGATGGTCGATTGAACGTTTTACAGATGAGAATATACCGGAACGCTTTAAGTATCGTATGGTCAAAGTCAATACTTTTAAGTATTTGACGCCGGGAATGGTTGACGGATTCTTAGAGCTGACGGCGGATAAAGGAACTTTTAATCTTGTAGTATGTCGCAGATACGGTAAAGTCAGATATATAAGTCATATAGCAACCTTGTTATATCGCAATCGTCTCGATATAAAAGGCTGGTTATGGGATTTCAGGCTTATGAAGGTCTATCCTACGTCAGAATCGAAATCGGTGGAGGACTCCAATACCGGAACGGGAAGCGGTTTTGCGCTTTCTTCTGATGGGTATATTGCTACTTGCAATCATGTGACGGAAGATGCCAAGTATATTCAGGTGACAGGGATTAACGGTGATTTTACTCGTTTTTATAATGCTAAAGTCATTCTATCCGATCCTATGACAGATCTTTCTGTTATAAAAATCGATGATCCCGAGTTTGAGACTTTAGGGGAGGTGAATTATGACTTGCGGACAGATGTCCCTGTTGAAGGAGAACCTTGTTATGCAATAGGATATCCTCGGTCGGATATTTTGGGTGATAACGTAAAGGTGACGAATGGTATAATAAGTGCTGTAAATGCGGGAAAAGCCGGACCTGTTTTTTGTCAGATATCTGTTCCGGTAACATTTGGAAACAGTGGAGGACCTCTGATCGATAGCAATGGCAATATTTTGGGTATAATTTCTGCCGGATATGGAGACAAAGCCGACTATATGGCGAATCTTGCCGTAAAAGCTTCTTATCTTAAATTATTGTTGGAGAGCGATCCTGTTCTAAACAAGTTGACTTTTAAACCTGTACTTGTAAAAAGGTCGTTGACGGAGATTATCAAGCAGGTGAAGAATAATGTATATTTAATAAAAGTCAGCAATAGTGAGTCTGAAATTTCTAAAAATAATATAGTTGCCGATAAATCGGAAAGTTCGATGCCTCGTCCGGAATTACAAGATAATGGCAATCGTATTTCTGTTCTGAATGAGGTGAAAAAGAAACACCGTTCGGGGAATTACGAAGATGCGGTAAATATCCTTTCCGAAGAATTGCAAAAAGACTCTCTTTGGACTGATGCCTATTATTTCCGAGCTTTATGTTATTCTGCACTGGGACGGCAAAATGAGGCGATTCTTGACTATGATTCTGTTTTGAAATATCATAAAGAAAGAAGTGCAAACTATTCTTTGTCGGAAATATACCAGAATAAATCTATTTGTCAGGCTTTTATCGGAGCATACAATAGTGCATTGGAAACCATAGATAAAGCAATTTCAGCAGATGGGTCTGATGCAAAGAGTTATGAAATTCGGGGCTGTATTTATTATTATTTAAAAGATTATAGGAAATGCATCGATGATCTTACTCGTACAATTGAAAAAGGAAACAGAATAACGACGACTGTTTATTATTTCAGAGCCTTGGCGAAATTTGCTTTAAAAGACTTTACCGGGGCTCGGTCGGATATGGAGCAGGCTGCATCAATGGGTGATGAGGATGCCGCACAGTGGTTAGAAAGATACCGTAAAAATTTATTTTAAAATTTCTTTGGAAAACTTAGATAGACTCTTATCTCTGATTTTTTTCGTATTACTTGATATATTAATTGTTTTTTGCGTGAATTTTAAGCACTTTTTAATGTGTCGGCTTTTTCTTTGCAGTAAAGTTTAATGCAAAGAAATATCTTATGAAACACACATCACTGAAAAGCCTTTTATTTCTTTTTGTTTTTGTCTTAGCAGTATTTCCTGTATTTGCGGATGGACGATCATATTATTGTTATTCTCCGGATGACATCATTCAAATTCGAAAATCTGCACAGACTTCATGGGGGAGGGAGATTCTTGACCGAATTAAAATGGATATAGTCGAACGTCGTTCTCACGATCTTACAGTTCCTATTGTCGAAGGAGGACATATTCATCATTATTATTGTGATAAAGACGGTCAGCGGTTGACTTTTGATTGGGATAAGCCTCATGCACACTATTGCTCAGCTTGTAAAACGACTTATACCCATGTGGACCGTTTCGATTGGGCTTGGATTTATATGGTGCACCGTAAAAATCAAGAATATTTGCAAGCTTGTATGTATGCTTATATGGCTACGGGAGATTTGTTGTATGTCGATTATATCAAAAATCTCTTGCTTGATTATGCGTCGAAATATGCAGCGTATAAAGAATATAATGCTGCCCGTGTTATTAGTGATAAGCATAGCGGTAAGGCTTTTGCACAAAGTTTGGATGAGGCAACATGGGCTACTTATGCACTTCCGTCTTACACGGTTATAAAAAAATATCTGACACAAGAAGAGATCGATAAGATAGAAAGCGGACTTTTGCGTCCTTGTGCTGAATTATTGCTTAATCGCCCTGCTGGGGCGAACTGGCAGATGTGGCACAATAGCGGGCTTGCAGTTTTGGGAGTTGCACTGGAAAACGACTCTATTATCGACATTGCCATGAATGATCCGGTAAGAGGATATTATGCTTTGATGAAAAAGCACCTGAAACCTGACGGATGGATAGATGAAGGTTCTCCTAATTATCATTATTTCCCGTTACAGGCTTTAATTCATACGGCAGATGTTATGCGTTGTCGAGGAATAAATTTGTATAATGAGGATATGAGGAAGATGTTTGTTGCTCCGATTAAGGGAACTTATCCCGATTTAAGTTACCCTGCTCATAGTGACGGTTGGTATGGAGCGAGTGTTTTGAGTGAGTTGCCTATTCATGAATTGGCTTTTGCACGTTTAAAAGACCCTGTTATTGAGACTGTTTTGGAGCATGCTTACGGAATGACAGACCGAACGGCGTATGAATCGTTGCTTACGGGAGAGGATATAAAGCCTGTTAAGAAACCGATGATACAACCGAGTTATTGTTACCCGCAATCCGGATTTCTTTGTTTGCGAAGCGGAGCTGTTTCTTCGGTATTAAAATTCGGTGGTCAAGGAATAGGGCACGGGCATCCCGATAAATTATCTATAACGATACATAATGGAGAAAAAGAATTGATTTCTGATTTCGGTACGTGTGCTTATGGTCTTAAATTATATTTGGATTGGTATCGGAATTCGTTGCCTCATAATATGGTAACAGTAGATTATAAAGATCAGGATCGCAAGGCTTTAGGAAAATTAATCAGTTATGAAGCTACTCCAAACGGAGGTCGGGCGGAAGCTGAGTGTACGACAGCTTATTCAGGAGTGAGAATGTTGCGGAAGATGAATCTGGAGGAAAATATCTTGGACGATACATTCGAGTGTATGTCAGATTCTGTTCATGTGTATGAATATGTTCTTTTATTCAATGAAAAGCCCGTATTTAAAGCCGGAAAAGGAGAGACTGTCATATTGAATGAGTCGAAAGTACATTCGCAGATTAAAAATGTAAGGAAATATAAACTCGGTAAAAAAATTTTATTTAAAACTCCTTCAGGAAATCTGATCTTGAAATTATCAGAAGCTCCAGTAAAAGAGCTGTTGGTCGGGGAAGCTCCCGGAATACCTGCATTGAAACTTGCAGAAGAAGGAACAGGAGCTCAGCTATGTTATCCTGTGATTGTTCGTTTGCAAGGATCGAAGAATATGCAGATAAATGCGAGATGGACGATATTTAATGCAAATACTAATAAATAACACACACAATGAAAAAATGTAAATTTATTTATCTGGCAATGTTGGGAGCTCTTGTTATTTCTGTGGCTCAAGCATTGCCGTATGACCGGAAGTATTGGAATCAGAAATTGCAGATCGAGCCGTTTCGTCTGCCTTTGCCTCCGGTCGGTTATCAGGTAGAGTATATCGATTTGAATGGAGATGGAAAGCCTGATGCGATTAAATCTGTTACGGTAAACGATACTCCTATTCTTTGGTTGGATGACGACGGTAATATGAAAGAAGGAGATATCGAGGGAGATATGATCAATGATTGTTTATTGATTGACCGTAATAAAGATGGAATTTATGGAGGACAGGGAGATCTGATTATCGATTGGGTCGATACGGATGATGACGGTAAAGCAGATATGCAGATTGTAATCGAATATCCGAAAAAAAATACCGGAGAAGTCTGGCCGAACGGGCATTATATGATTATGCGTGATTTGGATAAAGATAATATTTTCAATTATATTAATTGGAATGATTTTAGTTTGCGATGTTGGGATAAAAACGGAGTTTGCGATTTTTATGAAGATTATAGCGGCCAGACGATGTTCATGAAAATTCATACATCTACTTATGATATTAGAGATTTACGTTTGAATTGGGAAAATCCGTTTTTGTTTTATGATGAAGATGGCGATGGTCTGACCGAAATGGCTATACGGTTTGTCGATTCTCCTAAAATAAAAGATAGAAGCAAACCTTCGAATAGTTATGTAAACCGTCAGTTGGAAGGTCGTATCGATTGGGTTTCTATGGCTGTCGATTTAGATAACGACAATGGTCCTGGTAACGAATTTGATTTTGATTTTACAATAGGTTTTCAAGGTAAAGGTTTCGATTACACCGATCAAGTACATAAAGTTAATAATTTGCGAGGTATGCCTGAGGCGGATAAATTTTTCATGGATCCTCGTTACCGTCAATTGACAGAATTTTTATATCCCGATCATAAAAGTGCTAAAGAGATGATCTTTAAAAGAGGAGAGTGGTCGAGAGTCAATTTTGTATATGATGAAGACGACGATTGTGGACGTTGGGAACGAGTAGAATTTTATGATCCGTTAGATCCGTTCAAGATCGGTTGGAAAAATGGCGGTATTGATAATAATAAACAATCTGATGCTGCCGGAGATCGGGGAGAATGGGATATGGATAATTCGGGAAAAGGTAAATTATATATCGGAAAGTTCGACGGACGTTTACATTTGTATGGTGCTGAATGGGGTTGCTGGCGCATAGACCAGAATGCAAATTATTATCAAGGCTGGGATCGTATGTGGATGGGTATGGATAGGCAGCCCGGAAGATTCGGTACTGTAAAATATACCGATAAAGATGACAACGGCTTTTTCGATTATATCGAATATGATCTTGACGGAGATAAAAAGTTCGAAATGACGATAGATTTCAAGGCACTGGGGCTGGATGATCGCTGTGAGTTGATCGATATTTCTACATTCAAATACAAGGATTACACTTCTATGATGAAGAAAATGTCTAAGTCGATGTGGAAAAATGCAATGACTGCCGTTCAAGTTGCGCATAAATATAACGTACAGACATTGTGGTATGCTAAATTGATGCAGGCCTTTTCTGTTCGTCAACAATACAATAACGGTTATTGGTTGCAGTTCTATATCTATAAGGATCTTGAACACGCTTTTATGCAGAGAGGAGATCAGGAAAAATTAAAACAGTTGACCGTTGCATATTATTCGGGGAATTGGAAGTCTATGCTGAAGTGATATAACGGCATCGATCGTAATCGATAAAAATGTCCGTTGACAGAGGGTCAAAATCTTTGTCAGCGGATATTTTTTTGAGAAAAATGAAATTAAAAGGTCAATTGTACACTTTTTAAGAATTTATTTATCGGCTTATTAAGTGAAAATTAATATTGAGATTTTTACTTTGTTTCCGTAATCGACAGAGAATAAAGAAGTATTTAAAGAATATACGCATGAAGAACAAGAATCGTTTATTTTTCGTGATTATAATGATCTTTTCGTTTATCACGATTTCTGCGAAAAATACAAAATACAATTCATATAAGGGACTGATAATGGCCGGTTATCAGGGATGGTTCAATGCTCCCGATGACGGAGCGGGACGAGGTTGGTATCATTATTCAGGACCTAAAGGTCGTTTCGAGCCGGGATGTTGCACTATCGACATGTGGCCTGATGTGCGGGAATATGAAAAAGTTTATGAGACGAAATTCGTTTTTGATGACGGTACTCCGGCTTACACGTTTAGTTCGCATGATCCTTCTACGGTAGATACTCATTTCCGTTGGATGAAGGAGTATGGTTTGGATGGTGTGTTCATGCAGCGATTTGTCAATGAAGTAAAAGGAAAGAGCGGAAAGATGCATTTTAATAAAGTGCTTGATTCTGCTGTTTCTTCTGCCAAAAAATATGATCGGGCTGTTTGCATCATGTATGATTTGAGCGGAATGAAAAAGACCGATGTCGATTTTATACTTTCGGATTTGGATGAGCTGAATAATACTTATGAGTTTAAGAAAAGAAAAAAAGTGCCGACCTATCTTTTCCATAATAAAAAACCGTTGGTAGCTATTTGGGGAGTGGGATTCCCCGGCCGTTCTTATGATGTGGAGGATGCTGCAAAATTGGTGAAAGAAATCCGGAAGCGGGGATATAGCGTTATGCTGGGGACTCCGGCAAGGTGGCTTCCCAAAGAAGGAAAAACTCCTTCTGCAAGTCAAACCGAATTATTGGATTTGATTAAAGAATGCGATATCGTAATGCCTTGGTTTGTGGGATGGTATAATGATAAAGTATATACGAATATGCAGCCGATTATAGCAGAGCATTTAACTTGGTGTAATAAAAATAGAGTCGATTATGCTCCGTTAGCTTTTCCCGGCTTTTCTTGGAAAAATATGTATGGCCCTAATACTACTCAAATACCGAGAAATAAAGGCGATTTTTTCTGGGCCCAGTTATCCGGAGCTATTTCTATGGGTGCAGAGATGCTGTATATAGCCATGTTTGATGAAATAGACGAGGGTACGGCGATATTTAAATGTGCTACCCGTGTCCCGGAATCGTTTGTACCGATAGACGAGGAATTGCAAAGCGATCATTACTTGTGGTTGGTGGGTGAAGCCGGGAGGATGTTGAGAAAAGAGATACCGTTGAGTATATCCCAACCTGTTAGAAAATAGTCGCAGAATTAATCAAGGATAGTTATGAAGAATATAAAATTGATAGGGTGTCGTTTGGCAACGAGTTTTATTGTTTTTTCGGGATTATTTTTTTCTTGTTCGCAAACTCATATTGCCAAAGAGTATGTAGATTATGTTAATGTATTTATCGGGACAGGTGGGCATGGACACACCTATCCCGGTGCTACATTGCCTCACGGTATGGTACAGTTGAGCCCTGATACACGATTGTTCGGGTGGGACGGGTGTTCAGGATATTATTATGCCGATAGTTCTATAATCGGGTTCAGTCATACGCATTTGAGCGGGACGGGAATCGGAGATTACGGAGACATACTGATGATGCCTACTTCCGGAGAAAATAAATTTATGGTATCGGGAAATGCAGAAGATCCTGATTCCGGCTATCGCTCTCGTTTTTCTCATAAAGAAGAAGAGGCTGTTCCGGGATATTACAAAGTCAGGTTGTCCGATTATGATATTACCGCTGAGTTGACTGCTGCTTTGAGAACCGGTTTTCATCGTTATACATATCCAGAGGGTAAAGCTGCCAATCTGATTATCGATATGGAGCCTACGATTCACGGTCATCAACATCCGGTTACAGAAATACGAGTTGTGAATGATTCTACCATTTCGGGAATGAAATATACGACAGGATGGGCAAAAAATCATTATGTCTATTTTTATGCAGAGTTTTCGCGACCGTTTTCCTACACATTGTATTCGGGAGATACGGTAGTTGAAGGAGATCTTATAAAAGCCGAGACGGCAAAAGCCTTGTTGACTTTTATTCCGGAGGGGGCAAAAAGGGAGGTTCTGGTTAAAGTCGGTATTTCTTCTGTCGATTGTGAAGGTGCGAAGAAAAATATGAAGGCCGACATTCCGGGATGGGATTTTGATAAAATCGTAGCGGATGCCCGTAAAATATGGAATAATGAGCTTTCGGTTATAGATGTCAAGACAGATGATGCTAAACAAAGGGAAATTTTCTATACAGCTTTATATCATACGGCCATATCGCCTTGTATCGCTTCTGATGTTGACGGACGCTATCGAACTATGGAACATACGATCGTACAAGACACTTCTTATACGAATTATACCCTTTTTTCTTTGTGGGATACTTTCCGTGCATTGCATCCGTTATATACAGTGATTTGTCCCGATATTAATCAGGCATTTATCCGAACTTTCTTGAAAAAATACGATGAGAGCGGCGTACTTCCCAAATGGGAACTGGCTTCGAACGAAACTGGTACGATGATCGGTTATCATGCCGTATCGGTAATTGCCGATGCTTTTTTCAAGAATCAACGTAATTTTGACGTAAATAAAGCTTTGGCGGCATGTGTTCGTTCATCAACTTATGATACGACGGGCATTACGTCTATGATGCCGGCTTCTATTGTTGCCCGTATTATGCCTTTGGAGTTAAAGTATAAAAATGAATTAGGTTATGTGCCGGCCGATCGTTGTGGAAGATCTGTTTCGCAAGGTATAGAGTTTGCATATAATGACTGGTTGATAGCTCAGATGGCAAAATCTTTGGATCGGAAAGATATAGCTGATATTTATACGAAGAGAGGTGAATATTGGAAAAATTATGTCGATCCTGAGACCCGTTTGATGAGAGGTCGCAATATGAACGGTTCATGGGTAATGCCCTTTGATCCGAGAGCCGCTTTTAAGGGTTCTTGCTATGTAGAGGGGAATGCGTGGCAGTGGAGTTGGTTTATTCCTCAGGATGTTCCGGGATTGATTGAAGAAATGGGAGGGAAAAGTGCTTTTATTGCTAAGCTGGATAGTATGTTTTCAATGCCTTCGGAATTGACCGGAGATGCTGGAGCAGCTCTCGATGTTACCGGAATGATAGGACAATATGCACATGGAAATGAGCCCAGTCATCATATACCGTATCTTTACAACTATGTAGATGAGGCATGGAAAACTCAGGCTTTGGTCGATTCTATTCTTTGTACTTTATATCACGATGATCCGGATGGAATTTCAGGAAATGAAGATTGTGGTCAAATGTCGGCCTGGTATGTCCTTAATTCTATGGGATTTTATTCTTTCTGTCCGGGTATTCCGGTTTATGAGATTGGTCGTCCGTTGTTTGATGAAGTTACGGTGCGATTGTCCGGAGATAAAACATTCGTAGTAAAAGCATTAAATAACAGTAAAGAAAATAAGTACATTCAGTCGGTAAAATGGAATGGTTTACCTTTATCCGAACCTCGTTTTTCTCATCAAATGCTTGCCAGCGGAGGAGTATTGGAGTTTGAAATGGGGAAAGAACCTAATAAGGAATTATTTAAAACGTATTAATTTGATTTACATGAGAAATACTATTGCAATTTTGAGCTTGACGGTAGCGTTATTGAGTGGAGGAGATTCGTTATTTGCAAAGGAGAAAGTCGTGTTTAATCGGGATTTTTCTCCTGCGGAAGGACTTGTGTCACCGCAAGAAAAACCGTATCGGCAAGAAATATGTTTGAACGGGCTGTGGGATTTTCAACCGGTAGCCGTGCCTCGTGATTGGAAGCAAGGGAATGGAGTTGCCCCTATATTGACAGAACCTCGAGAAGGCCGGTGGGAAAAAGTAAAAATAAAAATTCCGTCACCGTGGAATGTAAATGATTGGGGTGGTGGAATGGAGACCGGAGAGGGTTCGAAGAACCCTTATGCTCCGAGTTCTGTTTATTATCCCTCATATCCGTCCTCTTGGATACGAGAAAAAATGGGGTGGTTACGCCGGGAATTTTCGATACCTGCCGATTGGAAAAAAGATAATCGTTTGATACTTCATTTTGAAGCTGTTGCAGGAGAATGTGTCGTAAAGGTCAATGGTAAAGAAGTTTGTCGGAATTTTGACCAGTATTTGCCGTTTGATGCAGATGTTACCGATTATATTGATTGGAATAAACCGAATGAGTTGTTAGTAGGTGTACGCCATAATACTCTTTTCCAAAAATTTCATCCGGAATATAAAAAAATGAAAACAACTTATGCATTGGGTTCTAATACCGATAAGATCGTCGGTATTTGGCAAGATGTATTTTTATGGGCTGTACCTGAAGTTCGGGTAACGGAAGCTTTTATAAAGCCTTGGGTGGATCGTGATGAACTGGAGATCGATGTAAATGTCATCAATCAGTCTCGACAACTTAAAACTATTTTATTAGGAGGAGATGCTCGTGAGTGGATCAACAATGCTGGTAAAACGATTTTGGATGCTCCTGAGATTAAATGGACATTGGGACATACGGCATTAACGATAGATCCCGTATCTGTGACTTTAAAACCGGGAGAAACGCAAAAAGTAACTTTGCAAACTAAAGTAAGAAATCAATTGAAGCTTTGGTTACCCGAAACCCCTAATTTATATATGCTTTCTTTGAAAATTTCAGATAAGAAACAAGCGTATGATATTAAAAATATTCGTTTCGGATGGCGTCAGTTCAAACTGTCGGGAACAGATTTTTTGTTGAACGGTAGGAAAATTCAGTGTGTCGGTGATATACAGCACCCCTTCGGTCCTTATATCTGTTCACGTCGTTTTGCTTGGGCATGGTTACAGATGATTAAGGACTTTGGAGGGAATTCGGTGCGTCCTCACGCACAACCGTGGCCTCGTGTGTATTATGATTTGGCGGATGAGATGGGAATTATGGTATTAGATGAAACCGGGTTGTTCGGGAGTTCTATCAATCTTAATTTTGAAGCTCCTGAAGCTTGGGAACATTATGCAGAACATTTGGAGCGTTTGATTCTTCGAGATAGAAATCACCCTTCTGTAATCGGTTGGAGTGTAGGTAATGAGTTGTTCGCAATTGCTCTTTTAAATAAACCGTCTAAAGAGGTAGCGGAAAAATGGGATGATAAAATTGTAGAACTTGCAGATCGTGTGCCGGCATGGGACCCGACGAGGGGTTTTATAACTTGTGACGGAGACAGGGATTTAGATGGGCGTTTGCCTGTATGGAGTAAGCATTTCGGGCACGGGCTGAAATTGGATTTGTTGCCGGAGAAAAAAGATAAACCGATGATTGTCGGAGAATCGGGTGCTACCTATTACGGAAAACCTGACCAATTGTACCAGTTCGCAGGAGACAAACCTTATGTCTCTTATTACGGACGTAATGAAGCTTTGGCAGTAGATGTATATCAGAATGTACAGAAAATGGCAAAACCGTTTTTGGCTTATTATTCACCGTCCGAAGTTTGTTGGTTCGGACTGGAACATCTGAATCTCGGCTATAATGATTATTCTCGTTTACCGGATGGGCAGGATGGAGTATTTGCCGGAAAAGTTTATGAAGAGGGTAAACCGGGATATCAATTTGAGCGTATTCCGCCTTATGTGACAACTTTTAATCCGGGAATCGATCCGTCATTGCCTCTCTATAAACCTTTGCCTATGTTTCATGCCTTAAAGGCTGCATTAGCGGATAAACCTTGCGAATGGGATCATTATACAGAGTTGAAAATTCCGAAACCCGCAGATCTTCCTCAGCCGGTATATTCCGAAGTATTTTTTATCGGAGATAAAACCGGAGCATTGGCTGATCATTTAAGAAAAACAGGGATAACGTTTTCTACGAATAAAAAATCGCCTGTGGTAATTGTTGATGGTGAAAATATCGGAGATAGTCAATTAAAACAATTTACCGCTGTTATGAAATCTGCTAAAAAATCCGATCGTACAATTCTGATTATGACAGCTACTAAAGGTATTGATCCGAAGATTTTACCGTTATTACCTGCAAATATTGAAACGACAAATAGAACAGCGACGGCATTTAATCCCGGTAAAAAGTCAGAATGGGGTGAATATTTTACTGTACCTGCACTTTATTTTTCAGAAATAGATAGTAAAGAACCTATTCTCAAACAAGGACTCTCGGGAGCTTTTGTCGATGAAGGGACTGTTGTGTTCGATGCTTCGGGGATTGACTGGTCTCTCTTTAACCGAGCTCCGGAGAATAGGAAATGTGCACAAGTAGTATTATATGAAAAGCTACGGAAACCGTCAGGTGTGGCGATGGTTACCTATCCTTTAGGAAAATCGGTAATAGCAGTTTCTTCTATAAACTATCTTGTCGATACAAAAGAGACTGCGGCTTTTTGGGAACGACTCTTTTCTGTGATGAAAATAGATATGGATAAGGCTAATAAGCAGTCAGGAAAAAGTAAAAAAGTTCAGCACGATTTGTTGTTGGATGGACCTGTAGATGGTAAGTAAATAATTATTAGGTTTTCATTATTAGGGGTAAGAGCCTGATTGAATTTTGCACGGGTCAAGTTCGAGAATTTCTGCAATCGGAAAATTTAAATAGGCTCTAAGAATGTCCGGTCATCATTAGATGTTCGGACGTTCTTGTTTTTACCTATTTTTAGGTATTGCAATGGGGTTGTATCATTTTGTACTTTTGCAGCAGAATTAAGCACTGTAAAAATATATTGCGAAAAAATAAAAATAGTAATGAATGATTGTCGTTATATATGTCGCTATTTAAGGGAAAGTCGGGCGGACTTTTCTACTATGGTGAAGCGTTTATTGAGTAAGTATCGACCGAAAAATGTCCCTGTCCGTCTGGTTTTTTTCGGAGATGTTACGGATAATGTCCGTTATCGGGAAGAGCTTGATGTTATTCGAAAAGAAGCCGATATACATTTTGGAGATAAACTTCCTGTAATTAGTTATGTGGCTCAGAAACCATTGGATGGAAGCGGTTTGGTCATGGAAGCTCATGAATTGAAAATACTTCAAGGGGAGACGGTTGAATATAAATCGTTGTGGACAAATTTTTACGTTACAGTAACATCTCCTCATGTGAAACATCTCTTTTTAGGGGGAGTAATGAGTGATAATTTAGACGAAAGTTTTTCCGTTCAATCTTACAATGTATTTGATGTTGTCGAAAAAATATTGCAGATAGAGAACATGCCTGTACATTCTATCGTCCGACAATGGAATTATATTGAACAGATTACGGCATTTGACGGAGAACATCAACATTATCAGGATTTTAATGATGCACGAAGTTTTTTTTATAATTATTCACAATGGCCTGAAGGTTATCCTGCGGCAACAGGAATAGGAACGGCATGTGGAGGAATTGTTGTCGATATCAATGCGGTTTATGCGGATGATGCTTCTATAAATATCGATGCAATAGATAATGGTTGGCAAATTGCGGCGCATGCTTATTCGCAGGGCGTTTTATTGGGAGAGAAAGATCCTCGTTTTCAAAATAAGACTACTCCTAAATTTGAACGTGCTAAACGAGTAAAGCAAGAAGAATATGAAATAGTTTATGTATCGGGAACTGCTGCTATACGAGGAGAGGAAAGTCTTTTAGGTGTCGGTATAGAAAAACAGGCTCAGACTACGGTGGAAAATATCGATTATCTTATTTCAAGAGAAAATATGCAGAAGCAGGGTGTTCCGCTTTTCGGATCTTCTTATAAATTAAAAAATTGCCGGGTATATCTGAAAGATGTTTCTTTTATGGAGAAAGCCCGTATGGTTATTGAAAGACTGTATCCCGATGTTGAGTCTATTTTTCTTTTGGCTGATGTGTGCCGGGATGAATTATTAATAGAGATAGAAGGAATCGCTTCTGTATGATTTTAAGTCGTAAAATTGTCGCATAGTAATAAGAACTCGTCTAAATTTTCATGGGCAGGTTTGGGAATTTCTTTCGAGGATCTTTTATTGTTTTTGCAAGGATAATAAACCGGTTATCTGAGGAGTGAAAACGTAAAAACAGATCGGAAGAAAATGTAAAAATGACCTGATAATATTTTCTTTAGTCGGAAAATTTAGACAGGTTCTAAAGCCTTCAAATTATTTTTAATCCCTTTTTATATTGAAAAACAATTTTTATATTTGATCGGTAATTGAAATTCTTCGTAAGGGTGAGATTTTGAATAAATATTTTATTCTCATCGTTAGATGATGTCTCGTATAGTAAATAGTTTGGGAAAGATCGGAAATAAATATAATTTTCAAATTTTTCTTTTCGAAGATAATATCCTGAATTTTTAGTTGGAGAGTAGGTCGTAAAAGAAAACAGTGTAGCTTTTTTTTAAGTTGATAGATGAGATTTTATTATTGATCGAATAAGAGTATTTTTTAATATAAAATCAGTAAAATGAGGGGAATCAGTAAAATTTCTTTGGGAATATTATTCGTATTATTGTATCCTGTCCGGATGGTGGATGCTATATCTTTTTCCGGTTCTCACCAGCCTGAAATGAAAGCTGTGTATAATAAGCCGGCTAAAGTGTGGGAGAGTGAAGCACTTCCTATCGGCAATGGGTACATGGGGGCTATGATTTTCGGAGATGTTTATCGGGATATAATTCAAGTTAATGAACATTCGTTGTGGTCAGGCGGTCCGGGAGAGAATTCGGATTATAATGGAGGTCATCTGGGAACACCTGCAGAAAATAGAACTAATTTGCAGAAAGTCAGGAAAGCTTTACAGCAAAAAATGAATAAGTTCTCTAAAAGTGACGCGGCTTATTTTGATTCTGACGGAAAGTTGGTTACCAAAAATTACGGCGACGAGAATAGTGACGGAATGAAGTCTCTTATCGAGAGTCTTCGCGGAACTAAAAATAATTTCGGTTCGTATCAGACCTTAGGCAATATCGAAATAGCTTATAATTCATTGGTTATTCCGGACGTCGTGAGATTTGAAAGCGATTGTGATAATATCAATAATTACGATCAGCGGATCGATAAATTGTTTGATGCGAATAATAATACGAAGTGGTATGCCGATAAAGGATTTCAAGGAAAATTCCCTTGTTATATCGCTTGGGAATACGGAACGAAACTACGGGTAAAATCTTATAGCCTTATATCGGGGAACGATGTCCCGGATAGAGATCCCGTATCATGGAACTTTTATGGCTCAAATGATGGTAAGAGATATAAATTACTCGATAAGCAGTCGAACGTAACATTTGAAAAGCGAAAAGAAGTTTTAAAATTTCCCTTGAAAAAAGAGGCGAATTATAAATTTTTTAAGCTGGAAATTACGAAGGTCGCAGTCGGCAATATGATTACGCCTCCGCAACTGTCGGATATAGAGCTTGAATATGAACAGTTATATGAGCCTTTAGATCCGTATAGCGATTATGTGCGGATGCTTGATATAGATAACGCGGTGCATTCGGTGATTTATAAAGAAAATGGAACGACGTTTACTCGTGAATGTTTTATGAGTTATCCGGATAATGTAATGGTGATGCGATTGAAGGCGGATAAGAGAGGTTGTATTTCCCGAACATTTGCAATTACATCCCCTCAACCGAGAAAACGAATATTTGCGTCTGGTAATACATTGACAATGACGGGACGGCCGGCATTACATAAAGAGAACGGATTGAAATTTGCACAGCAAGTAAAGGTATTGAATAAAGGAGGACATCTGGAAGTTATCGATAATAAAAAGATTCGTGTAAAAGATGCCGATGAAGTAATTTTGCTTATGTCTGCTGCGACGAACTATCAGCAATCTATGGATGAAAATTTCAATTATTTTTCGAGTGATGATCCTTTGACGACAGTAAAACGAACGTTGACGGCAGCAGAGTCGAAAACATATGAAGATTTGCTCTTTTCGCATAAAAAAGATTATAAGACATTGTATGGCAGAATGAGCTTGAATTTGGGAAATATAACCGGAATACCGACTAAGACTACCGATATATTGTTGAGGGATTTTTATAGAGGCAATACCATTGAAGAAAATCTATATGCCGAAATGCTGTATTATCAGTTCGGGCGTTATTTATTGATCGCTTCTTCTCGGGAGAACTCTTTGCCTGCGAATTTACAAGGTGTGTGGGGTGAAAGATTGTCTAATCCGTGGAATGCCGATTATCATACCAATATTAACGTACAGATGAATTATTGGCCGGCACAGCAAACCAATTTAAGCCCTTGTCATATACCGCTGATTTCTTATATTAACAGTTTAGTTCCCAGAGGCGAGATAACAGCTCGGCATTATTATTGCAAGCCTGATGGCGGTGATGTGCGTGGTTGGGTAACGCATCATGAGAATAATATATGGGGAAATACAGCTCCGGGAACGAGTTATGGGGCATTTCATTTTCCTGCCGGAGCAGCATGGATGTGTCAGGATATATGGGAATATTATCAATTCAATTGTGACAAGAAATTTTTAGAACAAAACTATAATACGCTTTTAGGTGCAGCCTTGTTTTGGGTGGATAACTTGTGGACGGATGAACGGGATGGAACGTTGGTCGCTAATCCGTCGCATTCTCCCGAGCATGGAGAATATTCATTGGGTTGTTCTACGGTTCAGGCGATGATTGCCGAAATATTCGATATTGTGATTAAAGCGAGTGAAGATCTGGGAAAAGACACGAAAGAGGTTGCCGAGATAAAGGCGGCGAAAAGTAAATTGGCAGGTCCTCAAATAGGATTAGGTGGACAGTTTATGGAATGGAAAGACGAAGTAACGAGAGATATAACCGGAGATGGACAGCACCGACATGTCAATCATTTGTTTTGGTTGCATCCGGGATCGCAGATTGTTGCCGGAAGAAGTACACAGGAAGATAAATATGTGGAGGCAATGAAAAAAACTCTGGAAACACGAGGTGATGGCGGTACAGGTTGGAGTAAAGCATGGAAGATTAATTTCTGGGCTCGTTTGAGAGACGGAAATCGCGCTCATAAATTATTGAAAGAGGCGTTGACCCTTACATATACAGGTAATCCGGCTAATATCGGGGGAGTTTATCAGAATTTGTTCGATACGCATCCGCCTTTCCAGATAGATGGAAATTTTGGAGCAACTTCGGGTATTGCGGAGATGTTGCTTCAAAGTCAGGGAGGTTATATAGAATTGCTTCCAGCCATACCGGACGATTGGGCGAATGGAACATTCGAGGGGTTAAAAGCGAGAGGAAATTTTGAGATCGATGCAGAATGGAAAAACGGAGTTCTCGTTGCAGCTGAGCTGACTTCTAATTCAGGTAAAGAATGCATTATAAAATATCCTAATGCAAAAGATTTGATAGTTAAGTTGAAAAACGGTGGTGCAATAGCGAAAGAAGTGATCGATAACGATAAAATATCATTTGTTACGACAGCAGGTGCGGTATATGAAATTTGCAGATAAAAAATATAAAGAGCCTGTCTAAGTTTTGCGATAAAAATATATATTTGATCTTTTTGAGATTATTCTTTGATATGTTTCTTGTTGGAACTGAAAACTGTTTTCGAAAAAACTTTAAAAAATGTCTGTGTAAAATTTAGGAGGGCTATAAAAGAGTAGAGATATTTTTAGTTGTCAGTTTCTTCACTCGTTTTTAAATTTAATAATTGATCGTATGAATAAATATTTAATCTGCGTTTTTATATTCTTTTTAGGAAATGTAAAGATATATGCACAGCGTGTAGCCTGTATAGGGGCAAGTATTAATTATGGCGCTACGATACCGGAAAGAGAAAAATATGCTTATCCTGCTCAGTTGGGGACATTGCTTGGTATAGGGTATGAAGTGTTCAATTATGGGGTAAGCGGTTGTACAATGCTGAAAAAGGGAAATCTGCCTTATTGGAATACAGAGGAGTATCGACAGGCATTAGCTTGTAGTCCGGATATTGTGTTTATCGATCTGGGGGGAAATGACAGCAAATTGATTAATCGGAAGTATTTGAATGAGTTCGAGGCCGATTGTAGAGCTATGATACGTTCTTTTAGGAATCTGCCTTCGAATCCACGAGTTATATTGTTGACGCCTATTGTTTCGTTCGTGACCGATACAACCGGGATATGGGATACAGTTATTGCAAGGGATATTATCCCCATGACTGAAAAAGCAGCGAGTAAAGAAGGAGTAGAAGTTATCGATATGCATCCTTTACTGGAAGACCGTCCCGATTTATTGAAAGACAAAATACATCCCAATGCTGAGGGTGCGAAAATGATGGCGAATAAAATGTATGATTTATTAATGCAGGAGAGAGAAAAATAATTTGTATTCTCTATATTGGAAGAAAGTAATCACATGAAAAAAAGTGTCCGTTGTTTATCCTTTTTTACCTCTTATAAATTGATGCTGATATTATTGGCGTTATATGCCGTATTATTGGCTGCTGCGACATTTATCGAAAGTCGTTATGGATCTCCGGCGGCTCGTGCGGTTGTGTATAACAATGTTCTGTTCTATCTGTTGCAGCTACTTTTAATCATAAATTTTATCGGTATTTCATTGAAAGTACATTTATGGAGGTATCGAAAATATGGGGTTATTATATTTCATTGGGCTTTTGCTGTCGTGTTAGCCGGAGCGTTGATCACCCGCGTTTGGGGATATGAGGGGATTATACATATTCGGGAGGGAGAACAAACGCCTCAAATGTTAACTCATCAGAGTTACATTTCCGGTGTGGCTGAGAGTAAAGGGCATTCTGTAAATTTTGAATTTCCGATAGAGATAAACTCGCTGTTTACGCAGCCTTTTTCCGAAACGATCTGTTTGGGAAATGAGAAGATCGATATTAGTCTCGATAAAGTAAAATATTCGTCATTGCAAAATGGCGATCATTTATTGGAAATGTCTTTGAGAGTCGGGAATGATGAGCGTACGGTCTTTTTGTCGGGGAAAAATTATCAGGTCGGCGAGCCGGAGAATGTAAAAGTCGGAGATGTCGACATATCCATTGCCTATGGCTCTGTTTTCAAGACGTTACCGTTTACGGTTCATCTTCAGGATTTTAGACTGATCCGTTATCCGGGTTCACATAGTCCTTCTTCTTTTGAGAGTGATTTGATTCTTATTTCAGGAGGTACGGTTCGGGAAGAAAAGATATACATGAATAGAGTTGTATATGAACAGAACTATCGTTTGTATCAATCATCTTATGATACCGATGAACAGGGAACTGTTCTTTCGGTAAATAATGATACGTTCGGTACATCTGTAACTTATATCGGGTATGCCATGTTGTTATTGGGTATGATTTTGATTTTTGCACATAAGGATTCCCGTTTCAGAATTCTGAACAGGAAATTGACTGTTCTTACCGGAAATAGAAAAATAATTGCTTTGTTCTTTTTATCGGTTTCTTCTGTTTCTATATCTGCACAGGAGATTACGATAAGAGATTTGCAGAAGAGTGCACCTCCCGTGTCTCTTGCCGATCGGTGGGGGCAGTTGCAGATACAGAACCCATCGGGACGTATAGAACCCGTCGATACTTATACCGCTTCATTATTGAGAAAAATATACCGTAAAAACTCATTTCACGGATTAACCTCCGAGCAGGTCGTATTAGGTTTTATTTTCGATGCTGTTTATTGGAATAGCGTGCCCGTTATTCGTCAGACGAATTCGGAATTGCATGAATTACTCGGGACGACGGGAAAAGAGATTGCTTTTAATGATTTATTTGAAAATGACGGTGCGTATAAGCTCGCAAAATTTGTAGAGGATATATATATGAAGCCGGTATCGTCTCGCTCTCGGCTTGAAAAGGATATTTTGAAATTGGATGAAAAAGTAAATATATTGTATGGCTTGCAACAGGGGAAGATGTTTGCCTTGTTTCCGTGCCCGAGTGATAAAAACGGTAAATGGGTTTCTGCAGGGGATGATCTTTCTGCTTTTTCAGGAAAAGATTCTTTGTTTGTCTCTAAAATTATGTTGTGGTATAGCGACGAATCGATTCGCTCTTATACGACCGGTAATTGGGACACTCCGTCCGATATTATTGGAATGATAGATGTCTATCAGAAAGCTCGGAGTCAGGTGCAGGTAATGACACAAAAGCAACTGAAAGCCGAATTGTTCTATAATAAAGCGAATCTGTTCTTTGTTTCGGCTATGGGTTGTCTGTTATCCGGAATTTTGTTATTGACAGCTATATTATGGTTTCAGGCGAAACCTTCCCGGTGGTGTCAATGGACTGTCCGTTTTTTTATCGGTACGGTTATTTTATTTTTCTTTTTGCAGACATGCGGAATCGGATTGCGTTGGTATATTTCGGGACAAGCTCCTTGGTCTAATGCTTATGAGTCTATGATTTATATCGGTTGGGCTACACTCTTGGCCGGTTTGCTGTTTGCTCGTCGTTCGGGTTTGGTTTTGGCACTTGCCGCTTTTTTTGCGGGGGTTGTCCTTTTTGTTGCCGATCTGAATTGGATGGATCCGGAAATTACACCATTAGTTCCTGTCTTAAAATCCTATTGGCTGATGATCCATGTGGCTGTAATTACGGCAAGTTACGGTTTTTTCGGTATGAGTTTTTTGATCGGGGTGTTGACGATGTTTTTTATTGTACGGAATAATAAGCAGGCAGAAATAAGAAAACTGCGCATTATTAACGAAATGTCATTACATATCGGTGTTTGTTTACTTGTTGCAGGTACGTTTTTAGGTGCGATCTGGGCAAACGAATCGTGGGGGCGCTATTGGGGATGGGATCCTAAAGAGACATGGGCTTTAATAACACTTGTCGTGTATGCGATGATTATCCATGCCCGTTTTGTGCCGAAGTTGCGTAGCGATTATGCATTCAGCGTGATGTCTGTCTATGGTTTGTTGTCGGTGTTGATGACCTATTTCGGAGTCAATTATTATCTTACAGGATTGCATTCATACGGAAGTGGCGACGTACCGCCGGCTGTGGATATTATCGGATTGGTTTATTTGGGAATAACAATTTTAGCCGTTATTGCTGCGAGAAAGAGAATTCCGGACTCTTTATCAGACTGATTCTTTTTCTTTCTCTTTCTGTAATTTTTCTGCATCCATCTGGGCTTTCGATTTACTTTGGGTCACGACATATACGCCGACGAATACCAATGTGATAGCAATAGCTTTAACAACAGTAAATGTATCCATACCTACTATTACGGCAATTAGTGAAGCTACGATAGGTTGTACGTAATTGTACATGCTGATGACCGTCGGTCGTAGAGTCTTTTGTGCGATAGGAATAAACATGTACGAAAAAAATGTTGCGGCCAAGACGACAAATGCGATTTCAGAATAAAGAGAAACAGGTAGCTCTTCGTATCGTATTGTCGCGATATCATGGTAAGAGAACGGTATATAACACATACTGGCATACATAAACATCCATTTCATCAAGGTTACCGGTGTGTAACGACTGATAAGATCTTTGAAAAGGACAAAATAGGTAGCGACAGATGCTTGTGCAAACAGACAGAGCAGATCTCCCGCTATTTTGTTTTCTCCCGAAGATACGTTCGTACTTTGTCCGCTCATTATTAGCATAAGAGCTCCGACAGCACCCAGAAATATACCGGATACTTTTTTATTGGTAATCGGTTCTTTCAAATAGAAAGCCGCAATGATCATGGTAATGATCGGAGCTGTTGTCGACACGATAGAGGCATCGATGGGAGAGGTCATGGAAAGTCCGAAAATGAATACTCCCTGATTAAATACGATTCCGCATAAGGCAGCAAAAAATAACATGGCCAGATCTTTAGGCGGGACATTTTCTCTTTTCGTAAAAAGGGAGACCAACCAAAATGCTGCAGCAGCTCCTACCATACGGAATGTCGTGAGTGCGAAAGGAGAGATGTCTCCACTGTTCAAAACTGTTTTGGAAATAGGAGAATTGAGTCCCCAGATAATATTAGCCGTGAGTATTGCTATATGTCCTTGGTATTTGCTTACTGACATATCCGTATTTTTTGATCGTGCAAAAGTAGATTTTGTCTTTGATAAATAGACGATTTTTATTATCCCTTAACATTATTGAATGAATTGAAACATTGAGTCGAACTTATATATTATCGAAGGATTTATATAGGTTCTAAAAATATAATGGCCTCAAGATTGTTCCGGAGGCCATTATATTTTTAGATTTTATTCTTCTACGGGTTCAAAATCTTCTTTTCCGACACCGCAAACCGGGCATACCCAATCATCGGGTAATTCTTCAAAAGGAATTCCGGGTTCTATTCCGCCATCCGGGTCTCCTAATTCCGGATCATAGATCCAATCGCATACGACACATCTGTACTTCATACTTTTTGATTTTTGTTATGGTTAGTATAATAAACAAGTAAAGCTTTGAAAAGTTGTCAAGATTTTCCGGTTATAGATCGTTGGTTGATCATTGCCTGAAAATTACTTTTGTATGAGTCGGAAATCGGAATATATTGTTTCCCGAAAATGATCCGATTTCGCTCGATAACCTTGATTTTGTCTGCTTGTACGATAAAAGATCGATGTACACGAATGAAGCGATCCGAAGGGAGAACATCTTCCAGTGATTTTAAACTCATTAAAGAGAGAATAGGGTGAGGTTCGTTCTCGACATAGATTTTTACATAGTCCTTGAGACCCTCCACGTATAAAATTTTATCTAATTCTATTTGTACCAGCTTATAGTCTGTTTTAATGAATATCGATTTTAATTCTTCTTTTTTCCGAGCGGTGTTATCCGTAAGTTCATACCATTGACAAGCTTTTTCACAAGCATTCAGAAAATCAGGGTAAGCAATAGGTTTTAAAAGATAATCCAGAGCATTTACCCGGTAACTGTCTACGGCATATTGTTCGAAAGCTGTGGTAAAAATAATCCGGCATCTGTCTCCGATGATTTTTGAAAATTCGAGACCGTTCAATTCCGGCATTTGTATATCCAAAAAAAGCAAATCGACCGATTTTTCCGATAAATCAGCCAACGCGGTAACGGCATTGGTACAAGATCCTTGTAGGTGTAAAAACGGAGTTTTATTGACATACGATTCTAATAGTCGTATAGCCAAAGGTTCGTCATCGATTATGTAGCAGTTCAGTATCATTCTTCTTCGGTATGGGTGAATAATATCAATGCAGAAATGTATTTGCCATCTGTCTGTTCAATGTTCAGAAGATAACGTCCCGGATAGAGCAGTTCCAATCTTTTACGTAAATTATCGAGACCTATCCCCGAACCGCTCTTATCCGTTTCGTTTTTGGGAAAATAACTGTTCTCGATTGTGCAAACGATACGCTGATCGCTGTATTCGCTTATATCGATGTGTATGAAAGATGGCTGAGAGTTGCTGACCCCATGTTTGAAAGCATTCTCGATCAGGGAGATAAACAAAAGAGGTGCGATTAACGTTCCCGAACTTGTCGATTGGGGCAGAGAAATTTTTATTTCAGTATTGTCGGTCAGTCTCAAACGCATCAATTCTACGTAATTGCGCACAAATTCCATCTCTTTTTGGAGCGGTACGAATTCGGGGCTGTTGTCATATAATACGTATCGAAGTAATTTACTCAAATCCATAATCGCTTGTTGAGCTTTTTCCGGAGATAAAGCGATCAGAGAATAAATATTATTCAGTGTATTAAACAAAAAATGAGGATTGAGCTGATTCCTTAAATTTCTTAATTCTGCCTCAGTACGGCTTTTTTCGAGTTCTCTGATTTCATTTTCGGATTGTATCCAGCGGTTGGTCATTTTTATGGCGACACTCATTCCGGTTGCTAAAATTAGCGGTACTATGTCTCGGGTGAGGAAAAATACCATACCGTCAAACTTTCTTACTTGAAAGTGTTTGGGCGGATTCGGCGGCGGCATTGCTCCCGGTATATGCAGTTCGTGCCAGAGGTGCAGGCATAATGTTACGAATGCAATGAGTACGATATTTGAAAGCAGATATTCCCGTGTTTGTTTTCTGAATAAAAATTTATCGATCAGATAGCAATAGTTGAAATAAAAAATAATCATCAATGATACCGGAGCAGAGATAAATCGCAGATAACGTTCTATGTAATCGGCGGTCGAGTTCCTTTCGAAAAAAAACAAAGGAATTCCGAATACGATACCCCATCCGAGAATATGTATAATCAATTGCAAAGATTTTTTTTTAGGTGTGTCCGGCATCATTTTATGATTACATTACAAATATAGTTATTTATTTGATTTTATTCATACCGTATGGCTTCTATCGGGTCGAGGTTAGATGCTTTTTGTGCCGGATACCATCCGAAAAATACTCCGGTTATAGTACACACGGCAAAAGAGAGCAGTACGCTCCAACCCTGTATGTATATAGGCCAGTGTGCAATATTTTTTACAGCGAAAGATGCTCCGATCCCGATTAATATTCCGATAATACCTCCTGTAATGCTGATTAGGATAGCTTCGATCAGAAACTGACTTAGAATATCGATACCTCTTGCTCCGACACTCATACGCAAACCTATTTCACGTGTACGTTCGGTAACTGATACATACATGATGTTCATGATTCCTATACCGCCTACAACTAAAGATATTCCGGCGATACATGCAAGAAGTGTCGTCATCAAATCAGTAGTAGTATTCAGCATTGTACTCAATTCCTGTTGAGACCGGATGGTAAAGTCATCGTCATCGGATTCTTTCAGCTTATGGTTTTTTCTTAAAATCGCAGTAATTTCGTCTGTTGCATTATCGGTCATGTCTTCTGTGAGGGCAGAAGCGAAGATTCCTTGCAAATAGGTAACTGCGAGTAATCGTTTCATGACAGTAGTATAAGGAGCGAGTACAACATCGTCTTGATCCATTCCCATACTATTATATCCTTTGGATTTCAAAACACCGACTACTCTGAACGGGATTTTGTTAAAGCGGATTACTTTCCCGATCGGATCGCTTCCGTCGGGGAAAAGGTTATCGACTATTGTTTTACCGATCACGCAGACTTTGGCAGAGCTTTGTATGTCAGCATCTGTGAACATCGTTCCGTTTTCTATGGAGAGTTGTCGTATTTCAAGATATTCGGGACTGACTCCTGTTACGGATGAGGGATAGTTGTTTGCTCCGTTTATCAATTGACCGGAAGATGATACGTTCGGACTGACAGCCGACAAAAAATTTGTCTCATCTTGTAAAGATTTGAAATCATCCAATTTCAGAGTTTGCATGGCTGACGGATCTTGACGGACACCACCCCGCATTTCTGCACCGGGATGTATCATGATCATGTTAGATCCCATTTCTGCAATCTGAGTTTGAATACTTTTTTTTGACCCTTGCCCTATGGCAAGCATCGTGATAACCGATGCAACGCCAATAATGATTCCCAGCATGGTAAGAAAAGCTCGCAGTTTGTTGTTTGCAAGCGCACGCAAGGCTATTTTTAATAAATTGGTTCCGTTCATTGTCTTTACGTTTTATTCGTCATCTTCGGGTTTAGGCATAGCCGCTAATGCTTCTGCTGCCGACATGATATTTGTATTTATAGAGTCTTCTATGACTTTACCGTCTCGTAACCGAATATTTCGGCTACTGTATTGTATTAAATCTGGATTGTGAGTAACGAAAATAATCGTACGTCCTTCGGCATGCAATTGCTGGAATAGTACGAGGATCTCGAAAGATGTTCTCGAATCGAGATTTCCGGTTGCTTCATCAGCAAGAATTACGGCCGGATTATTTACCAATGCACGTGCGATAGCCACACGCTGCATTTGGCCTCCGGACATCTGGTTCGATTTGTGTTCCAGACGGTTTCCCAATCCTACGTCTTGTAAAGCTTTTATCGCTCTTTTTTTTCTTTCTGCACTACTGATGTCGGGATTATACATTAGCGGGAGCTCTACATTCTCTACGGCTGTTGTCTTAGGTAAAAGATTGTAGTTTTGGAATACGAAACCGATTTTTCTGTTTCTTAATACTGCACGTGCCGATTTGCTCATCGTACGCACGGATATGCCGTCCAGAAAATATTCACCGCTTGTCGGGGTATCGAGACAACCTAATGTATTGAGTAGTGTTGATTTACCAGATCCGGATGTCCCCATAATCGTCACGAATTCACCTTCATAAATCGTAAACGATATGCCCCGAAGAGCGTGGACGATTTCATCTCCGACTTGGAAATTTCTTCTTATATTTTGTAATTCGATTACTTTTTTCATAATAAATAGTTATCCGTTCCTTTTATTGTCGGTGAATTATTTTTTATCTTTTTTATTTCTTCCCGGAGGGCCTGGCATGAACGGATTTTGTTCTTTAGATTCTCCTGTGGAAATTTCAGGATTGGCTTGCTGTCCTATTGTTGCTTCCGTGACGATTTTCATTCCTTCCGTAACACCATCGAGAATTTCTGTGTATATATCATTCGTGATACCGACCTTTACGGGATGAGCGGTAAAGGTGTTTCCTTCGAGTGTCCATACTTTATGTTCTGATTGACAATCGATAATTTTATTGTCAGGGTTGATCAACGGAGCTTCCGGAGTAAATCGAAGAGCTTTTGCCGGGACACTGAGTACATCTTTTTTGTCGAGGATATAAATCGTTACATTTGCTGTCAATCTCGGTTTCAGTTTATATTCCGGATTTTGGGCAGAAATAACTACTTCATAGGTAACGACGGTCGATGTAGAAGAACTACTGCTACTACTTGAACTACTCTCGTCACCCAAACGTATTTGAGTAACTTTCCCTTCGAACGTATCGTTAGGATATGCATCTACAGTGAAACTTACCCGTTGACCTTCTTCAACACCGCCTATATCTGCTTCATCGACATCTGCAACTACTTGCATTTGAGTCAAATCTGCAGCGATTGTGAAAAGGGTAGGTGTTTCGAATCCGGCGGCTACGGTTTGACCTTCTTCAACATCACGACTTATCACGACACCATCGATAGGTGATGTGATAGTTGCATAGGCAAGATTCCGTTTTGCTTTTGCCAGCTCTGCTTTTTGGCTTTGATAAGTACTTTTTGCTTTTTCATAATTATAGACAGCCTCTTCATATTCGGTATCGCTGATCAGATTTTTGTCATACAAAGTTTTGCTGCGGGCATACTTCTTCTGTTGATATTCATATTCAGCTTTACTTCCGTCATAAGCCGCTTGTTTAGAATCGAGTTCGCTTTGCAAAGTAACTTTGTCCATTTCGGCAATTAGTTGTCCTTTGGTTACTATTGAGTTATAGTCTGCATATAACTTATCGATGATTCCGGATACTTGAGTGCCGACTTCTACCTTGGTAACAGGTTCTATACTTCCCGTTGCTGTTACCGAGTTCGATATGTCTCGTTTTGTTATAATTGCCGTGTCGAATGCTATTTCATTCTTTTTGGATGGGTTACTTAACATCCATATAACTATTCCTATGATTGCTATGATTATGACAATAAGGACGGTTTTCTTTTTTGTTATTTTCATTGTATATGTCTATTTAATTTTTTATTCGTTTTTATTTAAAGAGTTATTTCTTTGCCTTGATAGAATCTTAATAACTGAGCATTTAGAATAGCCATATATTTGGCTTGTAACATTTCTTGCTGTGCTGAAAGAAAATTATTTTTTTCAGTGAGTAATTCTACCGTATTCTTCATTCCTAAATTGAATTGTTCTTGTGCCAGATTATAACTGGTTTTTGATGCTTTTACTTGTTCTATGGCGGCTGCATATTGGGCTTGAGATGAAGTTGCGTCCAAATAAATATCTTCTATTATTTTTTGAAGTTCTTTTTGGGCATTGAGATATTCCAACTCAGCTTCAGAAATTTGCAGTTTAGCTTTTTCTACCGCCGATTTATTTTCTCTGTTACTGAAGATCGGTACGCTGAGAGTGAGCCCGATGCTTTCGTTCAGTTTATTTTTCATTTGTTGTCCGAAATTTGAGTCATTGCCTGAAATGTGACCTGTACCGACACTTGCTGACAAATCTAAAGTGGGATAGTATCCGGCTTTGGCATTTTTATGTTCCAGTTTGGCTATGTCGATTCCGAGTTTTCCGCTTTGTATGCTGGGAATAAAATTTAAAGCTGATTGGTAGACTTCCTCTTTTCCGGGTAATGGTGTCAAGACATCATGTGCTTCGAGAGTCGGAGTAGAAATACTCAGAGTTTCTGTCATATCCATTTCCAAAAGTTGTTTTAACGTCTGTATGTTACTTTCCAGAGTCGTTTGTGAAAGTACGAGTTGGTATTTATCCGAGCTGTATTGTGATTCTAATTGGGCATAGTCGCTTTGAGAAATAGAACCGGCTTCCAACAGAGCTTTTCCTCGTTCACATTGTAGTTTTGAAAGAGCTACGGTTTCTTCGTTGATTTTTACAGATTCTTGTGCGTATAATATTTGTAAAAAACTTTCGGTAATAGAAGTCTCGATATTGTCGATTTCTTCTTCTACCGAGTATTGTTGTACTTGTTCTTGTAGTTTGGAAGATTTGATGTTGTTTCGCAATTTTCCCCCGTTATATAAAGTCATCGATGATCGAAGAGAATAGTTTCCGGTGTATGAGTTTTTACTGCTGCCCTTACTGCCGGTAACTACGTAATTGTCTAAACTGTTACCTTCGGGAAAGGGGGTATTTATATACTGTTGAGTTGACCCGAATGAGAGAGACGGGAACAATTTGGCTCGGGCAGATTTACTATCTACCTGGCTGCTTTCCAATGCAATTTTACTTTTTTTGAGTTGAATGTTTTGTGTCAGTGCATAGTCTATGCAGTTTTTTAAAGTCCACTCTTGAGGTTTTTCTTGAGCAGATAATAACCGTAGTCCTCCTGTACAGAAACAAAACACGAAAATTCCGATACGATAATAATTCATAAGTCTTTCTTTTTGTGTTTATACAAAGTTAAATATGGCTGTTTTCTCAGCCAATCGAAATATAAAAAGAGTAGCTTTTCACCGACAGATCTTCTTTTTTTACAGATAAAACAAAAAATTGAAGTAAATAGGTTTAACTTTATCGATAAATAGGCATCCAATAGATAGAATTAATTAAAAATTTAGACTTTGTTTTATGGTTGGAGATACGGAGCAGGATATAATAATGAAGTTGCGTGACCCGAAAATGCGTAATACAGGGTTTGAACAACTGGTTGTGATGTATCGTGAGTCTCTGTATTGGCATATACGACGTTTGGTCGTATCGAATGAGGATGCGGAAGATATTTTGCAGGAATCGTTGATAAAGGCTTATCGGTCTTTGGATGAATTTAGAGGAGAAAGCCGTTTATTTACTTGGCTTTATCGGATTGCGACAAATGAAAGTTTGCAATTTTTACGGCGTAAAAAGTTATCCTTTACACCATATGAAGAGGTTAGTGACATGTTGATACAAACGCTTTATACCGAAAATAATGCAGATGCGGATGAATTGTTATTGAGATTTCAAGAGGCGATTTTGCGTTTGCCTGAAAAGCAGCGGATTGTATTTAATTTGAGATATTATGATGAATTGAGCTATGAGGAGATAAGTCGTATTACAGGGCAATCGGTGGCAACATTGAAAACCGGTTACCATTATGCTGTGGAAAAGGTAAAAAAATATATGGTAAATAATCAGATATGAAAGATAAAGATTTTGATTTTGATCAGGTCGGCAAGCGTTTACCTTATCGGGTAGATGAGGAGGTTTTGCAGAGAGTTACCCGTAATGTGCTTGAGACTTGTAAACAAGAAAAATTTTCTCGAAAGTCAGGTTTTCGTAGGAACTATTTCTTTTACATGTTGGGGAGTGTTGCTGCAATTTTGTTATTGGTGGTTTACATAGGAGCCGGACATAAGAAAGAAGTTTCGGATCAATTGAGGATAGCAGAGATTTCGGCCGACGATTCGTTGAAAGAATTTTATCCCGTTTCAGATCAATATGTCGGGAATGTTTTTAATGAAGTTTTTCAAAGAGACTCAAGTTTGGAATTTATGCTATGGGAAGAAACTTTAGCGGAAAATTTTAAATATTCACAAACAGAAAAGGATCTGCCGATGGATGAGTTGATCGATAAGCTAAGTGATGAAGATCTGATGTTTCTTACGGAAATTACAGGTGGAACGGTTGTAGATCAGTGGTATAATTAATTTATTAGTTTAAGATTAAATATGGTAGTTATGAATAGAGTATTGATGTTGATGTTTTTGTGTGTGCCTGTCGTGTTATGGGCGCAGAGACCTCCTATTCAGGAAAAGCAAAAAGAGTTACAAGAGCGGATGGTTGAAGTTTCTTTATCGGAAATACAAGAGCGTCTGAATCTTACGGAAATGCAGATATCGCAGCTTCGTCCCGTATATAAACAGTATCAAAAAAAGGTTGCCCGTTTGAACATGCTGAATCATAAATTGTTTAATCGGATGAACGCTGATACATTGTCTGACGAGAAGGCTCAGACAGTTCTTAGGGAATATCTTGACAGAGAACATAAATTGTATGTTTTGAATAAACAATATATGGATAACTTGTTAGAAATATTGTCTCCTCAGCAAGTTATAAAATTGTATCAATTCGATTCGGATATTAAAAGGAAAATAAGAATGGAATATTTACGTCGGACAGGAAAACCGAAAAGGTAAATATATTAATTAAATTCCAGAGAAGAAAAGTGGTGTGACGAAATGAAGCCCGGAAATTCCGGGCTTCATTTTTATGTTTAGCAAAATAATAAAATCAATAGTTGGGCGGTAAGTACCCGCAAAAACATCGTTAGAGGATATACCGTTGAATAAGCGACTGCCGGAGCGTCTGTCGAGGTAGTCTTATTTGCATAAGCCAATGCAGGCGGATCGGTATTGCTTCCTGCGATTAGTCCGATAAGGGTAAAGTAGTTGATTTTGTAATACCCGCGAGCGATAGAACCTATAATCAAAAGCGGTATGATTGTTATTAAGAATCCCCACAATACCCAAAGTAATCCGTCTCCACTGAATACGGTTTCTGCAAATGTTCCTCCTGCCGTAATTCCGACACTTGCCAAGAATAGGCATATTCCTATTTCTCGAAGCATTAAACTGGCACTGGTAGAAGTATAAGTCACCAATTTCATTTTATATCCGAAACGCCCTATTAATATAGCAACTACTAAAGGTCCTCCCGCCAACCCTAATTTCATGGATGACGACATTCCCGGAATCGCTAATGGGATACTTCCTAAAATGATACCTAAGAATATTCCGACAAAAAGAGTAATCATATTCGGTTCGTTAAGACGTTTCATCGAGTTTCCGAGTCTTTCTGCCAGGCGGTTTATATCTTCCAGCTTTCCTACAACGGTCAGACGGTCTCCGATTTGCAAAGTCAGGTTTGGGTTAGCAAGCAGATCGACACCGGCACGGTTGACACGGGTGGCATTTAATCGGTATCCCATCGGTAACCGAAGAGATCCTATCGTTCGTCCGTTAAATTCCGATTTTGTCACGAGTATGCGGCGCGATACTACGGGAGCATGGATGGCTTCCCAGTCCATTTCTACTGTACTGCCGATGAAAGCTTTCAATGCTTCTTCGTCTTGAATCGACAATACGACCAACAGTAAGTCCCCTTGTTCTATGATAGTTGAAGATTGAGGAATGATAACTTCATTATTATTCTTTTTTATTCGAGAAATAACAAAGTTCCGGTCGATGAGTTTCATTAGTTCATCTAAAGGTTTCCCGAAAATCAGTTGGTTTTCTACTTTGTAGGTAACCAAGTGCGGTTTAAGTACGCTGGCTGCGGTTTCTTCTTCTATTTGACGGCTTTCTTTATCCAATTTTACTTTAAATATAGCTCGTATGATAAGCATCGAAAGGATAATACCTAATACTCCCAAAGGATAAGCGGCAGCATAGCCTGAAGCGATTTCAGGTACAACATCGAGTTTTCCATCGAAATGCAGTTGGGCTAAAGTTTGCTGGGCTGCTCCTAATCCCGGAGTATTTGTTACAGCTCCGGATAAAATACCGACCATTATAGGCATTTCGACTCGACCGTTAGCTAAAAAGTAAATAGTACAAGCTACGGCGACATTTAGCAATACGATTCCCGTTGCGAGTAAGTTTAGGGTCATTCCGCCTTTTTTAAAGGAAGAAAAGAATCCCGGGCCTACCTGCAACCCGATAGAATAAACAAAAAGGATAAGTCCGAACTCTTGCATAAAATGCATGATATTGGCTTCTCCCACAAATCCGAAATGTCCGGCCAATAACCCTACAAAAAGCACGAATGTCACTCCTAAGGATATGCCGAAGATTTTCATTTTCCCTAAATATACTCCCGCAGCGATTACAAAGGCATATAATAATACCGTATGTGCGACCGATGAAGAAGTAAATAGCAGATTCTCAATCCAAGTCATGGTTAATATAAAGTGTATAAATTAAATATGTAAAAGTTCAAAAATTGTTTTTTATATAGTTTCGTATCTTAGAACCTATTCAAAATTTCCGATAAAAATTTATATCCGAACTTTTTAAGTCTCTTTTCGGTTTGTTTCTCTATTCTTGCGTATCGTCTTCGCTATCGCTCCTTATCGAAATAGAAAAACAACTTTAAAGCAATTCTCAAAAAATGTTTATACAAATTTAAACAAGCTCTTATTTTTGTCTTTATAAAGTGGAAAAATCACTTTCTCTAAAAATAAAATAATCCGTTACTTAAGAGGCTGCAAAGGTAAGGATATTTAATTAATGCGGCAAAAAATAAACGATTTATTATCATTAAATTTGTTTTCGGTTTAGAACAGTGTATAGACGATACTCTAAAGAAAATTAATGTATTGTCGGAGATTCGAAATTACATCTTTTAGATTCGGAATTATTTGTATTTTTGTAAAGCGATATGCTAACGTGTTATTCAAAATATGAGACTACAACTGATAGCTTTTTTTGCATTAGTTTGCATTAATTTTGCAATAGACTTCTATATTTATTTCCGGATCATACGGAAAATCTGTCGGTATATGTGGTTGCGTATATCTTATTGGGGCATTAATTGTTTGTTATTGGCAGCATTTTTGTTTGCTTATGCTCTTATGAAAAATCATCAGGATGTCGATAACCGTATGTTATTTATATGGTTTATGTTCATCTACTTTTTGGTTTATGCCCCTAAGATTACTTACTTTTTGCTCTCTGTATGGGACTATGTACCCTGTCTGTTTAGAAAAAAGATGTTCCATATATTTAATTATATAGGAGTTGTAGGAGCTTTGTTTGTTTTCGGATCTATGGCTTATGGGGCGTTTATCAATCGAGAGCGTTTGGTTATTCGAGAACTTTCCGTAGAATCATCCCGATTGCCAGAAGGATTTGATAATTATAAGATCGTACAGATTTCCGATATCCATTTAGAAAGTTTTGGATCAGATACGGTATTCATATCCGAGATGGTCAGGAAAATCAATAAATTAGATCCCGATTTGATCGTTTTTACCGGTGATTTGGTTACATTGCGCAGTGCCGAATTAGAACCTTTCTTGCATGTGCTTTCCGGGTTGAAAGCAAAGAATGGGGTATATTCGATTCTCGGTAACCATGATTACGGGGATTATGTACCATGGAAAGATGCATCGGAAAAATTAGAAGATCGGAAACATCTCAGAATAAGAGAAAAAGAGATGGGGTGGCGAATGTTGAATAATGAGTCGGTGTATTTATATCGCGGTAATGATTCTGTGGCTCTGATCGGAGTTGAAAATTGGGGTGAACCTCCTTTCCCGAAATACGGAAATTTGAATGCTGCTTATCCGGATTTGAATGATGGATATTTTAAGATTTTATTGACCCATAATCCGATGCATTGGGATGAAGAAGTTATATCAGGTACGAATATAGATTTGTCTCTTTCGGGACATACTCATGCCATGCAAATTAAGTTGCAACTGGGAAATTGGCGTTATTCTCCGGCAGCGATGCGTTATCCTCGTTGGAGCGGACTTTATCGGGAGGGGAATCAATTTTTATATGTAAACGAAGGTATAGGTTGTGTGTTTATGCCGATGCGGGTAGGAGCAACGCCTGAGATAACAGTAATTCGACTTAAATGTATATCGTAAAAGTTATAATTTGCGTTTTCTTTTTAATAACAGGTTTTTCTTGTAGAAAAGCACCGTCCGATTCGCCTGTAATTCGTATGGCTCTGTTGAAAGGTCCTTCGGCAATAGCATTTTCCGACTTGTTAGATTCGGTTTATTATATTCAAGGAAAACGGTTTGAAGCTGTTTTGTACGATAATCCGATGAAGGTGCAGGCATTAATGATACAAAAAAAAATAGATATAGCGGTTTTGCCGCTTTCTTCGGCTGTAAATTTGTACAATAAAAATACAGGTTATTCTCTTTTAGCCTGTCCGGTTTGGGGAAATTTATTTTGGGTCTCGTCCGATAATGGAGCTGATAGGTCGCCATTTCCTGTATTTTTATTTGGACAGGGTACAACTTCCGATGTATTGCTGAAATATTTGCAAAGTGTTTCTGCTTTACAAGATCTCTATCCCGATTATACCTATTCTACACCTCAAGATTTGTATAGAGCCTTGATGAGTCGTCAGATATCCAATGCTATATTGCCAGAACCATTTGTATCTTTGGCATTACAAAAAGATTCATCATTATTTGTCCGCTATGATTTGGCAAAAGAATTCAGCCCGAATGGTTTTGCACAAACGGCAGTGGTCGTTAGTTCAGGAATAAAGCAAGATAAAAATTTATTGAATTCTGTCGATTCTTTATTGTCGGTTTCAGTGAGGAAGAGTACACCTGAAAATCCGGAAACAGAAAGTCGGCTGATACGCTATAAAATATTACCCGGTAAAATTGATTTGGCAACAGTATATGATCGTTGTCGCATCGAATACAGGTCACGCTCTTCCGTCAGAATTTCAGTAGATAGTTTGCTGCATGTTATTTTCAAGTATTATCCGAAATCCATAGGAGGCAAGTTCCCGGACGATAGTTTCTATATATCCGATAATTCGATATAATTTTATGAGAAAGCGAAAAAAATATATTCTTATTGCAGCTTCATGGTTTACCGTATTGCTATGTTGGCAGTTTTTTTCGCTATATATCGGGAATAAAGATATTTTCCCTTCGGCTTTTCAGCTCATTGCAGCAGTATTTTATTTGTTTTCGGAGGCCTCTTTTTCGTCTGCCATATTATCGACTTTGTTGCGAGGAATATGCGGGATGTTGCTTTCCATTTGTCTGGCTGCGATATTGGCATGGCGCGCTTCCCGATCAGATGCGTTTCGCACGTATATTCATCCTTTTTTGACCTTACTTCGTTCCGTCCCGATTATTTCATTTTTGTTTTTATTTTTGATTTGGTTTTCTCCGGAATACATTCCTCTGATAATGGCTTTGATAACTATAGTTCCGGTGTTGACCGAGAATTTAATAGCCGGTTTTCGGAATATCGATCACTCCTTGCTGGAAATGTCCTATATGTATGCTTTTTCAGTAAGGCAAAAAATAAAACATATTATTTATCCGGCAGTATCGCCTTATCTTTTCAGCGGACTGATCTCCACAACAGGATTAGGGTGGAAAGCTATTATTATGGGAGAAGCTTTGGCACAACCCGTTACAGGTATCGGAGTTATGATTCGTGAAGCTCACGGCTTTATAGAAGTTCCTCGTTTGTTGGCTTGGACGTTGGTTGCCGTAGTTATATCGTATGGTTTTGAATCGTTATTGAAAAGGATTGAAAAATATAGTTTCCCGGTCTCTTTCGCCTCAAAAGATCATGCGGAAAAAATAATGGAGAATTTTCCCGATATTCTCAATATAGAGGGAATTCGAAAGAGATATGGACATAAAATCTTATTATCGGGGTTACAGTTGTCTGTTTCGAGGGGAAAAATTACTTGTTTAATGGCTTCTTCCGGATATGGGAAAACAACGTTGTTGCGTCTGTTGTCGGGGTTGGATCATGCCGAAGCGGGAGATGTGTCTTTAAAAAAAGATTATAGAGTGGCTTTTCTTTTTCAAGAATACAGACTTTTGCCGCATTTGACGGTGTATGAAAATATCGCGCTTTCCCGTTCGTCTTGTATGCGAGAGGAAACGGCTCGTAAAGAAATAACCGAGATTTTGGAACAACTGGATATGCGAAATTGCATAGATCGTTTTCCTGAAACGTTGAGCGGGGGAGAATGTCAACGTGTCGTATTGGCGCGAATGATGTTTTTCCCTGCATCTTTATATTTGCTTGATGAGCCGTTTAAAGGGCTCGATTTCGATTTGAAGCAAAGAGTTATGGACTATTTGCGGAAATGGCAGGTCCGGTACGGAAAGACTATCTTGTATGTTACACATCAAGATGATGAGACGAGAATAGCTGATAAAATTGTAAGAATTCAATAAACTTATTATTTGAGAATGAATAAAATATTTCCTCAGTTGATTTCAAAAGTTTTGAATATCAAGGCCGATCAGATTTCGAATACGATAGCTTTACTTGAAGACGGGGCTACGATTCCGTTTATAAGCCGCTACCGGAAAGAGATGACCGGGGCATTGGATGAGGTGCAGATTGCCGATATAAAAAACCGATATGACAAATTATGTGAGATAGAGAAACGGAAACAGACGATTCTATCGACGATCGAGGAACAAGGAAAATTGTCTTCGGAATTGAAAAACCGCATAGAGTCTTCTTGGGATATGACGGAGTTGGAAGACATCTATTTGCCGTACAAACCGAGACGTCGCACTCGTGCGGAGATAGCCCGAGAGAAAGGGTTGGAATCTTTAGCTAAATGGCTGATGATTCAGCAGCCCGGTGATCCAGGATATAAAGCATCAGCTTTTGTAAAAGGAGAAGTTAAAGATAGCGAAGATGCATTGAAAGGAGCTTGTGATATTATTGCCGAATGGGTTTCTGAAAATGAAAGAGCAAGGAATACCGTACGGGGATTATTTCGGCGAGAAGCTGTAATATCGTCTCGTGTAGTAAAAACGAAAGTTGAAGAAGCTGCGAAATATAGAGATTATTTCGAGTGGTCTGAGCCGTTGTATCGTTGTTCTTCCCATCGGTTGTTAGCAATGCGTAGAGGAGAAGCCGAAGGCTTTTTAAAAGTTTCTATATCGCCGGAAGATGAACTTTGTATCGATCGTCTTGAGGGTCAGTTTATAAAAAATGCTACGGCTGCGGCTGCACTTGTATCCGATGCGGTACGTGACGGATATAAACGTTTATTGAAGCCTTCGATAGAGACTGAGTTTGCGACATCATCTAAAGAGAAGGCCGATGACGAGGCTATTCGGGTTTTTTCTGAAAATTTGAAACAATTGTTGCTATCTCCTCCTTTGGGGCAGAAACGGGTGTTGGGAATCGATCCGGGTTTTCGTACCGGATGTAAGGTTGTCTGTCTGGATGCTCAGGGAAATCTATTACATAATGAGACGATATTTCCGCATCCTCCTCGTCAGGATGTTTCCGGTTCGGCTCGGAAGATAACGCATTTAGTAGAAGTATATGACATTCAGGCAATAGCGATCGGTAATGGTACGGCGAGCCGGGAAACAGAAAATTTTATTACCAATTTGCGTTATGATAGGAAAGTTCAAGTATTTGTTGTTAGTGAGAACGGAGCATCTGTTTATTCTGCTTCGAAAGTGGCCAGAGAAGAATTTCCCGATTATGATGTAACTGTAAGAGGTGCTGTATCTATCGGTCGGCGTCTGATGGACCCGCTTGCGGAATTGGTGAAAATAGATCCGAAATCTATCGGAGTGGGACAATATCAGCATGATGTAGATCAGAGTAAGCTTAAGAAATCGTTGGATCAAACTGTCGAGAATTGCGTTAATTCTGTTGGTGTGGATATTAATACGGCAAGTAAGCATCTGTTGATGTATATTTCAGGATTAGGACCTCAGCTGGCGCAAAATATCATAGATTACCGCAAGGAAAACGGACCGTTTCACTCCCGAAAAGAATTGCTGAAAGTTCCTCGTATGGGAAATAAGGTTTTTGAGCAAGCTGCCGGTTTTTTGCGAATTGCCTCGTCTGAGAATCCTTTGGACAATTCGGCGGTGCATCCCGAACGCTATGCTTTGGTAGAAAAAATGGCATTTGATTTAGGCTGTACCGTCAAAGAATTGATAGCTGATAAAGAACTTCGTAAACGGTTGGTGCTGGAGAATTATCTTTCTGAAGAAGTCGGGATGCCGACTTTGAAAGATATTTTAGAAGAACTCGATAAACCGGGCAGAGACCCTCGACAAGCTATTAAAGTGTTCGAGTTCGATGCTTCGGTAAAAACGATAGATGATCTCAAGGAAGGAATGTTACTTCCGGGAATAGTGACGAATATTACGAATTTCGGGTGTTTTGTAGATATCGGTATTAAAGAGAACGGGTTGGTGCATATTTCGCAGTTGGCAGACAGATATGTATCTGATCCTACGGAGATAGTATCTATACATCAGCAGATTATGGTAAAGGTAATGAGTGTGGATAAAGAGCGGAAAAGAGTGCAGTTATCAATGAAAGATATATAATTAGTGCGATGAACAGGGCAATTGTTTGTTTGGGATCGAATGTTCCCGGAGGAAAATTATTAGTGAAAAAAAGTTGTGTGGAGATTCGGGGATTGGTCTCGTCTGCGAAATTCTCTTCTTGTTATGAAACCGTTCCGGTGAGCAGTATTCCTCAGCCGAATTATCACAATTGTGTCGGAGTTCTGGAGACAGAGTTGGAGTATGAGGATTTATTTCGTATTTTTAAGGAAATGGAGAAGGCTGCCGGACGTACTCCGGGCGGTAAAAAGGTAGGAATTGTTCCTTTAGATATAGATATAGCTATGTGGAACGATGAAATTAAAAAGCCGAGAGATATGATGCAGGATTATATGCAGATCGGTCTGATGGAATTAAATGACCCGTCTTGTCGTCTTGTAAAGTAAGAGCCAGTTTATAAACAATATCTTTCGTTAATGTGTTTGATGTTCAGATTTTAATTCGTTAATGCGAGGAGGTTAAAATGAAAGTTATAGAAGATGTCTTATTGAAACGGACTTCGGTTCGGCGTTATGAAAGGGAAAAAATAGAACCGGAAAAGCTTGATTTGATTTATCGGGCGATAGCAAGTACCCCGACCAGTTATAATGGTCAGCAATATTCGGTTATTGCGGTAGAAGATCAGGGAAAAAAAGAACTGTTATATGACATCATCGGTCAAAAGCAGATAAAGACGTCTGCCGTATTCTTGGTTTTTTGTGTCGATTTTAATAAAGTGTCTCTATTGGCAAAAGCTAAGGGGCTTGATTTTCCCCGAATTCAGGATAAAATGGATGGAGTAATGATCGGATTGATCGATGCGGCTTTGGCAATGCAGAATGCCGTAGTTGCAGCGCAATCTTTGGGTCTGGGAAGCTGTTGCATCGGATATGCCCGAACATCTGATCCGGCACGTGTCGCGGAAGTTTTGCAGCTTCCGAAGGGTGTGTTTGTTGCCTGCGGACTCTCTATCGGTTATCCTCGTGAAATTCCCGATCTGAAACCGAAACAGCCTTTATCGGTCTTGATACATAAAAACCATTATCGAACCGATGACATGACGGAGGAATTATTGGCTTACGATCGTGTAATTTGTGAATATAATGGCTGCAGGGCGGGAGCGAAGACAGATAATGACTGGTGCGCCCATATGCTTGACTATTATCGGGAAGCCTTGAAGTATGATATGGAAGGTTATTTAAAAGCGCAAAATTTCAATTTGGAGTGTAAATAATTTTTTTGAATTTGTGTAGTAAACCGAACTGCGAGAGAATTATTTTTATTTTTTTTCGAGACAGTATAAAAATTCCAGAATCTTTTCAGAATTGTATCTGATCTTTGTATCAAGAAATAAAAATAATCAGTAGTAACCTTTAAAATGTCAGATTATGAAAAAGTTGATCTTTTTATTCGTGTGTGTATTTTCTATTCAAGTAGCATTGGCAGATAATGATAAGCCGATTAATTTTGCTCAGTTGCCTCAGGCGGCACAACAATTTGTAAAACAACATTTCCCGAAAGCTAAAATTGCTTTTGTGAAAATGGACGCCGAGTTGTTCGATAAGTCTTATGATGTGGTTTTTAATAATGGAGACAAACTTGAATTCGATAAGAAAGGCGAATGGACGGAAGTGAACTGTAAGTCAACTGTTGTACCGGCTAAGGTTATTCCAGCCCCTATAAAAAAATATGTAGAAACGAACTATCCCGAAGCGAAGGTGCTTAGTATCGAGAGAGATCGTTATGATTATGAAGTAAAGTTGTCCAATTTCTGGGAAATCAAATTCGATATGAATTTCAATGTGATCGATATGGATAATGACCGGGATTAAGAACCTGTCTGAATTTTGCTCGATACGAATTTGTGAATCATTTATAGAATAATGCAGCTACCTTCATGGGTAGCTGTTTTTTTGTATTGATGTTGAAAATCGTATCTTTGCGATATGGAAGATACGTATAAAACGATAGCCCGAATTTCTGAGGGGTTGTATAAGGAAAAAATGAGTAAGTTCATCTCCTTTGCAGTCCCGGTTTCTACATTAGATGAAGTTAAGGAAAATCTTGAAATATATCAGAAGAAGTATTATGATGCCCGACACGTTTGTTGGGCGTACATGCTGGGACATCAACGTGCGGATTTTCGTTCGAATGATAATGGAGAACCTTCGGGAACAGCCGGAAAACCGATACTCGGACAAATCAATTCGTTCGGACTGACGAATATATTGATTGTCGTAATTCGTTATTTCGGAGGAATAAAATTGGGAACGAGCGGGTTGATCGTCGCTTATCGTGAAGCTGCTGCCGAAGCGATCCGGGCGAATGAAATAATCGAATGCCTTGTTGAGGATGATATACGTGTTGCGTTTGAATATCCTTTTCTGAATGATGTGATGCGTATTGTAAAAGAGGATAACGTTACTATAATTTCTCAATATTTTAATTTGGATTGTGATATGACCCTTCGTGTGCGTCGATCAGCTGTCGATTATCTTCGTTCACGGCTTACTAAAGTGGAGAGTCTTCGTTTTTTAGAAGAATAGAGAGTCTGTTTTCCTATATAAATAATGAAAAAAATCAAGGCGAGAGTAGAAATTAGAATTCCATCTTTCATTCCGGGAGGAACGTATGTGAAATTTACGGTATTTTTACCTCTATCTCCTTTTACTGCCATGAACGAAATATTTGTTTTTATAATTTCTCTTTTTTCTCCGTTAACGGTTGCCGAAAATCCCGAATCGTACGGAACACTGAAAAAAATAAGATTTTCTTTAGGTAAATTAATTTCAGCAGTGAATCCGGTTGAGTTTCCGCGAAATGAAGAACAGACGACTTCATTTCTTTTTCGGGAAAGCTGCGTAACATCCAAGCTGGTATCTATTTCTGTATATTGAAATAATGAGCGGTATTTTTCCCAGTCTTGTTTTTCGAGAACAATAGAGGACAAAAGTATGTTGCATCGATTTTTTTGAGGGTCGGCTTGATGTATCGAGTCGAATTTTGTCCGGTTTATAGCTCTGTCGTAAGTAAATCCGAAAGGAATAAAATTTTGGTTTTCGTATATTTCAGATTTGTTTTTCTTCTTTTTTAATCGGAATCCTTCAGGAATATATTTTGTGTTAAAAGGAACATATCTGTAAAAATAACGTACCGATAATAATGCATCGGTATATTCCCGGTTTTCTAATGACGGCTCGTTGGTGGGGCTTTTTATATTTTCTACATATCCCGAAACGCTTATGAAATCTGCATGAGAACGACTTTGCAAACTGTGGAATACCGATATTGCAGGTTCATTTTGATATAACCCCATATTCATGTGGTTTGCCGGATCGAAGTCTATCCGATATTCATATTGAGGAGATATATTATGAATAGAGTCGGTCAGAAAAACGGTTAAACTTTGGTCGCTGTTGTTGACCCCGTCTATCCGGTTATTTACTTCGACAAAGCTTCCCATATTTATTGCAGAAGCGAGGCATGTGATAAACAGCAATTTTTGGGGGGATATACGATAATAGATGATGACGAACAGTAAAAGATAATTTATTATGGTCAAAATGGTTGAATATCCTGATATCAATTTATTCGTGTCGGTATATCTTCCGAACCAATTTGTCCATCGTGATGAGAACATCTCTCCGAACCACCCTTTTTCGCAGATAAATTGTCCTGAAATAAAAGGAACAGTAATCAGAATGAGGAATGTGAGAATATATAAGAAATATTTGCGAGAAATGGGATTATACAGTTTATCGGGGTGCGACAATATGTTTATTGTAGAAAGTGCTAAAATAAGAGACAAAGCGTACCACCAACGGGTATATGAGTAGTTGCTCCACAGATTGAAAGACGCATTTAACGGTGCGATCAGAGAAATAATGACCAGACATATCAGAAGTTGAGATACCCAGTTACGGGGATGCTGCCGGATGAATGAAACTGCCAGTATCGCGCCTGTGATCGGTAGAAAAGCACCTATTGAACTCCAGTTGAGAATTTGGGGATAAAAGGCCGGGATTTCAAGGCTACCTGCCGGCATGAATAAGGCTCTGAGACGTTCTAATATGTTGAAGATGTCTGTTTTGAATTTCCAAATCCTATCGACTCTCGGAGCTTCTGAGATTTTATACCATGCCGGAAGTATCAGAAATGCAGTTAATAATATTCCTAAAATTCCTTCGATGAGTATTGCCGAATAATCGTTTCGTTTATTGCCGGTCCAATCTCCCGATTTGAATCTGAATAGGGCATAAATTACGATAAATATTCCTGAAGATACGAAAAAATAATAATTGGTAAGCAGGTTGATGAAAACGGCGAAGGTCAATAATCCCGGAATCTGTTTCTTTTTGTAGAGTCGTAATTCCAAAGCTGTCGGAATTAAAGGAAAAAGTGCTATAACATCGGTAAAATGATTAAATTGCGTATTTAAAATCGTAAACGAGGAGAATGTATATAGCAGCGACCCTATAATTGCATATATTGGTTTCTTTATAAAAATTCTGAAATAGAGAAAAGAGGTAATTCCGCAAACGAAAAATTTTAATAAGATTGAAACGGTAATTCCTTGCAGGATATGGTTTTCAGGAAATAAAGTAGCTATCCAGACAAATGGACTTCCCACAGTATAAAAGGCATATCCTCCTAAAAAGTTGTCTCCTAAAAATGAATTCCAACTCCAGTAGGGCATCCCCGTTGAGAACATTCGTTTAGTCTCAAGTATAAATGGTATTTGCTGAGTAATATAATCTGCTTTTGAGACAAAATATCCCCCATGTTGTATAATGGAGGGCAACATACCTGCAAATGCAGTTATTAGGCTTAATATACCTGATAATAGCACATTTACGAATATGTTTATACGCCCGTGTTTTTCCATGGGAAAGAAAATTTTATAATTCTTCTTGTTCCAGAATATTTTGTAAAGTAAGAACCGCCTCTTCTACCGTTTTTATATGGGCGATAGATATAGATCGTTTTCCCTTGATTTCCCTCAGTTGGCACTGTCGGGGATTCTTTTGCAGATAACTTAATACTTTACCGAAAACAGGAGACTGAAAATAGCGGATGTTATTATCCGAAACAAAAAACAGATTCATCTTTTCTTGTTTCAATACCACTTTTTCCATACCTAACTGTTTTGCCAGTTGTCGGAGGGTAACGATACGAATGAGCTCTTTCCCTTCATGAGGTATGCGTCCGAACCGGTCCTCCAGTTTAGATGTGAATGTTTGTATGTCTGAGGCTCGTTCCATATTATCCAATTCCTGATAGAGGGAAATTCGTTCCGAGTCATTTGGAATATAGCTGTTTGGAAATAACAATTCCATGTCTGATTCTATGGTGCAGTCGCTGACAAATGTTTCTCGTTCGCCGGGAAGAACCACGCTATTTTCGTTATAAACATCCGTAAATTCCTCATTTTTCAACTCTTCTACAGCTTCTTTCAATATTTTTTGGTAGGTTTCATATCCCAAGTCTGCAATGAATCCGCTTTGTTCAGCCCCCAATAAATTTCCTGCTCCTCGAATATCCAAATCTTGCATGGCGATATGTATTCCGCTTCCAAGTTCTGAAAAACTCTCTATCGCTTGTAATCGACGGCGGGCATCCACACTCAGGTCTCTCAGCGGAGGAGTAAGGAGATAACAAAAAGCTTTTTTATTACTTCTGCCTACACGTCCCCGTAATTGATGAAGTTCGCTCAAACCGAAATTTTGAGCATTATTGATAATAATCGTGTTGGTATTGGGCATGTCGATTCCCGATTCGATGATGGTGGTCGCTATCAATACATCATAGTCGTAATTTGTAAAATCGATAATTGCTTGTTCGAGTTTTTCGGGCTCCATTTGTCCGTGACCTACAATTGTTCTGGCGTCCGGGACAAGGCGATGTACGAGATTTTCCAGTTCATAAAGCTGTTTTACCCGATTATTGACGATAAATACCTGACCGTTTCGGCTCATTTCAAAATTAATGGCTTCCTTGATAATATCTTCATTAAATCCGTGAACTTCGGTCTGTATAGGGTATCGATTGGGGGGGGGAGTAGTTATGGCGGAAAGATCGCGAGCGCCCATTAAAGAAAATTGCAAAGTACGAGGAATCGGTGTTGCTGACATAGTCAAAGTATCTACATTTGTCTTTATCTGTTTCAATTTTTCTTTAACGGCGACACCGAATTTTTGTTCTTCATCGATGATGAGTAATCCTAAATCTTTAAATTTTACATCTTTTCCTATGATGCGGTGTGTACCTATCAGTATGTCGATTTTACCTTCTGATAAATTTTTGAGTATCTGTCGTGTTTCTGCAGAAGTTCTTGCCCGGCTTAGGTAGTCTACTTTAACGGGGAAATCTTTAAGTCGTTCGCTAAATGTTTTATAGTGTTGGAATGCCAGTACTGTAGTCGGGACAAGAACAGCTACTTGCTTATTATCGCATGCGGCTTTAAAAGCAGCTCGGACTGCAATTTCAGTTTTTCCGAACCCGACATCTCCGCATATCAGCCTGTCCATAGGGCGTTCTTTCTCCATATCGGCTTTTACTTCGGCTGTCGATTTCAATTGATCGGGTGTGTCCTCATAAATAAATGACGCTTCGAGTTCTTGCTGCATGAATGTGTCGTGGGAAAATGCGAATCCTTTTTCTTCTTTTCTTTTGGCATACAGTTTAATAAGATCACGGGCAATGTCTTTCATCTTGCTCTTGGTCTTTTCTTTCATCCGTTCCCATGCTCCTGTCCCTAATTTGTTGATTCGAGGAGGTTCTCCTTCTTTTGCCCGATATTTGGCTAATTTGTGCAGAGCGTGTATGCTGACGAAAAGAATGTCGTCATTTTGATAAATGAGTTTAATGACTTCTTGCATTTTTCCATTGATCTCTGTTCGTATCAGTCCTCCGAATTTTCCTACTCCATGATCTATGTGGACGATATAATCTCCTATTTCGATCTGTTGCAGTTCTTTAAGTGAAAGAGCGAGTTTTCCCGAACGGGCTTTATCACTTTTCAGACTGTATTTATGGAATCGGTCGAACAATTGATGGTCTGTAAAAAAGCAGGCTTTCAACTCTCGGTCTATAAAACCTTCGTGTAGTGTTTTCTGTACGGGGGTGAACGAGATATTTTTACCTTTATCTTCAAAGATACTTTGAATACGTTGTATCTGTTTTTCGCTGTCGCTTAAAATGTAAAGGGTATATCCCTCTTTCAAAAAAGAGGTGAACGAATCGATAACCAGTTCGAAATTCTTGTGATAGATCGGTTGGGGCGAGCACTCTATTCTCAGAATAGCTGCGTCTGAGGAAAGGCTTTTATTTCCGTAATCGATTCGTTTGAATTCGAATATTTTTTTGCGGAATGTATCCGGGTCTATGATTTTTTCCCCAGCATTAAGATCGCCTTCTTCGGTTATCAATAATTGGTCGGACAGAGTTTCTCCTGCAATTCCATTGATCCGTTCTATGCACCATGCCAGATCTCTGAACCCGAAAATCGTTTTCGGATCGATAAACTCAAGAAAAGATATGCCGTTAGCTTCGTTATTCATCATGTTGGGAATAATGAATATCTCTTCGAATTGATCATTGGACAATTGCGACTCTATATCGAAAGAACGGATACTTTCGATGTCGTCTCCGAAAAAATCGATACGGTAAGGCTGGTCGAAAGAAAAGGAGTAAACATCGAGAATACTGCCTCTTACGGCATATTGTCCCGGTTCATATACATAATCGACCCGTTCGAAGCCGTATTTGAAAAGAATATCCGAAATGTTCGTGATGTCCGCTTTTCCGTTTTTTACCAAGTGGATTGTTTTTTCAGACAGAGTGGTTTCTCTTACGACTTTTTCAGCCAAAGCCTCCGGACAAGTAACAACGATCAAAGATCGGTCGGGCTGTCTCAAACGGTTGAGAGTTTCTGTCCGTAGTATTTCGTTTGCCGCATCAACTTGTCCGTATTTAATGGCACGTTTATAGCCGGAAGGAAAAAATACGATATTTCCTTCTCCTTGTATTTGCACCAAATCATGATAAAGATATCCGGCTTCTTCCATATCGTTTGCAACCAGAACGACAGGCTTTCCGCAAGATGATAGTGATGAGAGCAATAACGAGGCTGCAGAACCTTGCAATCCGGTTATGTGGATTGTCTTTGTCCGGTTATCCGCAACAAGATTTTGTAATGCTTTTTGCCGGGCAGGCGTATTGAAAAGCGTATATAATGAGTCGATTTTCATTTTGTAGAAATAATCATCCGTAAAGTTTGACAAAAATACATCTTTTTGATCAAACTGCGAGGTAGAAATTATTACATGTTAATCATTATTTACTATTCATTTTACGTAGTTTTTCAATTTGTAGTATCTTTGTCACATTGATTTTTTGATAAATAAACGATTTATCGATAGCCTCATGAGCTCGAATGTGAAATCTGACGGGGTGGTGATTATCCCGACTTATAATGAAAAAGAGAATATAGAAAATATCATTTGCAAAGTCTTTTCTTTAGAGCATGCATTTGATATTTTGGTAATTGATGATGGTTCGCCGGATGGAACGGCGGATATAGTGAAGCGGTTGATGACAGAATTTACAGGTCGCTTATTTATTATTGAACGTTCAGGGAAACAGGGACTGGGTACGGCATATATAACCGGATTTAAATGGGCGCTTGCTCATGGTTATGAATATATTTTCGAAATGGATGCCGATTTTTCTCATAACCCTGACGACCTTTTAAAGTTATGGGATGCCTGTGCCAACAAAGGTGCGGATGTCGCTATCGGGTCTCGTTATATAACGGGGGTAAATGTCGTAAATTGGCCGATGGGACGGGTGATGATGTCATATTTTGCATCGAAATATGTACGGTTTGTCACAGGGATGGATATTGCCGATACGACTGCAGGATTTAAATGTTATCGTCGGGAAGTTTTAGAAACGATCGATTTGGATAATATCCGGTTCAAAGGGTATGCATTTCAAATAGAAATGAAGTTTACAGCATATAAGTGTGGCTTCAAGTTGGTAGAAGTTCCTATTATTTTTATAAATCGGGTATTGGGTACAAGCAAAATGAATAGCAGCATTTTCGGAGAAGCTGTTTTCGGAGTAATTAAATTGAAATATGACAGCTGGTTCAAGAAATATCCCCATAAGAAAAGTAATGCGGCATCATGAGAAAAATACTGATAAAAAATGCAACTTTAATAAATGAAGGATATGCGGGAATAGCTTCGGTTCTTATCGAAGGAGATAAAATTGCTGCGGTTTATCCTGAAGAGTGTACCATCGAAATGGAACGTAATGCGGATGAGGTTGTAGATGCCTTTGGCAAATGGCTTCTACCCGGTGTTATCGATGATCAGGTACATTTTAGAGAACCCGGTTTGACTTATAAGGCTGATATGCATTCCGAATCGATTGCTGCGGTGGCAGGCGGGGTGACTTCTTATATGGAAATGCCGAATACGAACCCTCAAACGACAACGAAAGAGGCACTCGATTGGAAATTTGACCGGGCAGCCGAAACCTCAGTTGCTAACTATTCTTTTTATATGGGGGCTACGAATGATAATATAGAAGAACTTTACAAGATCGATCACCGACGTGTGTGCGGAGTAAAGTTGTTTATGGGTTCTTCTACGGGAAATATGTTGGTAGATCAGCCTGCTGCGTTGGAGAGGATTTTTTCCGAAATACCTGCATTGATAGCCGTACATTGTGAAAAGGAAGAAGTTATCCGGGCTAACCGGGAATATTATATCTCTCGTTTTGGAGAAGAATTGCCGGTGCTTTTTCATCCGTTAATACGGAGTGCGGAGGCTTGTTATGCATCATCTTCACAAGCTGTTGATCTGGCGGTACGGAATAATGCCAGATTGCATTTGTTACATCTTTCTACGGCACGAGAACTCTCTTTGTTGGATGATTCTCCCTTGTCCGAGAAAAAAATTACAGGAGAAGTATGTGTACATCACCTTTTCTTTGATGATAACGATTATGCTGAATATGGGAATAAAATAAAATGGAATCCGGCTATTAAGACTTGTGCCGACCGTTTGGCTCTGACAGAGGCTGTAAGAACCGGACGAATCGATGTGGTGGCTACTGATCATGCGCCTCATCTTTGGAGTGAAAAACAAGGTTCTTGTTTAAAAGCAGCGTCAGGTGGCCCGTTAGTTCAGCATTCTTTATTAGTGATGTTAGATAAGGTACGGAAAGGCGACTTTACGCCCGAACAGGTAGTGAGGCGCATGTGCCATGCTCCTGCAGATCTGTTTCACATAGAAAAACGGGGGTATGTCCGCCTCGGATATTTTGCGGATTTGGTACTTGTCGATCCGAATCGGAGTTATACGGTTACGACAGAAAATATCTTGTCGAAATGCGGATGGTCTCCATTTATGGGATATACTTTCCCTATGTCGATAGATCGGACTTATGTGAACGGAACTCTTGTCTATGATAAAGGTACAGTTGATGTAAATTATCGGGGCAGAGAACTCGTTTTTGATAACTAACTCTGTAAATATGAGATTGGCACTTTGGGTCGGGATCGGTGGTTTTATGGGTAGTATAGTCCGTTATCTGCTATCTAAATATATATTTAGTCAGGCGGGTAGTGCGTTTCCATGGGCGACTTTGGCAGTCAATTTATCAGGATGTTTTATTATCGGGCTGTTGATAGGATGGTTTGCCCGTTGTGAAAATTTGTCTGCAGAGATACGCATGTTTTTGACGGTCGGTTTTTGCGGTGGTTTTACGACTTTTTCGACATTTGCCAGTGAATCTCTGTTACTGCTCAAGGCAGGGGAATGGCTGAATTTTTCTTTGTATACCGTAATTAGTGTTACATGCGGCATAGCATTAACGGCTTTGGGCTCTTTTATTGCGTTATCTGTGCGGAACGGATAAATTTCTTTTGTCTTTCTGTTGAACATTCACCTTCATGAAGTAGTTTATATCTTGTTATATAATGAATTTTAAATGACAAGATATGAAAAAAATTATTTTGATCGGAGCTAGCGGTTATGTAGGTTCTGCCATTATGAAAGAAGCTTTAAGTCGAGGGATGCAAGTTACGGCGATTGTACGACATCCTGAGAAAATCACGATAAAGGATGCTAATCTGACCGTGAAAAAAGGCGATGTTACCGACATTGATAAGATTGCACGTTTAAGTAAAGGTGCGGATGTTATTGTCAGTGCTTATAATCCCGGTTGGAATAATCCGGATATTTATGAGGAGACATTGTCTGTATATCCGAAAATTTTAGAAGCTGTAAAAAAATCGGGAGTTCCTCGTTTTTTAATGGTTGGAGGGGCGGGAACTTTGTTTGTCGAACCGGGACTCCGTTTGATCGATTCGGGGATGATTCCTGAAACGATTTTACCGGGAGTTAAATCGTTAGGAGAGTTTTATTTAAATACTCTATCGAAAGAAAAAGGGGTAGATTGGGTGTTTTTTTCTCCGGCTGCAAATTTATTTCCGGGAAAGCGAACAGGAAAATTTAGATTAGGAAAAGATAATATGATTGTTGACGATCAGGGAGAAAGTTCTGTTTCTGTCGAAGATTATGCTGTTGCGATGATCGATGAAGTTGAATATCCGACACATCATTACGAACGCTTTACAATCGGTTATTGATTTGAAAATCAATTATAAAAATATCTGAAAATTTTAATGAGCCCGAAATATGGATAGCAGTGACAGGCAAGAATAAATGAAAAGTACCGTTTTATTCGTACACAAGATAAAACGGTGCTTTTCTATTTTATTTAAGAGCTTTTATTTTTATAGGCATCCGGTATAAATTTCCCGTGCTACTTCGGCTGTTACGTTTTTGTTTTCTCCGTATGCTATATTATGAGCTTTGAGCCTGTTGTAGATAATATCCACAGCTTCTGCCGGAATTCCGTATTCACTCATTCGCGTGCGTAATCCCATTTGTCGGAAAAACTCTTCAGTTTTTTCGATTGCTTTGTCTGCCTTTTCTTCTTTGCTTCCTGTTGTTATGTTCCATACTCTTTCAGCGTATTGAGCCAATTTCTCCGTTTTTTGTTTTTTCAAAACACGAAGTAAAGACGGATATACGACAGCAAGCGTTTCGGCATGATCGAGTCCGTAAAGCACTGTGAGTTCATACCCTATGCGGTGCGTTGCCCAATCTTGCGGAACACCCATGCTCACAAAGTCATTTAGAGCCATAGATGCACACAACATGAAGTTTGCCATTGTGTCATAATCCTTTTGGTCTTTCAGCACTTTCGGGCCTATTTCGATAAGAGAAAGCAGTACACCTTCAGCCCATCGGTCCATCAAAATCCCGTTTCCCGGAGTAGTCATGTATTGTTCCATGATGTGCATAAAGGCATCTACAACTCCATTGGAAAGCTGCTTTTTAGGAAGAGTATATGTTACTTCCGGATCAAGGATCGAAAATTGAGGTGATGATTTCGGAGTGATAAATGAAACTTTTTCTTGAGTACGTCGGCGTGAAAGTACACCTCGATAGTTCATTTCTGACCCGGTTGCCGGAAGAGTGAGAACTGTTGCCAGCGGAGTCGTTTTTATGATCTTTTCGGGATGTATAGCTAATTCCCAAGCATCTTCACCTGTGTAGGGAATCGCATGTGCGATAAATTTTGTACCATCTATTACAGAACCGCCTCCGACGGCAACAAGGTAATTTATTTTATTGTCGCGGGCCAATGTAACCGCTTTCATCACTGTGTCATAATCGGGATTCGGTTCTATACCCCAGAATTCGATGTTAAAATGATTTGACAGGGCATTTTTTACTTGTTCATAAACTCCGTTTTTTTTGGCGCTTCCCCCTCCGAAACATACCATGATGCGTCTGTCAAAGGGTATTTCCGTCCCCAGTTTAGCGATAGTCCCTTTCCCGAAAATAAGTCGGGTCGGGTTGTGGAAATCAAAATTATTCATTATAAGATAAATTAAAAGTTTATTTCATAAAGCGTTTCAATATCGGTAATTTTCCTGTGTACGGGGCGAATTTTATTCCCGGATTAATGCGGGTTGTCGTAGAAAGGACTGATCTTATATGGCTGAATGTATAAAAACTGTCGATTCCATGATAACGACCTATTCCACTATGACCCACGCCTCCAAATGGTAAGTCGGGATTTGCGAGATGAGTTACAACATCGTTTATACAGACTCCTCCTGATGAAGTTTTTTCTAATATTTCTCGTATGTTTTTCTTACTTTTCCCGAAATAATACAAGGCCAAAGGTTTTTCCTGACTATTGATATAATTAATAACCGTTTCCCGTTCATTGAATGTCATAACGGGAAGAATCGGCCCGAAAATCTCTTCATTCATGATTCTGTTTTCGGGAGTAATTCCCGAAATAACGGTCGGAGCGATATACAAATCTTTTTCATCGTATTTTCCTCCGGCTTCTATTTTGCCTTGCTTTAGCAGCAACATCAGGTTGTAAAATCGTCCCGAGTGTATAATACGGGGATAATCCGGACTTTTTTGGGGATCTTTTCCGTATTGGCGGATAATTTCTTCTTTTAATTTGAGAATCAGCTCATCTTTAATATCTTGATGTGCGAAAATGTAATCGGGAGCGACACAAGTCTGTCCGCAATTTAAGAACTTTCCCCAGACGATCCGTCTGGCGGCAATGTCGATGTCGGCGTCTTTATCGATGATACACGGGCTTTTTCCCCCTAATTCGAGAGTGACAGGTGTCAGATGTTTGGATGCGGCCTCCATAACCCGTTTACCGTATTCTACACCTCCTGTGTAAAATATATAGTCGTATCGTTGTTGTAGTAAAAGATCGGTTTCTCTACTGTCGGCCTCTATCAATATTACATGGCGCGGATCGAAGGCTTCTTTAATAATTTTTTTACTGATAGCGGTAGTGTGCAGAGAAGCAGGTGATGGTTTTAATATAACGCAATTACCTGCCGCTACTGCTCCGATCAATGGAGCGAACAATAATTGGAATGGGTAATTCCATGGGGAGAGTATCAATGAAATGCCGTAAGGCTCATATTGTATATGACTTTTAGATCCGAAAAGGAATAATGGAGTTTTTACTCTTTTCGGAGAAGACCAGTTTTTCAGTTTTTTTAGTGTCCGGTTAAGTTCTGTCAAAACAAAACCTGTCTCAGTGATATAACTTTCGAATTTCGATTTTTTCAGGTCATCCCAAAGAGCCTTTTCTATATCCGGTTCATACTTCTCTATGGTTTTTTTTAACTGTATAAGGGCTGCTTTTCTAAAAGATATCGGTTTGGTTATCTGGCTATTGAAGTATGCCCGTTGAGCATTTATATGATCTGAAATATTCATTCTGTTTTCTGAGCAATAATTATATTGTTGCGGGTGTCAAAGGTAATCATTTTTTGTACAATTGTTCACGATTCTACAACCCTTTTCAGCAAACAAATAATAAAATAGTTTGTTATATCCCTAAAAGCTTGTCTAAATTTTGCCCGGGTCAGATTTGGGCGTTTTTTCGAGGATGATAGCTGGTTTTCTGACGAATGAAGAAGGGAAAAAAGACCGGAAGAAAACACAAAAATGACCAGATAATATTTTTTATTGGAAAATTCAGACAGGCTATAAAACCTGAAAAGAGAAAAATGGCAAAGAGAAATCTTATTTTATCGTTGGTATGTGTGGTTCTGTCGGGTATGTTGACGTATACCTATGGCCAAAATAAGCGGAATGTAGAGCAAAAATATTTGACTCGTCCCTTACCGCAGGCTTGGGAGGCCGATACGTTGTTTTTACAGCAACAGCCGATAGAGGGGAAATGGTGGTCGGAGTTACAAGATTCTCAATTGGATTCGATTATCGGGTTAGCGTTGCAGAACAACCAAGACCTGCTTGCTGCTGCCGATCGCATACGGGCAGCCCATGCGACATTGAGAATACAGCAGGGATATTATTATCCGAATTTGGATTTTTCGGCCGGTTGGACAAAGTTGCAGAACAGCAGGCAAATGAATAAGGAGTTTATCGATTCTCCTACTATGAATCAGCGATATGCCTCCGGTGAATTATCTACAAGTTGGGAATTGGATGTGTTCGGTTCTATTCGAAACAAAGTGAAATCCAGTAAAGAACAGTTCCGGGCTACGCAAGAAGAATATAATGCCGTTTTGGTCTCTTTGACAGCAGAAGTTGCAACAGCTTATGCCGAGTTGAGGACTTTACAGCAGGAGTTGCTGGTTGCTCAAAAAAATATGGCTTCACAGCAGGCCATATTACATATTACCGAAGTACGTTATAATACAGGACTTGCCTCACAGTTGGACGTATCTCAAGCTAAATCGGTTTATTACAGTACGAAGGCATCCATTCCGTCGATCGAAGCCGGTATTCGGCAACAAATAAATGCATTAGCTGTTTTGTCCGGATTATATCCTTCCGATCTGTATGTAGCGTTAAAAGATCCTCGTCCGATTCCGGATTATATGAAAATTGTCAGTATAGGTATTCCTGTCAATTTATTGCGGCAGCGACCTGATATTCGTAGTGCCGAACGGTCTGTTGCGGCAGCGGCAGCCTCGGTAGGTGCAGCCAAGTCTGATTATTTTCCTAAATTTTATTTGAAAGGAAGTATCGGTTTTGCGGCGAGAGATATGGATAAATTTTTTGATCATAACAGTTTGACTTATCAAATTGCTCCGACTTTATCGTGGACTCTTTTTCAAGGTCGTCAACTGACTCAAGCAACTAAAGAAGCAAAAGCTGTTTTGGATGAAAATATCCGGCAATATAACCAGACGGTTTTGGGAGCGGTTCAAGAAGTAGATAATGCCATGTCGTCATATACCAATGCTGTTAAACAAGTTGTTGCACTGCGTGAGTTGGTGGTACAAGGAGAGGTTACCCTTAAACTTTCTTTGGATTTGTATAAACGAGGATTGGCGACTTTTCAAAATGTGTTGGATGCTCAGCGTTCTTTATTGAGTTATCAAAATTCTTTGGTTTCGGCACAAGGGGGAACTCTATCTTCTCTTATAGAACTGTATCGTGCTGTCGGGGGAGGTTGGCAAATAGATCAAAATAAAAACGAATAATAATAAATCCCATGACGAAAAATATTTTAAAAAACAGACTTTTTCTTTTTGCAGGAGTAGGATTTGTTCTCTTTTCTTGTACATCTAAAAAAACGGAACAGAGAATGTCTGTTCCGGAAATCTCTGTTGCATACCCGGTTGTGAAGCCGGTTATATTACATAAAACATATCCCGGTTATTTGTCTTCGGTGAATACTGTGGATCTGATGGCACGGGTGAACGGTTATTTGCAAAGCACTCCGTTTACGGCCGGTTCGTTAGTCAAAAAAGGTCAATTGTTATTCGTAATTGAACCTACGTTATATGAGGATGCTGTAAAAAGAGCTGAAGCCGGGCTGAAAAACGCACAGGCGAGTCTCGATTATGCAGAGAATAATTATGTCCGTATGAAAGAAGCTTCTCGGAGCGATGCTATCAGCGAAATAGATTTGATTAAATCTGCAACTCAACTAATTAGTGCAAAATCGAACGTGAAAGACGCTGAGGCGCAACTTGAGACTGCAAAGACAAATTTGGGATATTGTTATGTACGAGCGCCTTTCTCCGGTCATATATCGAAGTCGATATACAGTGTCGGCAGTTATATCAGCGGAGAAGGTCAGGCAGCCAAATTGGCGACTATTTATCAGGACGATAAAATGAATGCCTATTTTAATATCGAGGACAATCAGTATTTACAAATGCTTGCTTCTACTGATAAGAAAGGTGTTGAGGAACGTTTGCCCGGAGAAGTGGAAATTCTTTTTCAATCGCCCTTATCCCGTCCCTATATGGGGAAATTGAATTATCTGTCTCCGAATATCGATCTTTCTACGGGTACATTGAGCATTCGTGCCGAAATTGAGAATCCTGATAATGAACTGAAGGATGGTTTATATGTGAATATCCGTTTGCCATACGGTAAACAAGATAGTGCGGTTTTAGTAAAAGATGCTTCTATCGGTACCGACCAATTGGGCAAATATCTTTATGTAGTTAATGATTCTAACCGTGTATCTTATCGGCATATTGAAACAGGAGAATTGATTTCTGATACTCTTAGACTTGTAAAATCCGGATTGCAGCCGAAAGACCGTTATGTGACTAAAGCTTTGTTAAAAGTACGGGAAGGAATGGAGATAAAACCTGTATTGGAGAAAAATTAACCGGATTTAGAGCCTTTCTAAATTTTGCTCTGGTCAGGTTTGAGAGTTTCTTTCGAGGATGTTTTTCTGTTTTTATGAGAAGGATAGCGGGCTATCTGACGAGGGAAAACGGGAAAAAAGACCGAAAGAAAACGCAAAAATGACCTGATAATATTTTTTTGTCGGAAAATTTAGACAGGTTCTTATATCGAATAAAAATAAAAAAACATGATATCTAAATTCTTTATAAACAGACCGATTTTTGCTACTGTACTCGCCTTACTTATGGTATTGGCCGGTGTCGTGGCGCTTGAGTCGTTACCGGTTGCTCAGTTTCCCGATATAACACCACCGACAGTACAAGTGTCGGCAGTATATCCCGGTGCAAGTGCCGAAACCGTAGCCCGTACGGTTGGAGCTCCGATAGAGGAGCAGGTCAATGGTGTGGACGGCATGATTTATATGAGTTCTTCATCTTCCAGTTCCGGTCAATATACATTGACGGTAACGTTCGAAGTCGGCACGGATGTGGATATGGCTACCGTTTTAGTTCAGAATCGAGTAAATATAGCGCAAGGAAATCTTCCTGAAGCAGTGATACAGCAAGGAATCGTTACAAAAAAACAATCTACGAATATCGTAATGTTCTTGTCTCTGCAATCTGATAATCCGATGTATGACGGGTTATATCTTTCAAATTATGCCAGTCTTAATTTGACCGACCAACTTTCTCGTTTGCCGGGTGTCGGGGCTGTAACTGTATTCGGAACAGGGAATTATAGTATGCGTGTATGGCTCGATCCGGAAATCATGCGTATCCGGAAATTGACTCCGGCAGATGTGTATGGGGCTATACAGTCTCAAAATATGGAGGTCTCTGCTGGAACTGTCGGAGAACCGCCTTTGGATAGGAAAGAAGCATTCCAGTTTACTTTGACGGCAAAGGGGCGTTTGACTACTCCTGACGAATTCGGAAATATCGTAATAAAAACTTTGCCGGACGGTAAATATTTGCGATTGAAGGATATTGCCCGTATCGATAGGGGAAGCGCATCTTATAGTGTGACTTCGACTCAAAATGGGAAGCAAGCTGCTGCAATTGCTATTTATCAATTACCCGGATCTAATTCTCTTAATGTTGCGAAAAATGTTAAGGAAAAAATGCAGGATTTGGAGAAATATTTACCGGATGGGGTACATTATGAGGTGGTATTGGATACTACCGAATTTGTAACGGCTTCTATTGACGAGGTATTGGTTACTTTTGTCGAAACCACCTTGTTGGTCATGCTTGTCATACTGCTTTTTTTGCAAAGTTTCAGAGCAGTAATCATTCCGTCTCTGACTATTCCGGTTTCTCTCATTTGTACATTTGCAGTGATGCATCTGTTCGGTTTCTCGATAAATACGTTGACACTTTTCGGTTTGGTATTGGCAATAGCCATAGTTGTGGACGATGCCATAGTCGTAGTTGAAAATTCGTCTCGTCTTCTCGATACCGGAAAATACACCAATAAAGAGGCGGTCACTCAAGCGATGGAAGAGATTACGGGCCCTGTGATCGGTGTGGTTTTGGTATTGCTGGCGGTGTTTATACCTACGGCCTTTATTAGTGGTATTACAGGTGAACTTTATAAACAGTTTGCGTTAACGATTGCAACAGCTACGGTCTTTAGCGGAATTAATTCTCTGTCTTTGACGCCGGCTTTGTGCGCATTATTTTTAAAACCGACTAAAGACCCTAAATTTTTCTTGTATAAAGGATTTAATAAGGTATATGATAAAACTCTCGGAGCTTATGTAAAAGCTATTACCTATTTCCTTCGCAAGCCGGTAATTACGATGTCTCTTTTTCTCATTTTGTCTGTCGGGGCGCTTTGGTTGTTTTTACGGTGGCCTACATCGTTTATACCTCAGGAAGATCAAGGTTATTTCGTTGTATCCGTGCAGCTCCCGAATGCTGCGAACCTGCAACGTACAGAAGAGGTATCCCGAAAAATCATGAAAATACTCGATTCTTATCCTGAAGTTCGCACCTATTTATGTATAAATGGTTTCTCGATGATGCAGGGAGCAAATGCATCGAACGGTGCGACTTTTTTTGTCATGTTGAAAAATTGGGATGAACGTAAAGCTAAGGATGAGAGTGTATTTTCTGTTGTGAATCGACTAAATGCTCAAGCTGCGTCTATTCAGGAGGCTGTTATTTTTGCAGTTAATCCTCCTGCAATATCGGGTATGGGGGTAAGCGGAGGTTTACAGTTTGAGTTGGAAGATAGAAATAGTTTGGGTACTACAGCGTTACAGGATGCTGTTTCGGCGCTGTTGGAACAAGCCGGAACAGAACCGGCGATAATGACTCTCAATTCTATGTTTCGGGGGAATACGCCTCAGTATTTTTTGAATATAGACAGGGATAAAGTTAAAATGCAAGGTTTGGTACTGAGCGATGTCTTTTCGACGCTTTCATATTATATGGGTTCGGCTTATGTCAATGATTTTGTTCAGTTCGGACGCATTTATCAGGTTAAGTTAGGTGCTGCTGCCGATAGCCGTACGGTAATAGGTGATGTTTTGAAACTGAGTGTTCGTAATCAGAACGGTGATATGGTACCTTTTTCAGCATTTACTACATTGGAAGAACAATTGGGACTTAATCTGGTGAATAGGTATAATATGTATTCTTCTGCGGCTATTACGGCTATAACTACACCCGGATTCAGTTCGCAACAGGGAATTCAGGGAATGGAAAATTTGAGTAATCGGGTGTTGGGAACTACATTTGGTTATGACTGGACTGGAGAAGCGTATCAGGAAACTCAAGCAAGTTCTTCGGTTAGTTTAATTTTCGGACTGGCCATCTTGGTCGTTATTTTGGTCCTTGCTGCTCAATACGAGAGCTGGACGAGTCCTATTGCTGTGATACTCGGATTGCCGTTTGCCATATTGGGGGCGGTACTCGGTTGCATGCTATTGGGATTGTCTATCAGTATTTATAGTCAGATCGGGATTATTCTTTTAATTGCACTTTCAGCGAAAAATGCTATTTTGATTGTTGAGTTTGCTATCGATTATCGTAAAAAGGGTGAGTCGATTACCGAAGCGTCCATAGAAGCCGGGCGAGTGCGATTACGTCCTATTTTGATGACTTCATTTGCTTTTATATTGGGAGTAATGCCTCTTATTTTTGCAACCGGAGCAGGAGCTTCGAGCCGTATATCATTGGGTACGGCAGTTGTTTTCGGTATGGCGGTGAATACCTTGTTGGGTACGTTATTTATTCCGAATTTTTATCATCTGATGCAGTCTATTCATGAAAAGTTTCAGAAGAAATCCGTTATACAAGAAAATATGCCGGAGGAAGATAATGCAAAGGTATAGATAATGAAAAAAGAAAGCTCGGATTCGCATTCCGAGCTTTCTTTATAATGTATGGTTGCAATTTTATTTGACAATATTCATTTCATCGATGATATTTTTCGCACCGGCAAACTTGTCGATGATGAACAGTATGTAACGAATATCGACACTTATTGTTCTTTGAAGGGCATCTTCAAAGACAATATCTCCACTCATGGCTTCCCAGTTTCCGTCAAATGCCGTTCCGATAAGTTCTCCGTTAGCATTGAATACCGGGCTGCCCGAATTACCACCGGTAATATCGTTATTCGAAAGGAAATTTACGGGCATTTCTCCATTCGGCATGGCATACTGACCGAAATCTTTGTTTTTATAGAGTTCTTTCAGTTTTTCCGGGACTACAAATTCCCAGTTATTCGGATCTTCTTTTTCCATAACTCCCTTCAACGTAGTATAGTAATGATAATCTATACCGTCTGACGGAGAATACGGTAGTATCTGTCCGTAAGTTGCTCGAATTGTAAAGTTTGCATCCGGATATGCCGGTTTGTCGGGATTCATTTCGAGTAAGCCTTTGATATATGTTTGTTTGGCTAAAGCGAACTTCTCATTTATCGGTTTTAGTTCTTTACGTAGGTCTATCATTTTTTGAATGACAGATTGAGCGTACTGTATCATTAAATCCGATTTTATGGCTTTGGCAGTCGGCTTTTTCATGAATTTATTGAAATTTTCGTCACTACTGAAAATAGAAGTCTTGAAAGCTTCATCGACAAAGCGGTCGATGTTACCGTCGAATTTTTTATCGATAAGAGTAAAAATCTCAGGACGATTCTCTTTCCCGACCTCTTTCATATATGCTTTCAGCATGACTTTCGATACCCTTTGATCGACTTTATGGTTATAATCTTTATTCGCAAAAGCTTTGTAAGCTTTTTCCAAATCGGTCAATTCAGATTTGATAATAGAATCGTTTTTATGTTCTAAAGCTTCGATAAGCTTTTTGTTGCGGATAGGAACACCGGAAAATTCTACACCTTGATACAACGCTTCCAATAACATATAGTATTGGTATTTGATATTATTCATTTGTAAAGTTGCATCCCGCATTTCATTTAGTGCTTGAATATATTCCGGATGATTATTGTCATTTGCCCATACTTTGAATCGGGCTTCATCCAACTCCTTGTTTTCTATAACTTTCAGTTTGTTGATACCTCTGTTCATTCCGATGGAGTTTTTCCAATAGTTACTCGAACGAGCATACTTGCTGGCATATTGGATTCTTACTTTCGGGTCGGCAAGCATTTCGTCTAACATCTCCTTTTGACGGATACCTCGCATATTGATACGGATCGTATTATCTACATCACGGCGTTGTTTTACTTCCCATGATGTATAATATCGGTTGGTCGATCCGGGAAATCCCATGATCATGGCAAAATCGTTTTCTTTTATTCCCTTCAGTGAAATATTGAAATATTTTTTCGGGTGCATGGGGATGTTGTTTTCTGAGTATTCTGCCGGATTTCCCTGAGCATCGGTATAAACCCGGAAAAGAGAGAAGTCTCCGGTGTGACGTGGCCACATCCAGTTGTCCGTATCAGCTCCGAATTTCCCGATAGAAGAGGGGGGAGCACCAACGAAACGAATATCTTTATATACTTTCATTGTGAACATAAAGAATCGATTTCCCCCGAAAAACGGTTTGATGCTTATTTCTGTAAAAGGGTTTTCCGCCAGAAATTTCTCTCCGACCTTTTCTTTTGCCATTTTATCGAGAAATGCCGGATCGAAAGCCTTTAACGGATCTCCGGTTTTGCTGACTTCATCTTGTATGAAATCGGTCACTTCCTCGATTTTATCGATAAAGCGGACTTCGAGGCCGGGAGTAGGAAGCTCGTCTTTTTTTTCCATTGCCCAGAATCCGTTACTTAAATAATCGTGCTCTACCGAGCTGTGTTGTTGGATAGCGCTGTATCCGCAGTGATGGTTGGTAAGGATTAACCCTTCTGGTGAGATAATTTCTCCGGTACATCCTCCTCCGAAAATGACGATAGCATCTTTCAGAGAAGTTTGTTCGGGATTATAGATGTCATCTACATCGAGTTTTAACCCTAATTTTTTCAGTTGTTCCGAATTTTGTTGTTTTAAAAACGGAAGTAACCACATTCCCTCGTCTGCTTTTACCGGCGACAAAATTGCCGCGAAAGCTAAGGGCAACAACACTCTTTTTAGTTTCATAATGTTAAGTTTAGCTTATTATTTTGTTTATTTATATTGAAGTTCCATGCAAATCCTAACCATACGGTACGGTTATCACGACTTTTTTCAGTACGCTTATATAATGTCGGTGTATCTATTATGGTAATTTCTTTTACCGATCCGAACCAGTCGTTTATTTGTAGAGTTACTTCTCCTTTCCCGGACAATATGTTTTGCCTTATTCCTGTGTCTATTCGGTAACGAGATTCTATTTTTCCTTGTACTGTTTGTAAATCGGATATGTAGTTACCGTTACATTGTAAAGTTGTGGTAGGAGTAAGCCTGAATGATATGATCCCATTGGTATTCCATGCCCAGTCGTTTCGTTTATTCCCTTTTTTGTCGGCTTGTATTTCATCATAATATACAGTTCCGTTTATACGTATATCCATCCATTTTACCGGTGAAATATATATACTGAGCTCTGCTCCTGCCGATTGGCTGTGATATAAATTTTTATAAGTAACGACCACATCTTCTTGTGTAATTTGTGCTATGGTCTGTTTTTTATTTCTGTAAAATAATGTAGGTGTAAATGTAAAGGTTCGGTTCGTATAATTGTAGCTTAATGCTGCATTATAGCTGATTTCCGGTTTTAGGTAGGGATTTCCCTGTATGGTTTCTTGAGGATCGCTTTGATTGAGAAACGGATTTAATTCTGAAAATACAGGTCGGTTGACCCGTTGCCGATAAGAGAGCTGCCATGAGTGTCCGGAGTGGCTATTGTAAGAGAGTTGAAATGCCGGAAATAAATTCCAATAATCTTGTTTTATCGGGTTGTTATCATTTACTAAATAAACCGATTGGTGAGTATATTCTCCTCTTACTCCTGCATATATAAACCATTCGTGCCACTGCTTTTCGTATTGTAGAAAGAGAGAATGTATCTGGCGGTCCAGATCCATATTGAATGTCGCTTCCGGAGATTCGGAATAAATGCCGTTATCATATATTTCTTTTCGGTTTGCGTTTGTCGAGGTTGTGATCCATGTACTGTATCCGGTCTTGAATGCTCCGATTTTTCCTACCAGATTCAATTCATATTCGTCATTTTTTTGATCGATAAAGAGTTTATCTTGTATCAGGTTTATCTTGGGACGTAAAACGTTGCGTTGATAGTCGTTGTTTTCGTCGTATGTCGCATGTCGGTAATTGAAGTCTGTAAAGAAGGAGATGCGATCGTTGTGTGTATATCGGTAAAACGCAGTGGCACTATATTGGCGATTGGTCTGTTTGTTGTCACGGATTACCTTCATTTCTTTTTTTGTTTCGGTGTTGTGAATGTCTCCGATACGGTCGAACCACATCTGTATAAAAGAGAAATCTGCTTTGAAAGTGTGGTTATTTCGGTTCAATTCGCTTCCTAAAAAGCCTACAATTGTTTGGGGGTGAGCTATTGCCGAATTGTCTTGAATCTGCTCGTTTGTGACAATGTTATTTTCACGAGAAGTGACCGTATTCAGGAATGTACGTTTTCTATACTCTCGTTTATAATCGATACCGGCATTGAATTTCCAGTGGGAAGATATCGGAGTCCCGAAATGAGTGCCGGCCATATATCGATCATTATTAGCCGTTCCTAAATAAATCTGTCCTGTGGGGATGTTCTGTTGAGACTTTTTTAGTATGAGATCGATTGTCCCAGCCGCACCTTCCGCTTGTTGGCTTACATCCGGAATATGGTTGACTTTGATTTCTCCGATGGCCGATGCCGGTAGTTGTATCATTATTTCGCTCCGGTAATCTCTGAGGAAAGAAGTCGGCTTACCGTTAATGAGAAATGTTATTTTATCAGATCCTCGTAACCGGATATTACCTTCCATATCGTTTTCCAATGAAGGGAGAAAAGATAGAATGTCGTTCAGTGAATTTCCGTGTTGAACAAGGCTGTCGGGCGATATGGAGATCGTATTGTTTTTATATTTTATTTGAGATACTGTTATTGTTTTCAGATGTTTTTGCGCGACAATAGAGTCTGAACTATTTGCCTGTATGAATAATGTATTGCAGAAAATTAAAAGTATAATCTGATAATAAATTTTCATTCTGATGGGGTGAATTCTGTTTATAGCCGCCAAAGATAGTTATTTTTGTCCGGTGATGAAAATTCGCTTAACCATAAAGGATCTGTTTTTTGAAAAACAGATCCTTTATGGTTGCATGTAAAAGCTTATTATTGAATACCGATTTCAGAAAATCCTATGGGTTCGCCTTCATTGATCATTTTAACTGCTTTCAAGAAAAGATAACGGGTATTTACGGGAGTAAAGTAGACGGATTGGAGTATAGGGTTATGTTTTATATTGGAAAATTCTCCTTTTGCTATTGTCTTATCGATATTTTGACCGTCATTGCTTGTCATGAGTTCGTATAAAGCGATGAGACCTTTATTGTATTCACTCTGGTCGGGCAGATAGTGGAATGATGAGATAACACGCTTTTCTCCGAAATCGATTATTACCGTGTTGCTCTTTATGAAACAAGATGTGGAGTCGTTTCCGTCTGTCGCTTTCAGGATTTCGTTATCAGAAATACCTTGGATTTTAAAAGGAAAACTATTTAATTTTTTTGTATCGGTTTCAAACGAAATTTCATCGGTCTCTCCTGCATAATAAGCCTCGATATTGTTGATGCATGGGCATGCCCGGGAATCGGTTATGTTTATGCGGATTGTATCCGTATTTATCGTTTCGAACCGGAGTAACCGTTTATATCCGATAGTAGTTGTTTCTTCATTCAATTTTACGGGAAACCACTTGCCGTTTTTACGGTGTTCTACAGTAAATGATTTTACACGTTGTCCTAACGGGATATATTCCTGCAACATCATTCGGTTGATTTTTTTCTTTTCCGGTAAAGAAAATTCTATTGTGGCGGATTTGATACTGTCTTCGGTTGCCCAATAGGTATCGTATTCTCGGTCGGTTATTGCTTTTGCGGTAAATTTTCCACCTCTTTCGTTAGATACTGAAGGTGTAATACCGGCTAATAGATTATTTGCTAATTGCTTTTGGATGTTTTTGTAAAAGTTTACGGCATTAGCCGAATCTACGGGATGAATCAATCCGTTTCGGTCAACAGGGAAGTTGAGCAATAGCGTTGCGTTGTGCCCTACGCTGCGGTAATAAAGATCTGTCAGTTGATCTACATTTTTCACCTGATTGTCTTCTTCGGGATGATAAAACCAGCCCGGACGAATAGAAACATCGCATTCGGCCGCTACCCATTGATCGCCATCGGCATGACCGTATTGCAGTGTACGGTATTTTTCATAGCCGGGAAAGACTTCTCCTGTACGTAAAAAAGACCAGTTTGTTGCTCCTGCAAAACCTTTTTCATTTCCTACCCAACGGCAACCGGGTCCTCCGTCTGAAAAAATGATAGCCTGCGGTTGCAGTTCATTCAGCATCTTATATATTTCAGGATAATTGTAATAATTTTTACGATCTATGATACGGTTTTCTTTAGCTCCTCCGTACCATCCGTCTCCTCCGTTAGCTCCATCGAACCATACTTCGAATACTTCTCCGTAATTGGTCATTAATTCTCGTAGTTGTTTATGAAAATAATCTACATATTCTGGAGTTCCGTAATTGGCTTGATGTCTGTCCCATGGAGAGAGATATACTGCAAATTTGATACCGTATTTTTTACAGGCTGCCGCCAGTTCTCCTACAATATCGCCTTTTCCTCCTTTATATGGCGTGTTCCGAATACAGTATTCTGTTAGTTTTGTCGGCCATAAACAAAAGCCATCATGATGTTTTGCTGTAAAAATAACACCTTTCATTCCGGATGCGACGAATGTTTTTACCCACTGTTCACAGTCGAGCTTTGCGGGATTAAAGGTTTTGGGATCTGAGTCTCCGTATCCCCATTCACGGTCATTGAATGTGTTCAACCCGAAATGAACAAATGCGTAGGTTTCCATTTTCTGCCATTCTACTTGTTTGGGCTCTGGTATCGGGAGAATTGCTTCGGGAGCTTTAACAGCAGGGGCGCATGCTCCGGATAAAAATAGTGTGATTATTGCACAAAAAAAATCGATATGTTTTTTCATCGTGTCATTAAATAGGTTAAATATTATGGACAAAGATAGTCTTTTTGTAAAAAGAATCCGAAAAAAGATATTTCATTTTAATATAAATCAATTAGTTTCAGGTGTCTTTATCTTTTGGGAAAGCTCGTTTGATGTTTGTGAGCGAGGCGGATTAACGTAAAATATTTCTATGTAATTTTAAACAGGGACTAAATTATACCTATCTTTGTAGAACCGGTAATTAAAAACAGAAAAAATGAAATTGTCTAATAATTGGTTTACGACTGTTTCGGAGACAGAAAACGGTGTTATGGTGGTCGTTTGCGGCCGCGAGGATTTAGAATTGTATGCACGTTCAGGAAAATTTAAAGAACGGGTTGAAATTTATTGGAGATATAACGGCGACAGCCGGGGAATGCCTTCTGAGTCTGAAGCTTGTTTGATGGAGCCGGTACAGGATGTTCTGCAAAGAGCTATGGAAAAAGACAAACTGGCGATATTGACAGGTGTATATACTGGGGATAATGAACGGACGTGGATTTTTTATACACGGAATGTTCCGGCTTTCGGAGAAATGCTGAATAAAGCTTTGTCGTCTTTTGAAAAGCTTCCGATAGTGATTTATACAGAAAAAGACCCTGATTGGAATGAATATCGTGAAATGTATGAATTGCGGCAGGAAGAAGGCAGTGATAGTGCGTTTGATGAGGAGTAATGCAGAGGATGATGTATTTATCTGGGTTTGATTTGGGTTTTGGAGAAATCGCGATTTTTATGAGACCGGATTTCATTGTTTTTTGTACCTTTGTACTCGAAAAATATTTTTTATGACAGATACGATTGCACAATTTGAACATGTTATAAGCATTTGTCGTGATTTATATGCCAAAAAGCTGAAAGATTACGGCCCTTCATGGCGTATCATGCGTCCTCAGTCTATAACCGATCAGATATTTATTAAGGCTAATCGGATTCGGAGTATTGAAACGAAAGGAGAATGCAAAGTAAACGAGGGGATTCGTTCTGAGTTGATCGCTATAGTCAACTACGGTATTATAGGACTTATCCAGTTAGAGTTAGGGTATTCGGACGGAGAGGATATTTCTGTAGAAAAGGCTCTTGAACTGTATGATAAATATATGGATGAAACCAAACGTTTGATGTATGCTAAAAATCATGATTATGATGAGGCTTGGCGTAGCATGAGAACGAGTTCTTATACCGATCTCATCTTGATGAAAATATACCGCACCAAACAGATCGAAAATAATGAGGGGAAAACTCTTGTTTCTGAAGGAGTGGACGCTAATTATATGGATATGATCAATTATTCTCTTTTTGGGTTGATAAAGTTGGAGTATGGAGAATAAAACGGAAATAAAAGCTTCGTCGGTACGAGATCGGATTTTATGGTTGTTGGTGATAGCCTCTCGGTTGATTGTCGGAGCGACTTTTATCTTTTCCGGTTTTGTAAAAGCAATTGATCCTACGGGATCTGCTATTAAATTCGAAGAGTATTTTTCTGTTTTAGGTATTGGATTTTTATCTCCTTTATCGCTTTTTTTCGGTGTAGTATTAGCTGCGTTTGAATTTTTGCTGGGAATAAATACCTTGCTCGGTTCTTATCGAAAGCTGACCTCATGGCTGGTTTTGTTGGTCATGTGTTTTATGACTCCGTTGACGCTCTATCTGGCGATAGCTAATCCGGTAAGTGATTGCGGATGTTTTGGCGATGCTCTTGTTTTGACCAATTGGGAGACTTTTTTTAAAAATGTTTTTTTACTGATTCCCGTATTATTTCTTATCCGTTGTAATAGTTTGGTAAAGGGGGTGTATAATAAACCCGTTCAGTGGCTTACTGTATTATATTCTCTTATATTTGCTCTTGCTTTGACATGGTTTGGCGTTTATTTTCAGCCTATATTGGATTTTCGCCCTTATAAAGTAGGAATGAATATATTAGATGCTATGCCGGGTGGAAATATTGATGCCGGAGATGATTATCTTTTTGTTTACGAGAAAGAAGGTATCCGAAAAGAATTTTCTTTAAACGATATTCCTATGGATGATACTGCATGGGTATTTGTAGATCGGATAGAGAAAAAAAATATATCGGATAAAGAAAAGTCTTCGATCGAAGATTTTATTATTCGTTCTGGGAAAGATGATACCGATATAGCCCGAGATATATTAGAAGATCCGCAATATACTTTTTTATTGCTTACTCCGTCTTTAGAAAATGCGGATGAAAGCGAGATTGATAAAATAAACGATTTGTATGATTATGCTTCGGCTTATGGATATAATTTTTATTGCGTGACTGCATCATCTGATTCGGCAATTGCTGTTTGGCAGGATAATACAGGGGCTGATTATCCTTTTTATAAGATGGATGAGACTACGATAAAAACGATTATACGGGGTAATCCGGGCATAATGCTTCTACATGAAGGAACGATTGTATGGAAACAACTTCCTTCGCATTTGCCGGATGAAGCTCAGTTGAATGATAAAATAGAAAATCTTCCGATCGGACGTACATGGATATATGACGGATCGAAAAATTTAGGAATATTGGTATTGATTTATACCGTACCTATGTTTATTTTGTTGTTGACTGAGAAAACGGTTGCTGCTATTATCGGTAAAATACGAGAAGCTCGGCGAAAGAGAAGAGAGAAACATATCTCGGTATCGCAGGAAAAACAAGAATAATAGTTATTTTATTATATAACCACACAATTAATATTTGTTATGAGAAAAAACATTGTTGCAGGTAACTGGAAAATGAACAAGACACTTCAAGAAGGTCTTGAATTGGCTAAAGGTATTGAGGCTGCTTTGGCGGGAAAAACTCCTAATTGCGATGTAATTATCGGTACTCCTTTTATTCATTTGGCCTCTGTTGTAAACGCTATCGATACTAATAAAATAGGTGTTGCTGCAGAGAACTGTGCAGATAAAGTTTCTGGTGCTTATACCGGAGAGGTTTCTGCTCAGATGGTTGCTTCTACTGGTGCTAAATATGTGATTCTCGGCCATTCTGAGCGTCGTGCTTATTATCATGAGACTCCGGAAATTTTGAAAGAGAAGACAATCCTCGCTTTAGCTAATGGTTTGACTCCCATTTTTTGTATTGGAGAAGTGCTTAAGGAAAGAGAAGCCGGGAAACATTTTGATGTAGTAAAGGCTCAGATAGAGGAATCTTTGTTTAATTTGTCAGCAGAAGATTTTGGAAAAATCGTATTGGCTTATGAACCGGTATGGGCTATCGGAACAGGAAAAACTGCTACTGCAGAACAGGCTCAAGAAATGCATGCGTTTATTCGTAAAACTATTGCTGATAAATATGGAAATGAAGTAGCTGGAAACTGTTCTATCCTTTATGGAGGAAGTTGTAAGCCTTCGAATGCAAAAGAATTGTTTGCAAATAAAGACGTGGACGGAGGACTTATCGGGGGTGCAGCTTTGGAAGTGGATTCGTTCATGGGCATTATCAACGCATTTTAAATAATTAAACAGGTTATAAGCTGCGAAAGTAAGATAGAATGCTTACTTTTGCAGCTTTCTTATCTGTATAAGCCTATGAAAAGGAGAAGTGTTTTATTGATCGTTTTATTATCGCTTGTAGGTTGGTGTGGTGTATATGCTCAGGTGCAGGTAGCAGATACTTCAATTGTTCAGTCATTGGAGCGAGTTTCCGGAAATGCACGTGTCCGTTTGTTTCAGGATGCGCGTCTTACCGATCGTTTGGCAAGGCGAACAAGTAGTACCGCTTTATCCGGAACATCATCGAGAGATCAGAATTATATAACGGTTCGCGGGTATCGGATACAGGTTTTCTCGGATAATAATCAGAGAAGATCTAAGGATGAAGCATATCATAAGGCTGCTATGATAAAAGATGCAGATCCTGAGTTAGCTACTTACGTGACGTTTACATCTCCTTTTTGGAGGCTTAGAGTAGGAGATTTTCGTTCATTTGAAGAAGCGAACCTCAAGTTGATCGAATTAAAGAATTCATTCCCTCAATTTAGGGAAATGCGTGTTGTGAAGGATATGATCCGCTTGACACGTACTGTTGAATGAAGATTATAAATAAGATTTTGACAATATGCAAAAGATACAGGACCGGTTGTCTGATCGAGAACGGGAAGATCTGATAGCCGGACATTATAAAAGTATATTAGAATTGTTGGGTGAGGATGTAAACCGGGAGGGATTAGAAAAAACACCCGTACGGGTTGCTCGAGCTATGAAATTTTTAACGAGCGGTTATGACCAGTCGCCCGAAGAGATTCTCCGTTCGGCTATCTTTCATGAAAATTATGGAGATTCTCAGCGAATAGTTCTTGTAAAAGATATAGAGTTCTATTCTTTGTGTGAACATCACATGCTTCCTTTTTTCGGTAAAGTGCACATCGGATATATGCCGGGAGATAAGATTGTGGGTTTGAGTAAACCAGCTCGGCTTGTTGAGGCTTTTGCTCGAAGATTTCAGGTTCAGGAGCGTATGACTCGTGAAATATTGGATTGTTTTGATGCTGTAATCGAACCGTATGGGACTATCGTTATGGTAGAGGCGCGTCATCTGTGTATGCAGATGAGAGGAGTTGAGAAACAGAATGCATCGACTACGACCTGCTTATATTCTGGTAATTTTAAGGATAGAGAATTGAGAGAAGAATTTTTTTCGATGTTACGCAGTCGTTAATATTATAGGATCGTTTGATATGATTTAGATATTAAGCGGTTAGTATTCAAAAAGTAATAGGAGTAGGGCCTGAAAAAGGTAAAAAAATAATATTTAGCATTTGCACAACTCAAAATAACGCTTTATATTTGCAGTCGCAATTGCGAAAGTAGCTCAGTTGGTAGAGCATAACCTTGCCAAGGTTAGGGTCGCGGGTTCGAGTCCCGTCTTTCGCTCCACGGTTTTTCCGTGATAGCGAGTAAGCCCAAATGGCGGAATTGGTAGACGCGCTAGTTTCAGGGACTAGTGTTTATTGCGAACGTGCAGGTTCGAGTCCTGTTTTGGGCACGCTTCAAAAACAACGATGTCCGGGTGGTGAAATTGGTAGACACGCTACTTTGAGGGGGTAGTGATCGTTGGATCGTGTGAGTTCGAATCTCATCTCGGACACTAAAAAGGTTCTGTAAATTAATTTGCAGAGCCTTTTTCTTTTTAGGGAAAATAATTTTATTCCTGATAACGGATATGGTTTAAAAGCCTGCCTAATGATTCTCGAACAGCAAGAATACTGAAAAGCAGTTGTATTTCTAAAACTTAACAGCTACCTTTGTCTTTATATATTGATTGTAATTAACCGTAGTGTATTTTATGTTAAGAATACTATTCTTTTTTTACCAGTGGCTTATTGCATTTCCTATTTTATTAGTATTGACTATAATAACAGCATTAGTGACGATTGTCGGTTGTTTTGTTGGAGACAGCAAGGTTTGGGGATACTATCCGGGACGCATTTGGTCTCAACTTTTTTGTTGGATCTCGTTTGTGCGAGTTAAAGTAAAAGGTCGGGAAAATATCGATAAGAAAACTTCTTATGTTTTTGTCGCAAACCATCAAGGGGCGTATGACATTTTTTTAATTTATGGTTTTTTAGGGCATAATTTTAAATGGATGATGAAAAAAAGCCTCAGGCGCATACCATTTGTCGGAAAAGCTTGTGCTGCAGCCGGACATATATTTGTAGATCGTTCCGGGCCTAAAAGTATTCGAGAAACACTGGATATGGCAGAACAGACCTTGAAACACGGTATGTCCTTAGTTGTCTTTCCTGAAGGTTCGCGTACGTGGAACGGGAAACTTCAACGTTTTAAAAAGGGAGCTTATCAGTTGGCTATTGATTTAAATTTGCCCGTGGTACCTTTAACGATTGACGGATCTTTCTCTGTATTGCCTCGTTCGTCATATTTGATAAAGCCGGGAAAAATGGTTTTAACGATTCATAAACCTCTATTCCCTGACCCTGTTTCCGGTCATGATATTGAAACGCTTATGAAAAAGTCATACGAAGCAGTGGAGTCCGCTTTACCTAAAGAGGAAACAGCCTTGTAAAAAAAACTTAATCGAAAGTAAAAAAATATCGGTATGGTTTTGTAATAGAAAAATAAATTCGCACCTTTGCAGCGCAATAAAAAATTGTCCTGTGGTGTAACGGTAGCACATCGGATTCTGGTTCCGCTTGTGAGGGTTCGAATCCTTCCAGGACAACATGAATATTTATAACCCACTTATTATCAATTGAATAATAGGTGGGTTTATTTTTAGAGATCAAAATGGGGGGATGAATTTGATTTTGTTTGAAGGATGAAGAAAAAGAAGATGGGAACATCAGAAACGCTTCCCAATATTTGTTATAACTTCGCAAGTTAACCATAATGATGTTGTAATAATTTGATATAAGTAGTTATAGTGCTTTTGCAAATTATCGATAATAAACTAATTGAGTTGTAAACTTCTTACAATATAATTTCTTATAAATATGATAAGGGCGATATTTTTAGATGTTGACGGTACGTTGGTAAGTTTTGACACTCATCGTGTGCCTCAGTCGGCAATAGATGCATTATGGCAAGTCCATAATTCAGGGTGTAAAATTATTATTGCAACAGGACGAGCTGCAAGTGATTTGCATGAAATAGAAGAAGTCCCTTTTGATGCCGTAATAGCCCTTAACGGTTCGGATTGCGTCTTGAGAGACGGTACTTCCGTGTCTAAAAAACAAATTTCTGATAAAGATTTTCAGAAGGCTTATGCTCTTTCTCGACAATTTGGGTTTCCGATAGCCGTTGAAACGAATAACGGGATTTTTGTTAATGAGTTGAACCCTATCGTTATAGAATTGGCGAGATTGGTGGATCATCCTGTTCCACCGGTTATCGATATAGAAAAGGAGTTTATCGAGGGGAAATGTTGCCAGTTATGTTTTTATTGTGATGAAGAGACAGAAAAAGAAGTTATGGCTCAACTTCCGAATCTTTCCGCTTCCAGGTGGCATCCGATTTTTGCGGATATAAATGTGAAAGGCGTTGATAAAGCATCCGGTATTAGAGAATTTGCTTCTTATTATGATTTTGATATTTCGCATACAATAGCTTTTGGAGATGGGGGAAATGATATTTCAATGCTTCGGGAAGCCGGTATAGGGGTAGCTATGGGTGGAGCAGCCGAGTCTATACAAGCGGTATCCGACTATATAACAGATTCGGTTGATAATGACGGCATTCGAAATGCGTTAATTCATTTTGGCATTATTTAAAAAATCCGGGACTTTTTTGTGACATTGTAAAAATATTGAAAAGGTAAGAAAGAGTTTTTTAAGATTCGATAGAAATCTTATGTTGATAAGATATATTATATGGGGGCGTGATCGATTATCTGTAATTTTTCTAATGTTTAAAGAAAAGGTTAGAAAATAAAGGTGAAATTATTATGGATGAACGGTTAGGGTTATAGAAAAGTAAGAATTTTTATAATAAGCATATGGAGGGCTGTTTAAGTATTATCTTAGACAGCCCTCCATATATTTTATTTTCGCTTAATAAATTTATTATATATGCTTAGGCAGGCTCTTGAAGTCCTATTTTATTTTTTCTCGGGAATTATTACGGTAAGATTTATTTTCTTAAGAACAAATCGGCGTTTGTAAGTGTTAGATAATCACATCGCTTAATAATAAGTTATAAGGGATTATAATGCAATTAAAAATATCGTTAGAATTGAATAAGAATGAATAGGAATGTTAATCTATTTGTTAATATTTCCTTCAAAGTTAATGACGATATTTATTCTTGACGAAAGTATCAGGATTTACATTTAGAGAACTTTATTTTTCTAAATATAATCTTGATCGTGATTAATTAACCAATTAAAGTTTGACTGTAATAATGCAGTGTACAATTAAAGAAGAATTAAGACAGTTGATGAATAGGATTCTATGTGTTCTTATCGGTATAATGTCTGTTCTTTCTTCAGGACGAGCACAAGAGAATTTTCCGATTTCGATCAATATAGAACCTGAGAAGATGAGGCTTTCTGGGGGTTATTCGGAATATGATAATTACTCAGTCGAAAGAGAGAGAGATACTATATTATCCGATATAATATTTGTTACCGATACGGTTATCGATAATACGACTCTTTTGTCTGATAGTGCGGAAATCAATATTTATGCGGAGACTTCATGGGAAAAAATGAGATCCCGAAATTTACATTGGAATCTTAAAACGAATCTTCTGTATGCTGCAACATTAACTCCAAATCTGGGGTTGGAAATTAGTTGGGGAACACAGTTGAGTTTAAATATAACGGGAAGTTATAATCCTTGGAATCGTAAGGGTAAAAAGGGGGATAATGATAAGATTGTACACTGGATGGCACAACCGGAGTTGAGGTATTGGTTTTGCGAACCGACAGGTGGACATTTTATTGGTATTCATGCTGTTGTGACTAAATATAATATTGGTGGGCATAAATTTTTCCACATTTTTGATAAAGGATATCGATATGAAGGTTGGGGAGTTGGTGGTGGATTTACTTATGGATATAGTTGGTTCTTGTCTAAAAAATGGGCGATTGAAGGATTTCTCGGTATTGGGGTAGTACAGCTTGGTTTTGATAAGTCGAATAATCGGATCTGGTGTTGTACCAAATCAGAGCATTTTACTAAGACATACTTTGGGTTGACAAAAGTTGGTATTTCATTGATTTATAATATTAAATAAAAGAATAATGAGAGTATCAAAAAATATAATTATGTTCTTGTTTTTTTCATTGCTGACATTTGTTTATGGTGAGATAATAGCGGGAGAAAAAAACAGAAGAGGTCGGTTATCTATCTCTAACATTCAGATACAGAATATTGGTGATAGTATAAGACTTTGTTTTGATTGTATTCCTGATTTGACTATGTTAAAAAAGAAGGAGAGAATTATAGTAACTCCCGTCATATTTGACAGCATTCATCAAACTACTTTTTCTCCATTTGCGATAGTTGGAAGGAAAGAAAAAATGACATTTATCCGAAGTGCTGATTATCAGATAAATATGGAAATAGCAGATGATAATGGATTATTTCCATATAAAGCCGCTATAAAATATGCAGATTGGATGAAAGGAAGTACACTGGCTTTTAATACTGTAACTAAATTGTGTGCTAAACGATTTGTACAAGAAACTGTTTATGTAAAAGGAAAAGTCTTGCAAGATCCTGATATAAAAATTGTTGAAATTATTAAAGCCGTTGAACCTGTTTTAAGTACTGCTGAGAAATTGGCTCAGGATTATACCTTTCTTATTCCGGTTTCTCAGAGAATTGATTTTGATAAAACAAATAGAGAAGGTGCTGTTTCTGTTTTATTTTGTCCGGGATCTTCAGTGTTATCGTATGATTATCAAAATAATAGTAAAAATTTAGACTTGCTGGTCAGTATTATTAATGAAATTAATAAATCTTCAGATAGTCGGATTACGGATATTTTGATTATCGGTTATGCTTCTCCTGAAGGAAAATATCGTTTGAATTTGGATTTTGCAGAAAAGCGAGCTATTGCTTTAAGGGATTATTTAGTACAGGAAACGGATATGCCTGTAAAATCGTTTGAAATAATCAATGGAGGAATAGATTGGCAGGGCTTGTATCAGTTGGTGAATGAGTCTGATATGGTAGAAAAAGAAGAAATTCTCAAGATTATTGCTCCTTCTGTCATTGGAGAGGAGCAGGTTCGGAATGACAAGCTTATACATTTAAGAGATGGAATTCCTTATCGATATATGTTGAAGAACTTTTTCCCTCAATTGCGCTCGAGTACTTGCATTAGGATATTCTACAAGAATGTAGATGGGGAAAAATGATAAATACTTTTATAATAGTTTGTAAAACAGTTTAATAACTAAATTTTAGGATTATGAAAATTAAAAATTTATTAGCAGTTTCTATGGCTGCATTTGTATTATTGTCATGTAATGACTCAGACAATGGTTTGTCCGAACCTGCTGTTCAAGGTAAGAAAGCGACGATTACTGTAAATATTAAAGGAAACGCTGATACTCGTGCATTGAGTGGAGAAGTTTCCGGATCGACCGATGAGAATGCTATTAAATCGTTGGAGTTTTTTGTTTTTAATGCTGACGGTTCTTATCAAAAATATTTTAAACCAGAGGCTTTGGCTTCGAATAACCAGTATACATTTCTTGTCGACGCAGGAAATTTGACGATTCTTACTGCTGTTAATCAGAATTTGGGTGAACCTTCTCCTGCTCCTTCTCTGTTGGCTGATTTTAAAAAAAGTAGTCTTTATAAAGATTTGGTACTGGATGGTTCTAATTCCCGTGCAGATATAAGTACATCAACGGGATTTGCTATGGCAGCAGAAGGGACGATTAATGTTGTAGAAGGAGAAACAAATACTCTAAACCTTACCGTTCGTCGTTTATTAAGTAAGATTGAAGCCCCTAAAGTAGATCCGTCAAGTCAGATTACAGCTCCTAAAGCTGATTTGCTCGAAATATTGGGACTCGGGACAAGTGGAACAGTTCCTGAAGATTTAAAATGGACTTTTGATGGCTATATGGTTATCAATGGGATAAACCAATCGCGAGCTTTCGAATATAATGATCTTGAAAATTGGGTACGTTTTGAAACTGCATCTAATTTCAAAACGACATTTTCTATAAATGGAGAAACTGTTGAAACTGTATACTCTACAAAAAATGATGATGCAGACGAAACGAAGAACGGTTTTTTGCCGGTTACCTATGAAAAGCCGGTTTATGTATATGAAAATGTACCGACGATTTTGCAAGGAGGTAATGGATCGGCTGCAACGGTATTTGATAAGGATGAGGTCGTAGCTTTTATTATTCAGGGAACATTTTCCGGTACAGGAGTGAGTGGAGTCACCCGTTATTGGAGAGTTAATTTATTGAAAGATGATGCATGGAAGATTTATCGTAACAGTATTTATCGTGTGACGATGAAAGATATTAAAACCGTAGGTTGGGCTACTCCGAAAGATGCTGAAGAAGAAGGGCCTGTGGTTAGTCCAGAGGAAAGTTCTATCTCTATCAATATTGAAGTCGCAAAATGGGATGTGAGAACCCAAAATGTTGATTTATAATCGAGATGAACGACTATTACCGTTATTCCTGAGGAGAATGTTATTTCAGCTTTAGAATTTGTTTAAATTTTCCTGTCTCTGACTTTTATGAGTCTTCTGGGAGTTGTTTTTTGTTCCTGTATGTTATGTAGTCTGTTACGCTCCTTATCGGAACAAAAAATGTACTTGGAAACAGTTTTCAAAAAGTCCCGTGGAAAACTTAAACAGACTCTTAGGAATAACGGTAAATAATTAATAGTAAATTGTTATATCGTGAAGAAAGTAATTCTGATATTGTTGATAATAATATCTTGCATGGGGTGTACTTACGAAGGTCCGCACTACGGCTGTGATAGAGGATCTCTGAATTTGGTCTTCACGTATGAGGGTAATACTGACAATTTTGATCTATCGGTAGCCAGTGATATAGAATTGTATTTGTATAATAGTGAAGGTAATAAGATAGAAATGAGGCATATTCCTTATAATGATATAAAAGGAGGGCAACCTTATTCTTTTGAGTTGCAATATACAGGAACTACATATCTCGTAGCATGGACTTTATCGGGAGATAAAGATATTGATAAAGAACCGCTTATGTTTCTTAATGAAGAAAATTATTCAGAGATAAGATTTGCAATGAGTAAAAAAACAATGCGGCAATCGCAGATGTATAATGGTTCTGCACAAGACCTTTTTTGGAAGAATCTTATTTTTGATTCAAATCCTTTGGAAGAAAAAAATGTAAATGTTGAGGTTAAGAAACTGTTATGCAATATTACTGTCACAATAGAAGAGGGAAACAGTTTTAAGATTCAGTATCCTGGGGAACTCAGAGTGAATATTTGGGGATCGTCAGATTCATACCATGTTTCTGAAAACCAACAATCTGGTGACGGGATTGTGATAGAAGATAAATTTTCTTATATCGAGAGTCGTGATGAATATGTTTCCGAGAATAAGGTATTACCGGCTTCTATAGATTCGGAGAGTGGTGAGGAAGATAACATTGTGGTCACGCTTTTTGAGGATGGAATAGCCCGATTGAGAGTAGATACAGAAGCTAAAGCACGAGAAGGTTCTCAAATAGATATTGTGATCAGACCTACGAAGCAGGAGGCAATTATTACGGTCGATTCATGGCAGATTCGTAAAGCTTTGGTCATGCTTTAAAAATAATAATAGTATGAAAAATTTATCTATATTACAGATTGTTTTTGTATTAGTAGGATTCTACTCTTGTCAAAATAAACTTGATGATGAATCGTCAGTTGCTTATTCTTCTGGAGAGTCTGAAGTTGAAATATCTATTTTGACGGATTTTACAACCCGTAGTGTTGAACTGTCTGTTCCGGATGAAAGTATTATCGATGACCTTGATGTACTGCTTTTTGATTCTAATGGAAAATTTCTTTGCTGGCGAACTACTTTTAAAATAAATGGAAAGTTACGAACTACTCTTCCGGTGGGAGAAGGTTATGATGCCTATTTTTTTGCTAATTGTCGTTCGTTTATTGAGAAGTTGCTTCCTGATGAGGCTGCTGTTATCCGATATAAAGGGGTTGCCGATTGGGAAATATTCCGAAAAGAGTTGGTCGATATAGCTCCTCAAAGGCTCTTACAGAATGGTACGTCTTTTACAAGTTTACCTATGTGGGGAATTTTGAAGGGACAGGAAGTAAAAGATGGAGTGATTAATTATTGGCCATTACTTAGTCTTATTCGTTCGGTAGCTTCAGTAGATATTTATGTGTCTGCCAATATTGATGATTTTAAGCTAAATGATGCTACTTTATATCATGTTCCGGATAGAGGTTTTTTAGGTAATAGTTCGGATAATATCATAAACAATCAGGTTCAAACGGCCGATTCTCCTATAGATATGAAAACTATTTTGACTTTAGAATCAAATAACTATGATGAGATTAACCGATCTATTGCAAATAAACTTTATTTATATGATAATGATACTGAAAACGAATTTGGAAATCAAAAACATACTCGTTTGGTGATTGGGGCTCAATATAAGGGTACGAAATATTATTATCCTATAGATTTTGAGAGTTCTGAAACGGATAAACTTGTTGAAATCGTACGAAATAGAAAATATGTATTCAATATTAATTCGGTTAGCGGTCCTGGATATACCGATAAGGAAACTGCTGCCGAACAGCCTTCTATTCATTTGAATGTCAATGTGGTCGAGTGGAGTATGGCTGCAGGACAAATGGGATCGAGCGGAAATTACTATTTGTGGACAGAAAGTCGTGTGGTTACGTTATACCGTGATCTGAATTCATCTGTTGTTGTCGGAGTGGAAAGTAATATTCTCTCTAAAGTTATAGACTTGTCGTTTAAAACCGATGTGAATGGGCCTGTTCATGTGTTGACGAACGGTATTCAGAATAATCGTTTTAAAATCGAATTGATTGATGATGAAGACGGATATCCAAAGAGTCTTAGAATAACGGCATTAGGAGAATTTGATCCAACAATGGCTGCTGCTAATTCTGATACTCTTGTGTTACTTTCCGGAAGAATCAGGTTAGAAATACAGATCTTACGTTATAATAAAGGTGTAAATGACTGGGAATTGGATGGAGATATTAACGTTGATTTAGGAGAATAATTGATATGTATAACGATAAAAATTATAGTATGAAAAAAATATTGTGGTATGTTTTCCTTTTGACAACGGCTGTTTTTACGTCTTGTAGAATAGATGATGAAGATCGGTTTTCTTCAGGAAAGAACGGTAAATTGATTATAAATTTCAGTGTTCAAGATCCTACCAGTGGATTGGCAACACGAGCGGCAATAGCTCCTGAGGAAGGTGAGGAAAATGTAAAGACGATCGATTTGATCTTTTTTGAATCGAATAATAATGGTACGGGGATTTTTAAAGGTTGGAAAGAGTTGTCTGCCACATCGGAGAATCCGTTGGTGATGAATACTGATATGGCATTTGATTTTTCTGATCTTGGACTAAATATGACAGATGCTTATGATATTTTGGTAGTAGCCAATATTGGCGATAACTATTTATCTGCAGATAGTTCTCAGACTTTGGATGAGTGGAAAGCTGCGATTAAAAGTAAAAATTTTAAAGAAGCAAAAGCCGATGTTCAGGTATTTCTGACAGGTACGGATGAAAACGCACCGGAATATACGACTAAACCGTTAGAAAGCGAGGCATTATTGATGAGTACTTCATTAAGAAAAGAGTCTCAGGATACAAAAATCAGCATAGTATTGCAGCGTGCTGTTTCCCGTTTTGACGTTTATAATTCGGCTGCTGGATATACCCTTGAGTCAGTGTCGGTCTGGAATGCATATCCGTCTCTTTTTGTCTGGAATGGAGAACCGAATTCTTTCGATAAAAAAGCGAAACGTATTACAAGACTTTATGGTGTGGAGAATAAAGCTGATGGTAATATTGTCGGAAAATTGTATGCTTTTGAGAATTATGTAGCATCTCCTAAGCAAAACGATGAGGTTACGACCTGCTTGATTATTGGTGTAAGAAATAATAGCTCCGGTACGATTTCATATCATCGAACCAATGTGCACCCGCTTGAATCAGGACAGTCGCTCAAACGTAACAATGTATATAAATTGACTATAAATTCAGTTAAAAAAGAAGGTTATACTACAGAACTGGAAGCTTATAAAGGGGAGACAGCATCGTTAAGTTATTCTATTAATTATTGGGATATGGACAGTCATGGTACTGTACAGTTTGACGGAGACAATATTTTGGCTATACCGACAAAAAAAGTAATGTTTACTCCTAATGGAGGCAGTTACAATTTGGGGATATTCACTTTTGGAGAGGGAACATTGTCTCTTAGTAAAAAAGTGCTTGATGACGGTATATCTGTTAGTTTGAACGGTAAGACATTGACAGTCACAGCTACAATGTTGAATGATGTAAAAGATGAACGTAATGGTATTGTCGAACTTACGTTTGGCAATTTGAAGGCAACTATCGATATCGTTCAGTTAGAAGGAGGAGATCTTTATTTGAAGTTGAATCCTAAAAGTATACCTAATTTTGCAAATGGCGCAGGTGTCGCAGCACCTTCTATCGCCGTAGAGGGTTCGGGAGACTGGAATGCTACTATTTATCCTCCGGGTGCAGGAGCATTCTTTTCTTTCGTGCAAACCGGTACTTCTGCCGTAACCGATTATGATAGTGATAAGGCTTTTAATAACATTATTCCGATCTATACTCATACAGCCAACACAGCGACCGCTCCTCGTTACGGTTTTTTGGTAGTCAGTCTGAAGGAAGATCCTTCGGTACAGAGTACAATGTTGTTGATTCAAAATGGAGAACCCGGATTTGAATTGACTCCGTCTGTATCTTCTATTGATTTTGAATATGATGGAGAATTGACAATTACAGGGAATAATACTAATACTTTTCTTGTCAATCCGGGATTGAATACCGATGGAACTTCTGTGAACCAGTGGCGATATGTTCTTGAAGGTGATAATACTGGTGCATTTGAAATAAAAGATGTTCATGACGACGCGAATTTAAAACTTAACCGCATAACCGTGACGGCAAAAGAGAATGCAAGTAATAATACTTTGAATGCCAGACTGCATTTAGAGTTAGTAGCCGATCCTAATGTAAAATCTCAAGTGATTACAATCACTCAAAAACCGATGACTTTAAATACGGGTATTGTAGGTAATACATTATACGTATCTGAAAATAAGGATGAAACACAGTTCGTAAATTTGCAAAGCGGTAAGAATATGAAGTGGATTGCAGAACTGGAACAACCAGAACCGGCATTGGCTCATACTTATGTCGTAAAAATGCTTGGAGAAAATGGTACGGAAATGCCGTGGGGAACTGAATATGCAATAGGAACTAAATTTAAGATTCAATTGCCTAAAACTTTATATAAAGATGCAAACCGTGATATAACTTATCATGTGAAATTGACTTTGGTAGGGACAGATGTTTCGACTCGTCTTGCAGTTGTTAGGACAGTGCTTAAACCTATAGCGATTAATGTTGCCAATCTTTATGGAGGATACGGCGCATTAGGAAATGGAATTTTGAGTATGTTCCGAGATTATGGTAATTATCCGACATTCTTTGGTCCTCAGGGAATAGTTTATACACCGGTAACGCCTACTTTGCCAAATAACGAAAGTAACAGTGCCGGAGTAGGTGCTAATATTCCTGATAATGTCAATGTCCTTTTCTCAGGAAGATATGCGACTTCAGTTTCTAATTACTATGATAATTTGGTTACTTGGTTAGAGAATAGTCCTAATAAAAACAGATTTGCTGTGATTTCTCTTGATAATAGTAATTCAGAAAATCAAGCATTATTTGCAAAATTTGCTTCTTGGGGTTATAAATACAGAGGGAATAGCGGATCGAATGCGACTTGGGTGACGGCTCATACCAATGATCCGGTATGGGATTATATAGTTAAGAATGGGCCGTTCAGCAATTACAATCCCTCTCGACAAATTAATTTTAACGCATCGTTTTATAGGGATGGAATAAGCGGAACTTTTGATGTCCCGGCTGGAGTAACTAACGTATTGGAAGTTGCGGGTAATGGTTGCTCTTTATCTATTGATTTGCAAAAAAGAGTCATATTTATCGGAGATACTCAACATACCAATACGTGGACACCAACCTATAACGGTTTGGCGACTGTTACGGATAATGAGTATTATGGTCGCGGAGTATTGTGGGCTACTCTATGGGCAATAATTTATAATACGGCTCAGTATGGAGATCATTTTACGGATGCACTTAAGTGATGTTAATTATAATGCTCGATAATTAAATAGATAAAACTTATCCGAGACTATATCAATATTGTCTCGGATAAGTTTTTTATTTATATTATTTGGATAGAGTTTAATTGCGTATTGCTCTGATTTAAATATATATAGCTTTTGATAATCGATATTTATCGTTATCTGTTATTAGTCAAAAAATCATATATTTCTTTTGCGTAACGTCTTCCTACCGGTATAGGTTTGGGTAGCCCTTTTAACCAAATCTCCTGTTTAGAAAATTTTTGTACACGGTTTGCAGGTACGAGAAATGAACGGTGTACCCTTAGAAAGGTGTTTTTGGGTAACATTTTATGAATAGTTTTAATATTGAGCCGTGATATTACGCTATTACCGTTTATTCTGTATATTTTACAGTAATTCTCTAAAGCCTCGATATAGAAAATATCGGATAACAATATGTTTATGTTGTTATATTCCTGCTTGACAACGATTGTCTCCTGATCGTTCTTATTGTTCCATACCGAAATATTCCGTATGGCTTTTTCAATTGCCCTGTCGAAACGGTCATAAGCTATAGGTTTATGCAGAAAATCTACTGCATCAAGATTAAAGCCGTCAAGGGCATATTGAGCATGAGCTGTAGTAAATATCAAACAACAGTTATGTGGCAGCTTTTTTGCAATTTCCAATCCGTTAAGACTGTTCATCTCTATATCGAGAAATACTATATCGGGTTTATCTTTTTTTATTTCTTCAAATCTTTCATCATCTACCCACATTGTCTTTCTCATTCTCTCGTCATCAATTCTGACAATCTCAATTTTATCTGGGTTTATTCTTTTGATTACATCTTTTAGCTTTTCAACTGATTCAGCATCATCATTATATTTTTTAATTATAGTAATTTCAAATATAAATTTACCATTATACTGTTGATTAAATTCAACCATATTATCAATATACTCTTCTAATGTATAATCTTCTATTGGTCTTTGTATCTTTTTAAAATCTTTTTCTGTTATTGTTTTAATTTCTCCAATAACTTCATCACACTTGTTTGCTATGTTTATATACTCTTTTTTAGAAAGTATATATCCATTAGAAAGTAATCTCACCTTTAATCCTTTTGATTTTATAAAATCTAGAATTGATTCTACTTTGTTATTAACTAAGGCCTCTCCTTTTGAGTTGATAAACACTAAGTCTGGATTTGTAGTATCTATCATATTTTCTAATTCAGCAAGTGCCACATCATAATCTTCAAATTGTGTTGGTACATCAATTTTATTTTTTGATCTACCAATTGGACAAAATACACAATCAAAATTACAGTATTTTTCTGGTAGTATATTAATTTCTAATACTCTTTTCCCTTCTTCAACATAAACATCCTTATAACTAAAATTATTTTTCATTTTAATAACCCTCCTTTAATCTAAATAAAAAATTCACTTCGTTCATATCGCCAACGAATCAAAGATTCCGTTGCTTAAAATTCACTTCGTTCATGGCGCCAACGAATCAAAGATTCCGTTGCTTAAATAAAAAAAAGCCTGGGAAATATAATTAAATATCTCCCAGGCTTTTCTCCTTCCGTGTTCACAAATAACTTGTGCGTTTTCTCTCGGACCAGCTAGTATATAAATACTACGGAACCCTAGAAAACTATGAATTTTAAGTTTGAAATGTTAAACTTATTTTAGCATAATTACATATATGAATCAAGCTAATTCATTTATTAACTCGCTTGTTGTATTTTGTTATTTTTAGCAGATTTTTTATTATTTTTAGCTGCAGAATCTATGTAGTAAGTTCCTATTGCAAATACTGCTACTATACTTCCATATATATTAGTTAATTTTAAGAAAGATAGACTTTCTTTTTCGTAGTGACCTCCACCTTCTGGTGCCTCTAAATCTTGAGGTTGTATATGCTCAATAGCATATGAAAGTGTGTTATTTACTTTTGCGAAGTAATATTGAGTATGTATGTTATATACTCCTAAAACTAATATTGCTACAACTATAACTCTTGCTAATATTTTTGATACTGTTGTAGAATTTTTTATATTGAACATCTTTTTGAAGAAGTTTCTTATAAAGTTCCAGTAAAGTCCAACATGAAGACCTATAAATGCTATTGATAAATAAGAAGCACCTATGTGAAGCATCTT
>URAV01000007.1 GCA_900545915.1 uncultured Porphyromonadaceae bacterium
AAATATTATCAGGTCATTTTTGTGTTTTCTTCCGGTCTTTTTTCTCGTTTTCCCTTGCCAGATAGCCCGCTATCCTCCTTATAAAAACAGAAAAACATCCTCAATCGAAATTCTCAAACATGGCCTGAGCAAAATTTAGACGACAGACTCTGAATATAGTTTGTATATCGTCACTATTAATATTAAAAGACTTTGAAGCGGGTTGTATATATAGATATATTTTTATAGTAAAGAATACATTTATGGCTTTTGTGTTTCTTTTTTATATTAATAGTATAACAATATGTTGTTTTAATTGTAGAATTATTATCTCAGAATATGTTTAATAACATATTTTATACTTGATAATTTTTTATAAACATTTGATTTATAATAAAATATGTGATTTTGTGTGTTTTGTGTGTGCGCACACATATTTGTTATTTAAAATTTATGCCATATATTTGTCCGTGAAATTGAGCCTAAATCTGTTTTTATGCCGATTGATTAGACTGTCCAAATAAACGTTCGTTTATTCGGACTTTTTTTATTCACCAAATTTCTTCTTTAATTTTTACACAAATTTTTGTTATCAATATATTTATCGAATATCCAACACTACATATTTAAGACTTTTCATTCCGTTTAGTAAAACGAACGTTTGTTTGGACAAAAGATGGAGTTTGTAAATAAAAGTAGATATCTATTACCATGTCTATCTGAATGTTTAAATTTTTTACTAAACTAATACATAACATGAAAAGTGGAACAGAGCGAATAGTCCGTATTGTCGGATGCCTAATGGCTTTTTTCAATTTCTTATTGCTGGTGCAGCCGATAAATGCGCAGACTTCCGGTAAAGTAAGTGTGAAAGGTGTTGTTCTGGACGAGGCGGGGGAAACATTGCCCGGTGCTACCGTTACAGAAAAAGGGACAAAAAATGTTGCAGCGACCGATTTGGATGGTAAGTTTACGATTAAAGTATCGAAAAGCGGTGCTACTTTGATCGTTTCGTATGTCGGGTATGTAACTAAAGAGGTTACATCAAAGCCGGATATGAAAGTTATTTTGTCCGAAAATTCTAAAAATCTCGATGAAGTAGTCGTTGTCGGATACGGAACGATGAAAAAACGAGATGTGACAGGCGCTATCAGTTCTATATCCAGTAAAGATATAGAGCAGAAGATGGCGACGAATGTGTTTGAGGCTTTACAAGGACAGACTGCCGGAATTCAGATTATTTCCGGTTCTGGTCAACCCGGGGAAACTTCTTCAATTAAAATACGTGGAACATCTACATTCTCTGCCGATGGAGTAAAACCCCTTTATATTGTGGATGGTATTCCTTTGGATGATATTGATGGAATCAACCCAACGGATATTGCATCTATGGAAATCTTGAAAGATGCAGCTTCGGCAGCTATTTACGGTTCTCGTTCTGCTAATGGTGTGATTATCATTACAACTAAGCAAGGAGAAGCGGGTAAGCCCCGTATTGATGTGAAGTATAATCATTCATGGGGAACATTGTCTCATAAGTTGGCTCAGGCAAACCGTGCTGATCGTCGTTATTATGACAATGCTCGTCGTCAGTATTTTTTAGATAATAATATCGGTAATGCAGATGAGAGTATCCAAATGATTCAAGACTCGTTGAATGTATTTTTTAATGTAGATAATGACTATCAGGATATGATTTTGCAAACTGCACAGAAAGATCAGGTTGATATTAGCGTGGGCGGTGGTAGCGACAAAATCAAATATTTTATCAATACCGGTTATTTTAATGAAAGAGGTATAGTTCCTAATACGGCATTTCAGCGGTTGACAACTCGTATTAATTCTGATTACAAACCGGTAAAATGGATGAATATGGGTAGCCGCATCGCTCTTACTTACTCTAAAAAAGAGGGTATAAACGAGAATGCATTATTAAATGCAATGTTGAGTCGTCGTCCTTATTTCTCGACATACTACCCTGATGGCTCGCTTGTGGGAGTGTTTAACGGACAGAAAAATCCGATTGCGCAAGTCGAGTATACGACAGATTTTACAGACGCATATAAAGGGAATTTTTATCAGTTCTTTGAATTTGACATTTATAAAGGTTTAAAATTCCGTACGAATATCAATGCCAATTTCTCGCTTAGCAAACGAAAGAAATTATATCCCAGTATTATTACGGATGAATGGCAAAAAAGTAATGAAGGCGGTTCTTATAACTATTTAGGCTGGAACTGGATGAATGAAGATTATTTCAGTTATAGCCACAAATGGGGAGACCATAATTTTTCTGCAATGGCGGGTTTTAGTGCTCAGCGTTGGTCAAATCAAAATGAAATTCTTGTAGGGACTAATTCTTCTACCGATTATATTTATACGATGAACGCTTTTGCGTCTAATTTGACTCAAACTTCTACCGGTACATGGCAGACGAGTCATTCTTTAGCTTCTTTGTTTGCTCGTATAACTTATGATTATAAAGGACGTTATTTATTGACGGCAAATGTGCGCCGAGACGGATCTTCTCGTTTTGCTGAGAATAATAAATGGGGGAATTTCCCGTCTGCATCTGTCGGTTGGCGTATTTCTGATGAGAAGTTCATGCAATTTGCCAAACCTGCACTCGATGATGCAAAGATTCGTGTAAGTTATGGTGTAACCGGAAATGAGTCTATCGGAAATTACGATTACGTATATACTTATTCTCCGAGCACTATTTATGACGGTGTCGGAGGCGTTTCTGCAACTCGTATCGGTAAAGACAACCTGAAATGGGAAGAGACGAAACAGTTTGATATCGGTCTTGACCTTTCTTTCTGGAATAGCCGTCTTACCGCTACATTTGATTACTATGACAAATATACTTCAGGATTGTTGGCAGATTATGAACTTCCGAAGGAGTCGGGTTTTTCAACGATGAAAACCAATGTGGGCGAGGTCAGCAACCGAGGATTCGAAGTCGCTATTGCCGGAGATATCATCCGTACAAAAAATTTCCGATGGAATGCTTCGTTTAATATTTCACGAAACATAAATCAGATAGAGCGTCTTTCTGAAGGTAAAGCTTATTTGGAAGGAGATTTATGGTGGATGCAAGAAGGAGGACGTATCGGAGACTTCTATGGATATAAATATATCAATGTTTTCCAATATGATGAGTCTAATGCTTTTGCCGAAGGATCATGGCAACAGCTTACACCGGTTTTTGAAAATGGTGTGTTTCAAAATAAATATTTATTGAATGGAACGGAATATACCGGTAAAGTCTTGCAGAAAACTTTACCGAACGGAAAACCTTTCCGCGGAGGAGATATTAACTGGGAAGAACCGGAAGGCAGTCGTGACGGAATTATCGATGATAATGACCGTATGATTATCGGCAATGCGCTTCCTGATGTTACAGGAGGTCTTAGTACTCAGTTTACGTATAAGGATTGGAGTTTGTTTATTTCTTTTTATTACTCTTTGGGTGGAGAGATTTACAACTTCGGTGAGCATAACCGGAATATGTTTAAATATACCGGAACGACACCTTCTCCGGATGTAATTTATAATACATGGTTGAAACAGGGAGATATAGCCCTTTATCCGAGACCTTATAATGATGAATATGATAATGCCCGTTATGCTAACTCTTTCTATGTCGAAGACGGTTCTTTCATCCGATTACAGAATGTGCGGTTAAGTTATAACCTACCGAAAAATTGGTGTCGGAAGTGTGGTGTAAAAGGTATAAATCTGTATGCTTTTGTAAATAACGCTCTTACTTGGACTAAATATTCGGGATTTGATCCGGAGTTTTCGACAAGCGATCCGTTACAAATCGGTCGGGATAATTATCGTTACCCGAAAAAAAGAGAATATGGTGTAGGTATGTCTGTTAATTTTTAATCGAAACTACTATGAATAAGATAAAGTTATTTTTTGGAGTTGCCGCACTTGCTTTTTCGTTGAGTTCTTGCGAGGCATTTCTTGAGGAAGAGCCGATAAGTGAAATACCGGTAGAAGAGATGTGGCAAACTTCACGGGATGTAAAAGCCGGAGTAAATGAAATTTACGGACTTTTCCGTACGACTATGCGGAAGAATTATTTCTACTGGGGAGAGTTCCGTTCAGACAATATGTCTCCCGGTTCTTCTTCTGCGGCAGATCAACAAAGAGTTATCGATAACTTGATAACGACGAGTCATGAATGTGCCAAGTGGACAGATTTATATAAAATGATCAATCAGGCGAATTTGGCGATTAAGTATATTCCGACAGTCGATATGCCTTCTATCGCTACCCGTAACGATTATTTAGGACAGGCCTATGCCATGAGAGCTCTCGGTTATTTTTACGCTATTCGCGTTTGGGGAGACGTACCTTTGTTTACCGAGCCGAACGAAAAGTATAGCACTGATCTGTATAAAGAGCGTACCGATAAAAATTATATCCTTAGGAATGTGATTCTTGAAGACCTTAAAAAGGCTGAAGAATTAATGGATAAAACGAATAATAAGGAACGGAAACGTATCTCTATTTATGGCGTTTGGGCTATTATGGCAGATGTGTATATGTGGCTTGAGGAGTATAATTTGGCAGATCAGACTATCGATAAGATGTCCGGAGACGCTACGTTTATGAAACTTGAAACAAGTATTGAGAATTGGCGGAAAATGTTTGTGGAAGAGCTGAACGGAAAACCTTCGGATGATACTCCTGAGAATGATGAATACACGACTAAAGAACTCATCTTTGTTGTTCATTTTGATATGGACGAAGTGGGATCGAGCGGATATAGTTATATGTATCAATGGTTTACTGGATCGGGAAACCGTGCCGCCGTTTTATCGGATGCTATTCTTGAAAAATTTTCTGATGATGATTTAAGAAAAGCATATACAACTCAGTATTATCAAAATGGATGGGAGCTCAATAAATTTATCGGAGGAACAATCAGTACGACTTTAAATAAGACATGTGAAGTGGCTTATCCTATTTACCGCTATTCAGATATGATTTTGTTACAGGCCGAAGCGCGTGCCCGTATGGGAAAATGGGAAGAAGCGTTGGATTTGGTAAAACAGATTCGCGACCGTGCCGGGTTGACAACCGCTACGTCTATGGATTTTGCTTCGGAGGACGATATTATCAATTATATTTTGGATGAACGTCAAATAGAGTTGGTCGGAGAAGGACGCCGTTGGTTCGATTTGTTGCGTACGAAAAAGTGGAAAGAAGTCATGGAGCCTATTAATGGAATGAACCAAGATGGAAATGAACTTTTCCCGATACACTATTCCCATATCAATGAGAATCCGAAATTAACACAGAATCCGTATTACGGTAAGTAAAAATAACCACATCTAAAATATAGAATCATGTTGAAGAATTTATTAAATAAGATAGCGGTTCTACTGGTCATTATCGGTACGATGAATAGTTGTGACATGCCGTTGCAGAAAAATTACGACTATGAAAGTTCCGTTCTTGATCCGCATGTGAATATGACTGCATGGGAGTATATTAATTCTCGTCCGGATATATTTTCAACCTATATCGAAGCAATAGAATATACCGGAATGAAAGATTATTTTACTCAGACTGATACCGAATATACTTTTTTGGCATTGAACAACACTGCCATGAAAAATTTTATGGCAGATCGTTTTCCGGGAATATCATCTATTTCTGATTGTGATATGGAAAGCGTAAAAAAATTATTGCAGTATCATATTATTGAAGGAAGTTATAGCGCTTATGGAGATTTGCCCGTAGAAGCGATCCATGTTCTTACTTTGCTAAGAGGAGAAGAAGGTCTTATGACTATCCTGGTACGGAAAAATCCATGGCAAGCAGATGCGGGTAAAGTGATTATCAATGATACGGGGACAAATGGAAATTCTCCGATGAGGGGAGCTATCACCAGCAATATTATGCCTGTAAACGGAGTAATTCATGTCTTTGAATCATATTGCTATTATAAAAAATAGTTTATCATAAGTAGTAACGCTTAATATATAAACGTATGTTAAAAAAAATATTATCAATATTGTTTCTTACAGCTTGCATTTTACCGTTTTCGAGCTGTAAAGATGATGAAGAGACCTTAGATCCGTCATTGAGCCAACCGGTTATTAAGTTCGCTTATGATGATCTTCAGGCCGATATGAATGAAGTGGATAATTTGCCGGTAGTCGCTGTTATCCGTTCTGAGCTTGGACTGAAAAAAGTTATAATGCAAATCGAGACGGAAACAGGGATGATCGATTATAAAACGGTAACGACGTTCTTTAATGAGAAGGCATATAGCCTGTCTGAGAACCTGAACTATCAGGAAGATTATAAGGCTTTTGTCGTTACTGCGATCGATAAACTGAACCGGGAAGCCAAAGCGACTTTGGAGTTAGGAGTTACGGGAATAAAAGAAGGTCCGTCGATAGTCTTTGACCCTGAATCGATTACTTATGATGAGTTGGTTGGCGGGGATATGCCGAAAACGCATTTCACGGTAACTTCTGTTGCCGGATTGAAGAAGATCGAGATGTATCTTGTGTCGGAAAGCGGACAAATGCAATATGGTTTCCCGATCGAGTTTGATAATGCTGAGACCGAATATGTTTTTGATGAGCAGATTATGTATATGGAAGGGGACAAAGGTTTTAAAGTAAAAGCTACCGATGTTTACGGACAAGTGAAAATCGTTACGATGACGGTAAATTATCTGACACCAGCACCTCCGACTATCACGTTGAAAGAAGATACTGTATTTGCGGATAAGGATGAAACGAAAGCGATTACATTGCGTATGGAATCTCAACGCGGTATCCGCAATGTGAAAATTTATCGTATAGAAGATTCGCAAGAGGTGCTTGCCGCTACGAAAGATTTTGCAGACTCACCTCTTTCGGTTACCGAATCTTTGGATGTATTGTTGACGAATGCGACATCTAAGCTGAAAATTGTGGCTACCGATGTTGTGGATAAGACATCGGAGGCGACGATGACGGCGATTGTCAATATGGATTTTGTCGCTAATCTTTCTGTCGGCAGCCAGATATTGGCTAATGGGAATGCAAATTATCCGGATGTATATGCCTTGATTTCATTGAAAGATATGAAGACTTATTCGGTAGATTATGCACTTGAAAGTTCGGCCAACGCTTCAAATGTAGATCTCAAATTTTATGCTTATGGCGGACAAGGGGTATTGCGTATGTATGCAATAGATGGAGGTAATGATACGAAATGTTCTGAATTTAAAGGAAAGAACGGATCGGTAGCAGATATGGAGGTTCAAAACAAAACTCGTTTGTTGGCAGTTCCCGGATTTGATTTCGATAATGCCACGGCAGAGTCTATATCGAATGCTATTTCTGCATCTAATATAACATCGAACAAAATCAATCCGTTTGTTGTCGGAGATATAATTGCATTTAAAACGGTAGATACCTCTACTGCAGGAGGCGGCCGTATCGGTGTAATGAAAATCTTGAGCGATACGCAGGTTGTGTCGAATAATCCGACAGCCCGTATCATAACAGTATCGATCAAGCTTCCGAAAAAATAAATCTTGAATGAAAATATGCGGTATGGCATTTTTATATGCTATACCGTGTATTCTCTTTTTTCGTAATCCTAATCAAGAATGTATAACTTCTGTTCAAATAGTGTTTTATGAAAAGATTATTGACTTTATTTCTGCTGACGGTTTTACTTTTTCCCGTTTATTCGCAAAAAAAGGTATATGCCGATTATCATGGAATCCGCCGTACCCGTCTCTATGACGGTGAATTCGGAGAATGGAAGTATGCTTCGAAAATGACTTACAGCCCGGAAAAGTCAGGCGTTACTCAATTAACGTATAATCCTGATCTGATTTTGGCGAATGGACAGCATAATATCGCGGCCTATGAATATCCTTTGGTGGGTATGCAATCGCAATACGATCCGGATAATATCGAATATCAAGTATTAAGTGCCAAAACTGCCGGGATTGACGGATTTTTTGTGGAATGGGGTTATATAGACCATACATCGAACACTCTTTTGCAAAAAATTCAGGAGGTTGCGAAAAAGTATGATTTTGAAGTGGGCGTTAATATTTGTGATGGATGGTTGATGGAAAAGGGATGGCATGCCGGTACACGAGAAGAGAACGTAGAGTATTTTATTACCTGTATGCAATATCTTATAGATAATGTGTTTACCGGTTCGACAGCACCGATTGTCAATGGTAAACCTGTATTTTATTTGTTTCATGACGGATTTACCGCCGAAGAGTTTAAAACGATTCGTGAACATACTTATACGTATCCGGATGATTATCCGGTAAGCGGTACGGATAAATTTCCGAATGTAATTATGCGTACGACACTTAACCCGTCTTTGACGAACGATGTATATACTCCTAAAAGTCCGTTGACACAAGCCGGTTCTGAATGGGTGACTGAAAATAAAGTCGTGCCTACACCTTGGATGCCTGAACGCATACGTACCGGTTATCATCTGACTCCTAAATTTCACCGATATGCTTCTGCTGATGATTGTGAAATATTTTTGAATGCTTTTGCTACGACGGTATGGCGTTCGGGATATCCCGTCAAATCGGGATTTGTAGCTCCCGGAATGAATAACTACGGGTGTGGAGGATGGTCAACGACCGGAAAACTTTCTTATATTCCGAGAGATAATGGAGATACCTATGAGAGAATGTGGGAATTGAATCTGAAATATAAGAATATGTTAAACATGATTTATATCGGATCATGGAATGATTATACCGAAGGGCATGAAATCGAACCGACTGTCGAGAACGGAGATCGTGATTTGCGTATGACGCTTAAATATGCGACACAGTTTAAAGGCGAAACCTCTTATGATGAATCGGGTATAACCCTGCCGCTCGAACTATTTAAGTTACGTAAGAAAGCTGAGTTTTTTACTCTTTGCGGCATAGACGGTTCTGCCTATACTTCTGATCTTGATAAGATAGCCATGTCTATATCCGATGGAGATTACGCCGATGCAGAATCGGAGATTGAGGATATGAAAGACCGGTTTGCTCAGTTGGAAGCAGGGATAACTTCAGAAAGTTATCATATCGATGCAGCCGGTTTGACGATTACAGGCTCATTGAATGATGACGGTGAATATGTATTGTCTAATAGCCGTACCGGAGTAACGATAAAAGACAATGATCTTAAAGGTAAATTGGCTGCCCAGAATTATGAGGGATATATGAATTTCGAATATTGGGATGACACATGGGGTAAGAATATCAATATCGTATCCGGAACATATAAAGAACCCCGAGATCTGTTCAAAACGATAGCACAACTTAAGCATGAAGGATTGGGTGCATGGAAAACTGCGAAAATACGCTTATATAAAGAGAATGTAAAATATGGTGCAGAATCGGGAAATAGCGATATTTCGTTTTATGGAGACGATTCGAAGGTTTCTAAGATCAGAAATCTGTCATTTGATTTTACCGTTTATTCGACAACATCGGGAGCTGTTTCAAAATCGGTATCCGAAGCATCTGTACGGCTTTTTATGTCCGGGAAAAAACTGAATATTCTTAATGCAGGGGAAAATGCTCGTTTGCAGATATATAATGCTGCTGGGGGAAGTTCGGTTTGTGATATGCTTGTGACAAAAACGGTTGAAACAGTAGATCTTACAAGTTTGTCTTCGGGAGTGTATATTGCGGTTATTGTTTCGGACAGCCAGTATTCCTCATGCAAGTTTATCCGTTAACCGATAAAATATCCGGATCATGAAAAAAAGGCTACTATATAGATTAATGCCGCTTTTGTCTTTGTTTCTATTAAGTTATCCGACGATAGCGAAGAATACGGGGAACGGCAAAAAAGTATATGCCGATTATCATGGAGTACGTTATACCCGAAATCATGACGGGATGTTAGGTCGTTGGGCTATGTATGCCGATACCCGAAAATCTCATACGGGGATAAATTCCTTGTGTTATAATGCAGATAATTTATCGGGAGATAAAGAGCCGTATATGAATGAAATTGCATCGGTTCATTATCCGATTCTCGGCATACAGTCCGATTTGGATGAAGACTATATCGAGTATCAAATTCTGAGTGCAAAGACTGCCGGGATCGACGGCTTTTTTATCGAGTGGGGATTTATGGGGCATGAGAATGATGTCTTGTTAAAAGCCATGCAAAAAGTCGCGGCTCGATACGATTTTGAAATCGGGGTGAATTGGTGTGATGGTTGGCTGTATTATGATTGGATAACCAAACGTTATCCTGAAATTAATACTCGCGAAAAAAAGACCGAGCATTATGTACGTTGTTACCAATACCTTATCGATAGTGTTTTTACTGGAGTTACAGCCCCGATAGTAAAAGGATATCCGGTATTTTATCTATTTGGTCCTGGTGCGACTGTTGAAGAGTATAAATGGGCTTATGAAAGAGTCAGAATTCCTGTAGGAATGAATGCTCCGGTAGTCTTACGTCGGTGGGCAGATTGGGGCAGATTGGAAAATAACCGTTATATTCCGGTTACTCATAGCGAAGAAATTGATGAATGGATCGGTTTGGGAGCAGTTCCTACAGCATGGTTGCCTGCCCGTGTTCGCATAATGGATGCGGCTCATCCTTATTGGGATAATTATGCGGAAACGGAAGATTTGATCGAATTTATGAAACCATTTCGTGATTCGATCTGGAACAATCCGAATCCTGTTTTCAGAATCAAGTCGGGATTCGTGATGCCCGGTATGGATAATCGGGGATGTGCAGGATGGGGACGAGGGCATTTCTTTTATATTCCGAGAGATCGAGGAGAGACATATCGTAAAATGTGGCGATTCAATATGGCGAACAAGGATAGTCTGGACATGGTTTTTATTGCGTCATGGAGCGATTTTACGGAAGGTCATGAAATTGCTCCGACACGTGAAAACGGAATACGTGAACTGGAAACTACATTGTATTATTCCTCTTTATTTAAAGAAAAGATTGCAGATAAAAGGGGATTGCTTTTGCCGGAACGATTGTTTTATCTTCGAAAACAGTTTGCCTTATTGAAAGATTCAGGCATAGACATCGAAAAAAAGCAAGTACGAATGTTAAATGATGCAGCTAAGTATATTTCCAAAGAAAAATATAAAAAGGCGGACGGATTATTGAGAGTTTGTACGGATTATGTTTTGAAAATGTCTTCTCGTTTGATGAAGGAAAATTTAAACCTTTCGGAAAAAGATCTTTTACGGGACTCGCTCGATAAACAGGGATATGATGTCGGCAAAAGTTTGAAACTTTATTTGCCGAAGGATTTGTATCATAAGCTTTTAAAATATAATTATGAGGGATATATATGTTTTGAATATTTAGATGAAGGAGATGATTTCATTCGGATATATTCCGAAACAAATAGGATACCTAAGGATAAGTATAGTGTTGTAGGAAGTATTCGCAAGAATAAGACCGGTCAATGGAAACCTGTTAGAATACGTCTTTATAAGGGAAATATCTTTTATAAAGAGAATAATCCGGCATTTTATATTAAAGGACGGGGGTATGTTCGAAATATTATGTTACAATATCAGATGATGCATTATGAAAATGATTGACCGAATTTGTATTCTTCTTGTTTTTCTGTTGTCCGGATGTTCTGTCTCGGAAACAGGTATAATATCTTTTCGGGAAGATAACGTTGATTATCGGGTCGAATTCTTTTCACCGCGGATAGTCCGGATATTATCATATCCGTCGGGAGATACTTTGGTTACGAAAAGACTTGTTGTAGATACCTCCTTACCTCGTTATACCGGTTATACTGTAAAAGATAATTCTTCTGAGTACCGTTTTGTTACTCCTGAACTTATCATTCTTTTTGATAAAAAAGAGAAAGCCTTTGAATTTAGAGAGGTCGGTACGGACAGACTTTTATTGCGTGAGAAGAATAATGGGGAGGCTCGAACGTTCCGCAGAGATACTGTTGCCGAAGAACCTTGCTTGCACGTAACGCAACGCTTTATCCCGACAGAGAAAGAAGGTCTGTATGGTTTAGGTCAATATCAAACAGGTGTCATGAATTATCGCGGTGATACCGCTCTTTTGTTACAGGCAAATATGGACATAGTGAATCCATTTCTTATCTCTACTAACCGATACGGGATATTATGGGATAATTATTCTGAAACCCGTTTTAGAGATAATGAGCAGGGATACAGTTTCGATTCGGAAGTCGGAGATGCCTCAGATTATTATTTTGTTTATGGGAAAAATATGGATGAGGTAATCGCCGGTTATCGAACTCTTACCGGGAGAGTCCCGATGTTCGGTAAATGGGTTTTCGGTTTTTGGCAATCTAAAGAACGTTATCGTTCGTTCTCAGAATTAGAAAATGTCGTGAAACGCTATCGGGAAGATAATATCCCTCTTGATAATATCGTACAAGATTGGGAATATTGGGGTGATAAGGCCCATTGGAACGGCCTGATGTTCGATACGTTGAATTTTAGCCGACCTAAAGAGACGATTGCCCGATTGCAGAATGATTATCACGTTCATTTTACGTTATCCGTATGGCCTGGTTTTGGAAAAGAAACATCTGTTTATAGAGACCTTGATTCTATATACGCTTTGTTTGATGAACCTACTTGGGCAGGTTATAAAGTGTTTGATGCTTACAATCCTTATGCTCGGGAAATATTCTGGAATCATTTGAAACGAGGACTATATGATCAAGGTGTTGACGGATGGTGGATGGATGCGACAGAACCTTCCTTCAGAGATGGGTTTACCCAGTTGAAGCAGGCCGAGAAAACAAAATCTGCCGGAGATACGTATATCGGTTCATTTCATAGGTATTTGAATGTATATTCGTTAGAATTGTTACGTTTTTTACACGATAAACTTCGTGCCGAAAATGATGAAAAACGGGTGTTTATACTTACCCGGTCGGCGTTTGCTTCTCAGCAACGATATGCGACGGCGGTGTGGTCGGGAGACGTATCTGCATCATGGGAGAATTTTCGCAAGCAGATCGCTGCGGGAATAAATCTTTCTATGTCGGGCATTCCTTATTGGACATCGGATATTGGAGGTTTTTTTGTAACCGAAAGAGATGCTTGTTTCCCGAAAGGATTGGATGATCCGGCCTATAAAGAATTGTATCTTAGGTGGTTCCAGTTCGGGTGTTTTTCTCCGTTATTTCGGGCGCATGGTACGAATGTACCAAGAGAAATATGGCAATTCGGAGAACCCGGTTCTGTATATTATGATACACAATTGAAATATATCCGCTTGCGATATAAATTGTTACCTTATATTTATTCCGTCTCTCGGCAGGTAACAGAGCGTCATGGCTCTGTTATGAAAGGGTTGTGTATGGACTTTGTTTCCGATACATCTACATACGATATTGCCGATGCGTATATGTTCGGTCCATCGTTGCTGGTTAGCCCTGTCGTGACTCCCGGTGCACGGGAGAAGAGTACATATCTGCCCGGACATTCCGGAACGTATTGGTATGACTTTTATTCCGGTGAGGCATATCGTGGAGGACGTATGCAAAAAACTTCGTCGCCATTAGATGTCATTCCTCTTTTTGTGCGGGGCGGGTCGATATTGCCTATGACCGATGTGAAACAATATGTTTCGGAATGTCCTGACCTGAAGGTAGAACTCCGTATATATACAGGGGCTGATGCCTCTTTCGAATGGTATGATGATGAGGGTGACTCATATCGATATGAAAACGGGGAGTTTGCTATATGTCCTGTCTTGTGGGATGAATCGGATAAAAGTGTAACATTAGGAGATCGTATAGGAAAGTATCGGAATATGCCTGAAAATCAACGAGTAATTGTAAAAGTTTATTTCCCGGAACAATCTACTCCGATAGAAAGAGAAATTTTTTATACAGGAGAAAAAATAAAAATCGATTTTAAATAACGCGTAATTATGAGAAAGAGCTTAGTATTTGTTTTTCTAATAGCATTGTTCGCAACAGCATCAGCCGGAGTACGAACAGTCTATACGATAAATGACCGATGGAAGTTTTGTCCGGGATCTCCTTTTGATGCGCAAAATATCGGAGCTGATGATAGCTCGTGGGAAACCGTAAATATTCCTCATACTTGGAATAATCTTGACGGAGATGATGAAATCCCGGGATATTACAGAGGTCCGGCGTGGTATAGGAAATCTATATTTGTAGATAAGTCCCGGGAAAACCAGAGTGCGGTTATTGTTTTTGAGGGGGCGAATCAGGTTGTGGAACTTTATGTAAACGGACTTTATGTGGGTAAACATATAGGGGGATATACCCGATTTAATTTTGATATCAGCCGTTTCCTTAATTATGGAAAGAAAAATGTTTTTGCTATAAAAGTAGATAACGGGTATGATCCTAATATACCTCCGTTATCGGCGGATTTTACCTTTTATGGAGGCATTTATAGAGATGTTTACCTGATGTTTGTCGATAAGGTACATTTGGCGACAAATGATTATGCGTCTTCGGGAGTATATATTCGTACACCTGAAGTGACTGAGAAAAAAGCGGTTGTGGAGATTACCTCTTTGGTCAGTAACGATACCGATTCTCCTGTGGAAGTTATTCTTGAAAATAAAATATGCGATGCTACCGGAAAAGAGGTGAAATCTTTGCGGACAAATCTGAAAATTGCATCTCGGACTACGGAAACCGATATACAGAAAAAAATCATAATCGATAATCCTTTGCTTTGGGATATCGATAACCCGCATCGTTATCAAGTTTATACACGTGTTTATAATAAAAAGGGCGATGTCCTTTATGACGAAGTTTCTAATCCGCTCGGACTTCGTTGGTTTGAGTTCGACCCGGAACGGGGGTTTTTCTTGAACGGTAAGCCGAGAAAGCTGGTCGGAAATAATCGGCATCAGGATTATCTGGCTAAGGGAAATGCTTTGCGGGATGAGATGCATGTCAGGGATATTTTGTTGATGAAACAGATGGGAAGCAACTTCTTGAGAGTATCTCATTACCCTCAAGACCCGGTTATTATGGAGATGTGCGATAAGTTGGGAATTGTAACTTCCGTTGAAATACCGGTTGTGAATGCGGTTACCGATACGCCGGAATTTCTTGAGAATTCGGTAAATATGGTGAAGGAGATGATCCGGCAGGATTTTAATCGCCCGTCGGTAATGATCTGGGGATATATGAATGAAATATTGCTTCGGCGTCCGCGTACGGATGAGGATTTTCTAAAATCTTATTATCCCGTTGTGGAAAAGACAGCGAGAACGTTGGAAAATACTATTCGAAAAGAAGATCCGTCCCGTTATACGATGATGGCATACCATAATGCTCCTGATCTTTATGAACGGGCTCATTTGACGGAGATACCGATGATTATGGGGTGGAACTTGTATCAAGGATGGTATGAACCGGATATCGATGAATTTCAAAGACTTCTTGACAGGGCTCATGATAAATATAAGGGAAAAGTGTTGTTGGTGACTGAATATGGGCCGGGAGTTGATCCGAGACTACATTCTTATAAACCGGAGAGATTTGATTTTTCTCAAGAGTACGGAATTATTTATCATCGTCATTATTTGCGGGAAATGATGGCACGTCCGTTTATTGCCGGATTTACAATGTGGAATCTGAATGATTTTTATTCTGAATCCCGAATAGATGCCGTGCCTCATGTAAATAATAAGGGTGTAACGGGGCTCGATCGTGAGCGTAAAGATACCTATTTGTTTTATGAGGCGTCTTTAGGGAACAAAGATGTCTTGCGCATAGGTAACCGAGAATGGAAAAATCGAGGAGGAGTCGTAAATACGGTAGAAAATACATGTGTTCAATCTGTTCCTGTATTTTCTGACTATCCGGTGGTTGAGTTATATGTAAACGGCAAAAGTATCGGGTCGAAAAAATGCGAAGAGAATATCGCGTTTTTTGATGTTCCCTTTGTCAATGGAGAAAATGTTGTGGAAGCAGTTGCCCGTAAAAACGGGAAAGAGCTGCGTGATATGATTCGGATCGATTTCAAACTTATTCCCGATGATTTGAAAAATGGAGACGTTCCTTTTACCGAAATGAATGTTATGCTCGGTTCTCCCCGTTATTTTGAAGATCGGACGGCAGAGATGATCTGGATACCTGAACAGCCTTATAAACCGGGAAGTTGGGGATATATCGGAGGTGAGCCTTATCGCAGAAAAACAGGCTTCGGTTCGATGTTAGGTTCTGATATAGATATATTCGGAACGGACAATAATCCGATTTTCCAGACTCAACGTACCGGTTTGGAAGCTTTTAAAGCGGATGTCCCGGATGGAGAGTATTCGGTATATCTTTATTGGGCGGAATTGGACTCTGATAAAAAGAAAGAATCTTTGGTATATAATCTTGGCGCGGATACGGAAAACGGGGGGTATAGCAAGCGTACTTTCGGATTGGAAATAAATGGTAATCCGGTAATGGATAAGGTCGATATTGCTGAAGATTACGGTTTTGGTTGTGCTGTTATCCAGAAGTTCATTGTGAATGTAAATGATGGGAAGGGCCTGACTGTTGGTTTTAAGCGCATAGAAGGAGAACCGATATTGAATGCTATTCGCATTTATAAAAATTATTAGGGGATAATCAGGTTATAAAATGAAAAGATTTTTTGCATATCTGATATGCAGTTTGACGTTTACCATGATGATTGCCCGTTCCGAAGCGTCCGGGAAATTCGACATATATCTTTGTATCGGTCAGTCTAATATGGCAGGGCGGGCGACTTTAACACCGGCTGTTATGGATACTTTAGTGAATGTTTATCTTTTTAATGACCGAAATTTTTTTGAACCGGCCGTTAATCCGCTGAATCGTTATTCTACGATAAGAAAAGAGATAGGAATGCAGAAATTAGGGCCGGCTTATTCTTTTGCCCGTAAAGTTTCAGAAAAGAGTGATTGTAAAATCGGGCTTGTCGTAAATGCCAGAGGCGGCTCTTCTATTAAATCATGGGAAAAAGGGGCATCGGATAATTATTATGGAGAGATGTTGAGCCGAATTAGAGAAGCCTTGAAGTATGGTCGGTTAAAGGCGGTATTATGGCATCAGGGGGAAGCCGATTGCCGTTATCCCGAGTCGTATAAAATCTATATTTGTAAATTGGTTGAACAGTTGCGCGCAGATTTGAATATGCCTGATTTATTGTTTGTTGCGGGAGAAATTTCTCGATGGAACTGGACAGGACATACCGAAGGAACAATCCCTTTCAATAAAATGCTCAGATCGTTAGAAGATAGCATTCCCCGATTTAAGGTGGTATCATCTGAAGGGTTGAAACCGTTAATTGATGAGAATGATCCTCATTTTGATACCGATAGCCAAATTATACTGGGAGAACGGTATGCAGAGAAAGTCCTCCGATATAACAGGGGGAAGTAATTAATTCTTTTATTTATAAAATGTTGTATTATGAAAAGATTTAGACTCTTTTTGGCAGGAATAGTCGTTATGGCCGCTGTTTCTGCAACACAAGCCGCTGTTGTGACAGATGGTTTTGATTTTGTTGAAAATTTGGTGGTCGGTAGCCAGAATTATGTACAGACAGCACCGGTCGATTATCCCGAATCGTTTGCGTTTATTTCGGTAAATGATTTGAAAACCTATGCTTTTGATGATGTTTTCGGTGTACAGGAGAATAATATAGATATGAAATTCTATATTATGGGAGGAAGTAATAATGCAACGGTACGTCTGTATAGTATGGATGGCGGTAATAACACGAAAGATTCGGAATATAAAAGCGGAGATAAAACTCAGGCCGATTTTACGGTAAAAAATGCAACTCGTTTTATGGCCGTTAAAGGTGTTGATTTTGATGCGGCTACTGTTGATCAACTAAAGAGTCTGTCATTTACAGGAACGAATGCTGTGAATCCTGTGAATGAAGGGGACGTTATCGTATTTAAAACGGCTGAGACTTCAAAAGCTGCTGACCGTTTGGGATTGATAAAAGTTCATTCTATCGTAAAAGAGAATGAGACCAGCAGTAAAGGGGTGATTACCGTGTCTATTAAAGTGGTGAAACCTGCAAAAGTAGAAACTACAGGATTCCGTTATGGCGTTGTGAAAGTTGGTACTTATGGATTCTCTACAGGAACAGTTGAAGGGTATGAAGGTATAGGCTCTCTTCTTTCGATAAAAGATTTGAAATCATATACCGTAGATGAGGCTAAATCTAATTTTAGGAATGTGGATATAAAACTTCATTTGCAGGGAGCTGATTCCGAACCTCGTGTGTATAGTATGGAAAACGGAGATTCGAAAAACTCTCAATATAAAGATGCCGAAGGAAATACATTACAAGCTTTGCTGACTGCGGAGACGACGAATGCAACTCGTTTTTTGGCTGCCGACGATATTGATTTCGATAATGTAACAGCATCTGAAATAGCGGCTATCGATCCGGAAACGATCGGAAAAGGGACGATAAAACCTGCTGCCGAAGGAGATGTTATTCTTTTTAAAACCGATGAAAATTCAACTGCCGGAAGTAAGGTCGTAGGAGTGATGCGTATTGATCGGATAACTTTGGTTAATAACGTGAATAAAGAGTTGGGTTGTTATACTGTATCGATAAAGGTGTTGGATAATACAGAAAGTGTATCTGTTCCGAAAGTCGCTAATAACGAATGGAGTTTGAAGGGCAAGAGTGTTCGTATTTTGGCCGATGCCGGCTCTAAACTGAATGTATATGCTGCCGGTAGCGGACAGTTAGTAAAGACAATTGATGTTGTAGCTGGGGATGTGATAGATTTTTCTAATTTTTCGGGTGCTTATATAGTTTCTTATGGAGGAAAGTCGGAGAAAGTGATTTTCTGATATGAGATGTGAGAAAAGATTTGTCCGTTAAAAGTCCTGTGAGAATTTTTGACGGACAATCTTTTTGTTGTTGAAAGCCTCTGAATTTTCCGATAAAGGAATGTTATTCGATCATTTTTGTATTTTTCCTCAGTCTGTTTTTTTTCTACTCATCAGATAGCCCGTTATCCTTTTCGTAAAAACAGGAAAATATCCTCAAAAGAGACTCTCGAACCGGACCAAACAAAATTGAGACAGTTCCTGAAACTCTATACGGGTATGATTTTCCCTAATTCGACATACCAGATATAACCTTTTACCTGAGAGAATCTCATTTCTTTTATGAGGGATATATACCGGATCACTTGTTTATGATAGCTTTTTTTCTGAATATTCCCGAATTTGTAGTCGATTACAGAAACTTCTTCTCCGGAAATGACTACTCGATCCGGACGGAGGAATGTTCCTTTTTGCTGTAAAATTTCCGTTTCGTTGATAATTTGTGTATCGGGGGAAAACCATGGGGCAACTTCAGGTTGGTCTAACCACGTTTTTAATTTTTTTTCTAAGGCGACTCCTTCTTCATAGCTGAGTTGTCCGTTGAATATATATGGTAAAACGGCGTTGTGAATATCTTCTGCATAGCGGACGTTGCTGAGAATTTCGTGCATGAGATTGCCGTGTTGCCGTTCGTGACTATCTCCGAAATAGCCTTTCCCGTGTAGTCGTAATTGAAGGCGTTTGCCGGGATCGGCAGACCGATATTCGGGCATTATTTTAGTTTCTTGTTTTTCTTTTGCTGTTTGTATATTTTTCCATGTCTCTCCGGTTTCATAACAGTTTTTTCCCGGATCATAATCAGCAGACAAATCGATTATCGGTCTCTCTTTTTCTTCCGGGCAATTTATTTTATTTTCGGGATTGACACAATAGTATAACAATCGGGAAAGAGAACCGATAGTCCCTTCTTTTTTAGGTTTCGGAGTAAAGAGTATCAGTTCTTCTTCTGCCCGGGTAAAAGCTACGTATGCAATGTTGAGATTATCGATATAGGCGTGCATCTTTTCGTTGAAGTATGCGTCGGCATAAAGACTTTTTTTCAAGATCGATCCATAACGTATCGGGACAAGCGGAATGTCATCCAGAGGTTCTTTTTGATTACACCAAAGTATGTTTTCGTGATGCGGGTTATGGTCGATTTCCCAATCGCAGAACGGGATGATAACGGCTTTGAATTCCAACCCTTTCGATTTATGGATCGTCATGATGCGAATCGCATTTTGGGAGTCGGGCGTTGTTATGGTTTTCTTTATCCCTTGTTCGTTCCACCATTGTAAAAAAGAGGCGGGGTCGGCCGAATGATTTGTTGTATAGTCGAGTACGATGTCCTGGAATGCCTGAATGAATATGCTTTCATTTCGTTCTCCGGAGGGAGGAAATAAGCTGATGATTTTTTCGCACATTTCGAATAAGGGCGTGTTTCTCAATTGTTCGAGTTCCCTGACGATTTCCGGATCGAAATGATGCGATAATTCTTTCTCCTTTTCTGCGAAATAAGAGGCGAGAGCTGTTTCCGGAAGGAGATTCCGGTGTGCTGTCGAATATTCATATACGGCAAGTATCCGGTTTATTTCCGTCTCCGGATTTTGCAGGTAGTTTAAAATGCCGATTATCAGTTTGACAATCGGGGCATTGCGTATGAAAAGAGCTTCGTCCGAAATAATATCGAAGCGATATGCCGGATTGTTATTCTCGGCTTTGGCTTTTAAAAGACAATCTGCAACAAGGCTGCCTTCAGCTTTGCTTCTGACCAGAATGGCAATGTCCTTTAACGAGATATTTTTGTCTTGAAGTTCTTTTAAGGTTTGTGGAAGTAGTTCTGTCGCCCGGTTTTTCCAGTCTGCTTTTTCTCCTTCTTCCGTCTCGGTTTCCAGAAATATCACTTTTACATGTCCCTTTTTTTCTTTATTTTTAGGGGATATATGTTGATATATATCTTGGTATGCTTTCCCTATCTTCTCGGCATATTCGGAGTCGATGTGTACATTGACGGGAGTGTCGGCGATTTCTTTTTGTAAAGATTCTTGAAGTAAGAATGATGCTTTCCTGAAAAACGAATTGTTGAACTGTATGACGTTTATACAGCTTCGCCAGTTCGTCCCCAGTATATGGTCGTTCAGTTCTTCCGGTTTCCTGAACTGGTTACCCAATTCGTCGCTCAGCAACTTCCAGTCAGAATTTCTCCATCGATAAATACTTTGTTTTACATCTCCCACGATAAGGTTACGACCGCCTTTATCATTACTCTCCTTAATCAGCGGAAAAAAATTATTCCATTGCATCCGAGAGGTATCTTGGAACTCATCGATCATGAAATGGTCGATCCGGTTACCGGTTTTTTCATATACGAAAGGCGTATCGCTACCGTCGATGATCCGGTTGAGCAATTCGGTGGTATCGGACAAAAGAAGAATATTGTGTTCTTTTTCGTATGCTTGAATGTGTTTGTCAATGTCGCTCAAAATCCCTAATGTATAAATATAGCGACGTGTTTCCATTACCGATACATAAAACGGATAAGCATCATAGCAGGAGATAATCTGTTTGATATATTCGTTTAATTCCGGAAATATTTCCCGAACTTTTGTAATAATGTCGGGAGAAGTCTTTTTTGTCGTCCAGTTTTCGATATTGTCGGATAGTTGTGTAAATGAGGCGTTCGGTTCTTTTATGTTGCCGTCCGCCCATTTGGAAAACTCTTTGAACGGAGACCGATTCCCGCCTTTAAGGTCTTCAGGGAATAGTCCCGCTTTTTTCATTATTTCGGTGGCTTTTCGTGCTATTTCCCGACTTTCGGTCTCGAAATCCTGTTTTATAATATTCAGTTTTTTGATGTATGCTCTTAATAGATCTTTGTCAGCCATGAAATGGCGTATTTCCGAACTGTGCGATTTATATTCTTCTTTAAATATTTCGTGTGCCAACTGGTCGATATTTCGTTGTATTCCCCAGCTTTTCCCTCCTTCGACCTGCTCTTCGGAAAACCGGATCAGCCAGTTTAGCAATTCTTTATTTTCAGGATTTTCGAGATCGAAGAACATCCGGTCTATAGCTTCCGTAAGCACATGACTATTGTCTATTTCGGTATTATATCCGCCTTGTAAACCGATTTCCCGAGTGAATGCCCGTGTCGTTTGTTGAAAGAACTTGTCGATGGTACTGATATTGAACCCCGAGAAATCGTGCAGAAGGGTAAATAAAATTTCTGAGGCTCTTTTTTGAAGCTCTTCGATGTTAGCCGTGATACCGTCTTTTCCCAATAAGTCGTCTAAATATTCCGATTCTGAAGTCCGATGAGCCAGAATATCGAGTTTTTCGATAATGCGCCGTTTCATCTCTTCTGTCGCTTTATTGGTGAAGGTTACGGCAAGAATATGTTGAAAAGCCTTGTTCCGCTCCGATGGTAATGTCGGTTCGTTATTAGGGCGAACAGGAGATAATAATAGTTTGAGGTATTCCAATGTCAGCTTGTAGGTTTTTCCCGATCCGGCTGAAGCTCTGTAAACATGGAGCATATCGATATTTATTTAGGCTCTAAATAATCCGGGCTTTCGTATAGCCTTCTTTTTTCAGAATCTCCAAAACCTTAGTGCGAAAATCCCCTTGTATAAGGATTTCCCCGTCTTTACTTGATCCTCCGACTCCGCATTTTGTCTTTAATGTTTTTCCTAACTCTTTGAGGTCTTCTTCTTTCCCGGAGAATCCTGTGATCAACGTTACCGATTTCCCGTTTCGGTTACGTTTGTCGAGTTGTATTTTCAACGGTTGTTTTTCCGGAGCTTGAGTCTCCGGTTCTTCTGTTTCTCCGGTATCGTATGAGAAATCGGGATTTGTCGAATAAACGACATTCAGACGATCTTTCCAATCATTATTATTTTTTGCCATTGTTCGCTATTTTAAAGAGTGAGGTTATCGAATTATAACCAATTATTTGTTTTCAAATTTAATATAGATCGCTAACGTAGCCAAACAAAATATATAGTTTACGAAAAAAAATTATTACTTTTGTATTATTCAGAAAACAACAGATGAATGGCTGGTGATAATTCAAAGATAACGATTAAGTTGCCTGAGCCGTCATTGAGGCGGTTACCTTGGTATTTAGCTTATGTAAAACTTCTTAAAGATAGAGGTGTCGAATATGTGTCTTCTACGCAAATATCTAAAGATATTAATGTCGATGCCTCACAGATAGCTAAAGATCTTTCATTTATTAATATATCGGGTAAGACCCGTGTGGGATATGAAGTGGAATCTTTAGTTTCGGTATTGGAAGATTTTCTCGGATTCACGGATGTTCATAAGGCTATCATTTTCGGGGTCGGTAGTCTGGGGGCTGCATTACTTCAGGATTCGGGTTTAGCACAGTACGGAATGAATGTGATTGCCGGATTTGATATAAAAGAGGAATTGGCTGGGACTTTTATTAATGGCATACCTGTATATCACGTGTCGGAGTTTGAGGAACGGCAAAAAATGTTGAATGCGCACATCGGTATTCTGACAGTTCCGGTAGAACGTGCACAGGAGACATCTGAAAGTATGATAGCGGGAGGAATTAAGGCCATCTGGAATTTTACTCCGTTCAGAATACGTGTGCCTAAACATATTGTTGTGCAGAATACTTCTATTTATGCACACCTTGCCGTTATGTTCAATAGACTGAATAATATTAAAAAATAAAAATACTTTCCGGCTTTTTATTCCGGAAACCTTATAAATACTTCAGAATGAAAATTATTGCCGTAGGTTGGAATTATCTCGATCACAATAAAGAGATGAATCGTACGTTATTACCAAAAGAACCGGTTATATTTCTGAAACCCGAAACAGCTTTATTAAAGGATCATAAGCCGTTTTTTCTTCCGGATTTTTCGAACAGAATAGAATATGAAACGGAAATCGTAGTTCATATTTGTCGGTTGGGAAAGAATATAGCTCCGCGTTTTGCTCACCGATATTATGATGTCGTTACTGTCGGCATCGATTTTACGGCACGGGATTTACAATCTCGGTTACGAAGCGAAGGAGCTCCGTGGGAAATCTCTAAGGGGTTTGACTCTTCGGCTGTGGTCGGAGATTTTGTCTCGCTTGATCAGGCTGGAGAAATACAAAACCTTACCTTTTCTCTGCAAATTAACGGAGAAACGGTACAACAGGGAAATACGGCAGATATGATTTTCCCGGTGGATGAAATTATTGCGTATGTGAGTCGTTTTTATACGCTCAAGATAGGAGATCTGATTTATACGGGAACGCCGAAAGGTGTAGGACCGGTGGCAATAGACGATCATTTGCAGGGATTTCTGGGAGACCGTAAAGTATTGGATTTCCGTGTGAAATAGACCGGTTGGAATTTTCTGTTGCTTAGAATTATAAAGATGAGAAAAAATACCGTTATTTTATTTTCTTTATTTCTGTCTTTCTGCATTTCCCTTTTTCCGGAGATGTTGAATGCTCAGTCTGACCGATATACCGGAATATCAAAATTAAATTCCGGTTATTGGGTAAAAATCAGAATATCGGAAAGCGGTATATATCAGATTTCTTATGCCGACTTACGGGCATGGGGATTTGTCGATCCGGCAAAAGTGAAACTTTACGGATACGGCGGTGCAATGTTGCCGGAAGACTTTCAAAAGCCTTATATCGATGATTTGCCTGAAGTGCCGGTGATGCGTTACGGGGAGCGGATGATTTTTTATGCACAGGGAGTCGTGAAATGGACGGCCGGCAGTTCTTCGTTTACGCATGAAAGAAATCCGTATTCTCAGTATGGATATTATTTCCTGTCCGAAAATGATGACCAACCTCGTACAATGGAAACTGTAGCTGCAAATGAGTCTACAAGTGCAACGACTGTGAATGTCTTCGATGATTATGCTTTACATGAACAAGAACTTATTAATTTAGGACGTACAGGCCGAAAATTTTACGGTGAGGATTTTATTTATGAACAAATCAGGACTTTTACGTTCGACATTCCGGGGATTACGGAGACTCCGGTTTCGATGCAGATCGATTTCGTAGTTAAAGCTTTGGCGGCAAATTCTAACACTATTGCAGGGAAAATAAAAATTAAACACAATGATGTTGCTCTTTCGGAGTCTTCTCAGGATAGGGTTTATGCTATTTTGAATAATAGTCAAGAGGCGACCTATGCAAGCGGACGTTCGACATCTTCTACAAAAACATGGCTGAGAGATCCCGATAATCCCGACCGCATTACAATACAATTCGAAGGAAGTCAAGCCTCTACGGCACGGCTTGATTTTATTCGATTGAATATGGAACGAGATTTGAAAATTTATGACGGAATCGTTGCATTCCGAAATTTGAAAGCCCGGAATACATTATTGAAATATGCCGTTAATATATCCGGATCTTCAGATCCTCGAATTTGGGATATAACCGATCTTCAAAATCCTGTATCTATCGAAAGCTCACTACATGACGGATGCTTGTGGTTTGTCCCTCAGTCGGTAGGATTAAAAGAATATGTCGCATTCGATGCGGCACGGACATTCCCGTCCCCTGAATATGTAGGAATTGTGTCGAACCAGAATCTGCATGGTTACAGTCGTGCCGATCTGGTTATTATAGTTCCGCCGGAATTTTACTCGCAAGCCGAACGTTTGGGAAAATTCCATGAATCGGAAGATGATATGTCGTATTTAATTGTATATCCGGAACAGATTTACAATGAGTTTTCTTCCGGAACTCCCGATGCGACAGCGTACAGGCGCTTTATGAAGATGTTCTATGACCGGGCGGAAGGAAATGAAGATTTGAGACCGCGTTATTTGTTGCTTTTTGGAGACGGTACGTATGATAATCGTTTGATTACGAGTGAATGGCAAGGCTATAAGTATCCGTTTTTATTAACTTTTCAGTCAGAGTCGAGTTTAGATGAACGTACGTCTTATGTAACAGATGATTATTTCGGATTTTTAAAAGATACGGATGGCGCGAATTTACTGGCCGATAAACAGGATATTAGTATCGGGCGTTTCCCGGTACGAACATTAGCTGAGGCTGCTGTTGCCGTGGATAAGGTAATCGAATATGGACAAAACAAAAATTTCGGAGTATGGAAAAATAATCTTTGTTTTGTAGCCGATGACGGTAATAATTCGGATCATATGGAATTGGCTGACGAGTTGTGCGATAAAATAGAATCGAAATATCCCGAATTTTTCCCGTATAAAGTTTATCTCGATGCTTATACTCGGGTGAGTTCTGCAAGCGGAGGTACTTATCCTGATGCGAAGAAACGCATGTTCGATTTATTGGATGACGGGTTGCTTTTTATCAATTTTTGCGGGCATGGGAGTTCTACAAGTTGGACAGCGGAGAAGATTTTGGAAATGTCGGATATTCGTAAACTCTATTTGAAACGTCTTCCGTTATGGATTACGGCGACTTGTGATTTCAGCCGTTTCGATGACAAGTCCAATTCTGGGGGAGAAGAGTTGTTTTTGAACTCAAAAGGCGGAGGAATCGCCCTTTTTACGACTACTCGAGTGGTATATATGGAAAAGAATGCTATTCTGAACAAAATGTTGATCGAGAATATCTTTGAACGGGATACGGACGGCTCGAGATACCGTTTGGGAGATGTGATGCGTGTTGCGAAGAAGGCTGTTGCCGAATATGTCAATTCAGATGGAGTTCGTCCGTATGAAAGAGATTTGAACAAGCTGAATTTTATCCTCTTGGGAGACCCTGCACTCCGGTTGGCTTATCCTGAATATAAGATGGTAATTACCGAGATTAACGGAGACCCGATCGATGAAACTTCAGATTTGCAGACTCTGAAAGCACGTTCTTGGGTAAAAATGAAAGGTGAAGTGCGGGATCATACCACAGGCGAAAAGAAAGAAGACTTTAACGGCTTGGTATATCCCCGGTTATATGATTCGAAGAAAGAGATAACGACGAATGGTTTTGAAAGCGATGTACCTTTTACGTTTTATGAACGTGCGAATATGTTATATTCCGGTAAAGATTCGGTTCGGAACGGAGAATTTGAATTTGAGTTTAAAATGCCTGTGGAACTGAACTATTCGTCAGAGACCGGATTATTGAATTTGTACGGGTACGATGAACAAGGACGTGAGGCACAAGGCTCGAACGAGCAGTTTGTCGTAGGTGATATGGATAATGATGTAGAAGCGGATACGGAAGGTCCTATTATTCATTCTATGTATCTGAATAGCGAGACGTTCAGTTATGGAGATAAGGTAAATGAAGAACCTGTATTCATTGCCGATGTAGAAGACGAATCGGGGATAAATATTTCAGGAATAGGTATCGGACACAATATGACGGTAACGATCGACCATTCTTCGGCTCAAGAGTATATCGTTAATAACTATTTTGATCCGGTAGTAGGTGAATTCGGGCGAGGAACAGTAATGTATCAGTTGCCGTCTTTACCGGCAGGATCGCATACTTTGACATTTAAGGTTTGGGATACGGAAGGTAATTCTACCGAAAAAACAACTTCATTTGTTGTCGTACCGGGTATGAAACCCCAGATATTCGATCTTTATCCTCAAAAAAATCCGGTGTCGGAATATGCAGAGTTTTATTTGAAACATGATCGTCCGAATATGAACATACAATTAAGATTGTCTATTTATAATTTGATGGGTACGGAACTGTGGACTTATTCGGATGACGGACTTTCTGATATGTGGACTTCTCAACCGATCGTATGGAATCTGACCGATAAAGCCGGAAGACGGGTTGCACCCGGTGTATATCTTTATCGGGCATATATCTCGACAGAAGGAAGTAAAGAGGCTACCAAGACTAAAAAAATCATAGTCGTTGCACAATAAAAGCCTTTGAATACAGTTTTTTATTAAGGAGAAATAAAATAGAAAAGAGAGAAATATATTTATGAACCGGATACGAAGTTTTTTTGTGATTGCTTTTCTGGGAGCATGTTTTACTTCGTTTGCTCAGAACGATGTTAAGAATAAATTTAATCCGATTAATACGGGAGTAACTTCTTTGGGTATTGCTCCGGATGCTCGAGGCGGATCTATGGGAGACTTGGGAGCTGCTACCGATCCTGATGTGAACTCTCAATATTGGAATCCTGCAAAATATGCTTTTGCATTCAGCCGTGCAGGAGTTTCTGTATCTTATACTCCATGGTTGCGTAAATTGGTTAATGATATTAATTTAGCGTATGTGGCCGGTTATTGGAAATTCGGCAGCAGCGACTTGCAGGCATTGAGCGCTTCGTTACGTTATTTTTCTTTGGGATCGATCAATATTACAGATGATGGCGGAAATGTGACGAATTCGATAAACCCGTATGAGATGGCTTTTGATCTCGGCTATTCCAGAAAATTGTCACAAAGTTTTTCAATGGGTGTTGTTTTCCGGTTTATTTATTCAGATTTGGCTTATGATGAAACCGAAGGGATGAAAGGTGCTGCGGCTTTCGCTGCGGATATATCCGGTTATCAGACATTTTATCCTATTGTAGGACGGAGCGAGTGCCAGTGGTCATGGGGATTTAATATTTCCAATATCGGTTCTAAAGTTTCGTATGATGGCGGAAATAACAGCGCTTTTTTGCCGACGAACTTGCGTTTAGGGACAACATTCCTTTTCCCTTTGGCTGATTATAATACATTGGCGTTGAGTCTTGATTTGAATAAGCTGTTAGTACCTGCTGCTCCGAGACAAGAAGATTATCTGGATGTAGAGGGAAAAGAGGATAGAGAAGCCTATGAAGCTGCAAAAGAGAAGTATCAAAGTACATCTCCTATCAGTGGAATTTTCAAATCTTTTTCAGATGCTCCCGGAGGATTTAAGGAAGAGCTTCAGGAGATAAATTTTTCGGTAGGTGCAGAGTATGCATATAATAACCAATTCTTTTTGCGAGCCGGATATTATAACGAAAACAAGTATAAGGGGAATCGTAAATATTTTACTTTCGGAGCAGGGTTTGCGCTTAAGGTGCTCCGGCTGGATGCCGCTTATGTAGTTGCTACCGCACAGAGTAGTCCGTTGGATCAAACTTTGCGCTTTTCCCTTTCGTTCGATATGGATGGAATAAAAGATTTGGTTGGACGTAGAAGACGCTGATAAAAAAAGGTAAATGAAGATAAGAGTAGGTTTCGGTTTTGATGTTCATCGGTTGGTCGAAGGTCGGGAACTTTGGTTAGGAGGTATTCATATAGAACATTCATGCGGTTTACTTGGACATTCGGATGCAGACGTTCTGATTCATGCTCTATGCGATGCTTTGCTGGGAGCGGCCAATATGCGAGATATCGGCTTCCATTTCCCGGATACGGCAGGAGAATATAAAAATATAGATAGTAAGGTCTTGTTGCGAGATACGGTTAAGATGATTAGAGATAAAGGATACCAGATTGGTAATGCAGATATTACGGTTTGTGCCGAGCGACCTAAATTGAATCCGCATATTCCGGCAATGAAGAAATGTCTGGCAGAAGTTATGACAGTTGATGAAGAGGATATATCTATAAAAGCTACAACAACAGAGAAGCTCGGATTTACAGGGCGAGAAGAAGGTATCTCGGCTTATGCTACGGTGCTGTTGCAAAAATAATTTATTCGAATACCATTGTTATACACGAAAAACAGCTGCATAAAAAATCGCGGCTGTTTTTCGTGTATGAGTAATCTATTTCACATATAACCGTGTTACGGCTTTCCACTCTTTCCCGGGTTCTATAAATTGAAAGCCGGTAAGTTCTGCCGGCAGTTTCAGGTTCGGAGCATTCGTTGCCCAGCTTTGCGGTTCAGGACATACATAGGGAACTTCACCGCCGTTATTCCAGAGAGTCCAGTGTTTAAACTGCTCGTCGGTTTCGTAGAATACGCTTATCCCTTTTTCTGTATCGGACAGAATCGCTCCGTTGTAGTTTTTCCCGTCTATCGATAGCGGTTCGTTAGTCAATGCCCATTCTATTGCTTTGCCGAAAGGATAGAGACCTTCGGTTCGCAAGAGAGCTTCTTCTTCGTTCAAGTCGTTGAGTTTTCCGGTCGGAAGCGTACGCTCGCTCATTTCCCAGCGTTTCCCCACCGACAGTTTCAGTTTATAGTTGTTTCGCTTTCCGTTTGTTGTGAAGGGAACATTGATAGGAGTGTGGAATCCCATGCCTATAGGCATATTTTCTTTGCTTTGATTGATGAAAACGGTAGTTTGTTTTAAACCTTTTGCCGACAGCCGGAAAATCATGCGGCAAATGAATTCATGAGGGAAATGTTTGTAAATAGGATCATTGAATAAGTTAGAGAAATAAGATGCTTCTATTTCTACGTAGTCATTTCCGGTTTCCGTCCGGGTAATTATAAACGGCTGGGATTTAATGATCCCATGATGGTAATTGTTCTGAGCGGGAATGGTAATCGGATATTTGTATGTACGGTTCTCGAATGAATAAATTCCGTCTTCGATACGGTTGGGAGGAAATAGAAGCGGTAACCCGAACACTTGAGGCCGTCCTTTGAAAGTCTCTATTTCGTCTTCTGCCGGAGTTCGCAATATTTCTGTACCGGAAGCTTTATGGCTTAGTTTAACGACATTAGCCCCGATTTCGGGAATCATAATTGCTTCATATCCGCCTGCTTCAAAATGAATGGCAGACATTCCGTAAAAATCAATTTTTTCGATTTGCATATTTCTTTTGTATTAGTTGATGATAATTGATTTTATTTTCTCAAAAGTACAAATATCCGTTAACCTTGATGTATGAAAAATGGTTATTTGTGTTTAAAATCTGGTTTTGAAGCCTGCTAAAATTTTACTCGGGTCAGGTTTGAGATTTTCTTTCGGAAGAAGTTAAAGGCAGCTGTTGACTGTGTGTTGTGCAGGAATGAGAAAGTAGACTCGAAAGATTCGGATATATAATTTTATCGGAAAATTTAGACATACTCTTAACGAAAAAAACCTTTTTGCAAGCTGCAAAAAGGTTTTTTATTATCGAAAATACTGTAATTTTTAGAGAGCTTTGATCTCGTGAAGTACACTGTTTGTCTTGTGAACGGCAGCAGCACTTTTTTCGAACAACTCTTTTTCTGCATCATTGAGTTTGAAATCAACAACTTTTTCCCAACCGGTGCGTCCCAAAACAACCGGAACACCTATGCAGATGTCTGACTGTCCGTATTCGCCTTCCAGATATACGCTACAAGGAACGATTTTTTTCTGATCGTGAAGGATAGATTCAACAACGTATGCAGCAGCTGCACCCGGAGCGTACCATGCAGAAGTCCCTAATAATTTTGTCAATGTAGCACCTCCTACCATAGTATCGGCAGCTACTTTTTCTAAAGTTTCGGCATCGAGAAGTTGAGATACCGGCAGCCCCTTATAGGTAGCAAGACGAGTTAAAGGAATCATTGTCGTGTCGCCATGACCGCCGATTACAACGCCTTCTACTTCATTAGGATTGGCATTCAAAGCTTTGCTTAAATAGCATTTGAAACGGGAACTATCTAATGCTCCTCCCATACCGATTACACGGTTTTTAGGAAGTCCCGAAGTTTTCTGAATCAGATAAGTCATAGTGTCCATAGGGTTGCTTACGCAGATAATGATTGCGTTGGGTGAGTGTGCTAATACACTTGCTGCAACAGATTTTACAATTCCTGCATTTACGCCGATCAATTCTTCACGAGTCATACCCGGTTTGCGAGGAATACCGGATGTAATGACAACAACGTCAGAACCTGCGGTTTTTGTATAATCGTTGGTAACTCCTGTGATACGAGTGTCAAAACCGAGCAAGGTTGCCGTTTGCATCATATCCAATGCTTTACCTTCTGCTACGCCTTCTTTGATATCCAACAATACTACTTCGTCGGCCACTTCATTAAAAGCCAATACATTTGCGCATGTAGCACCTACGTTACCTGCACCTACGACTGTTACTTTTGACATAATAATTCTTTATTTATTAGTTGATAATTAAACTCTTTTTTACGGTTGCAAATGTACAAACGATATTTAATTGTGGAAAATTTTCCGTATTTAATTTTTGATAAATCATATCTATTCGGGTTAATTTATTCGGTTTATGTCAGAATATTCGACATTGAGCAATGAACAGGGGATATGAACGGTTGTTGATAATTATAATTGTCAGATATATAGATGGTTATGAATTAATTTAGAGAAGGATATGAACATTGACTGTGTATAAGTAAGGCGTTTTTGTGAATAACTCCGATCGTGTTCGGTTAATAACTCGGTTATTGCGGAAAAAGACTAAAATACAGGTTAAAGGATTGGTTTCTCGTTGGAGTTCTATTTTTTGTTATTAACAACAGTGGATAATGTTAATATCTTTATTTTTATTAAGTTATATTTTTTATTGGAAGAGTTATAAACATGAATTGTTGATAACATTGTTAATAATCCGTTGTAATTTGTAAGTTATAAACTATTCGTTGATTATCGATTTAAAAAATTAAATTTTCTTCCATTGAAGGATTGAATCTACTTGAAATAAAAGTATTATTATAACTCTTAGAGCCTATCGTAAATTTTGCTCGGGTCAGTTTTGAGAGTTTCTTTTGAGTATGTTTTTCTGTTTTTAGGAGAATGATAGCGGGCTATCTGACGAGTGAAAACGGGAAAAAAGACCGGAAGAAAGTGCAAAAATGACCTGATAATATTTTTCTATTGGAAAATTTAGACAAGCTCTTACATAGGATCGACATCGTAATATACGGTAACAGATTTGAATCGTTCGTCTTTTAACATATCGTCTTGAGCCTGATATAAGAGTTCTCTCACTTTTGCCATAGATGCATTATTTTCTACTTTTAAAACGATTTTACGGATGTATAAAGATTGTATCCGGGCAACAGGGGGAAGATCCGGTCCTAATATGCGATGAGCGAAAACCTGTCGTAAACGTGTTGCATAAGAAGATGCGATCGAATTGAGAATTGTTTCATCTCTATGTTTAAGATATATATATATCAATCGGAAAAAAGGCGGATAGGAAAATTGCCGACGTTCCTCCATTTGTGTATAGAACATTCCTGTGTAATCGTGGTTGATAACCTGTTGTATGAGCGGATGTTCAGGCTGTGCCGTTTGCAGAATTACAGTACCCTGGCGTTTCTTTCGTCCGGCACGTCCTGCAACTTGAGCCATAAGTTGAAATGCCCGTTCGTGAGCTCTGAAATCAGGAAAATTCATCATTGTATCGGCACTTAAAATACCGACTACGCTTACGTTATCGAAATCCAGTCCTTTGGTGATCATTTGAGTCCCGACCAGAATTTGAGTTTTGTGCTGTTCGAAGTCTTCGATCAGCTGTTCGTAAGCCTTTCTCGTACGAGTAGTATCCAGATCCATACGGGCGATTTGGTAACCCGGAAAATATTGGGCGGTATCCTCTTCGATGCGTTCTGTACCGAATCCTCGAATGTCGATTTCAGTATGTCCGCAAGCAGGACATTGTCTGGGAACTTCGCATGTATATCCGCAATAATGACAAGTAAGTTGATGATATCGTTTATGATAGGTTAATGTTACATCGCAATATTTACATTTGGGAACCCATGCACAAAGTTTACACTCTATTACCGGAGCAAAGCCTCTGCGGTTTTGAAATAAAATGACCTGTTCTCCTCTTTTTAAGGCTTGATTGGCTTCATCGAGAAGCAGAGGAGATATATTGCCGGTCATCTGTTTTTTACGACGAAGCTCTTGAGTATTGGCTACTAATATTCGAGGCAATTGTATATCTTCGAAACGGGAAGAAAGTTCTACGAATCCATATTTCCCTTGTTGTGCATTATAGTAGCTTTCTAAAGCCGGAGTAGCACTTCCTAATAATGTTTTTGCACCGTGCATCGATGCCAATACGATGGCTGCGTTACGGGCATGATAGCGTGGAGCGGGGTCTTGTTGTTTGTAGGTGTTTTCATGTTCTTCATCTACAATAACCAGTCCTAAATCTTTGAAAGGTAAAAATATTGAGGATCGTACTCCGAGAATGACTTGTATTCCTTTGTCCTTTAGTAGGTTATTCCATATTTCTACTCGTTCGTTATCGGTGAATTTGGAGTGGTAAATAGCAAGACGGTCTCCGAAAACTCGTTGTAGCCGGGTTGTAAGTTGAGTAGTTAAAGCTATTTCAGGAACGAGATAGAGCACCTGCCTCCCTTTTTGGATGACTTCTTGAATCAGGTGGATATATATTTCGGTCTTACCGCTGGAAGTTACACCGTGCAGCAAAGTAACCTCTTTATCTTTGAAAGAATAAAATATTTCGTCAAGAGCTTTTTGCTGTACCGTGTTGAGAGTGTGAGCCGGTTCTGCAGACCGTTCGGTAGTGCCTAACCGACTTATTTCCCGTTTATAAGAGATTAGTATCCCTTTATCGAGCAGTCCTGAAAGGACTGATGAGGATACATCGGCTCTTTCGAGCAGAGTATTTCGGGATACTTCTTTATATTGCCCTCTTTGCATGAATGATGACAATTCGAGATAGGCCATCAATAATTTGAGCTGTTTCTTGGCAGATGTCAATTGTTCGAAAATAGGCCGTAGTTTCTCTTGTTCTTCCGGTTCGAAAGCCAGTTTTATATATGTCTCGGTTTTAGGGCGATATTTCCGTTTGATCTGTTCTGTAATGAATAAAGCCTCTTTGTCGAGCAGAGTACGGATAACGGGTAAAATGTTGCGTAACCCGCTCTCTTTTTCCAGATCTTGTACTGAGATTTTAGGATACTTGCTTAGTGTGTCTAATAATATCGATTCCCTTTCTGTCAGTCGGTTGTCCGAATTTTCTTCATAATCAGGATTAGGAGAAACTAAGGTTTCGCTTTCTAATTTTAACCCCGACGGTAGTGCAGCTTTATATACATCACCGACAGAGCAAAAATAATACCCGGCAATCCATTCCCAAAATTTGAGTTGAGGACGTCGTAAAATCGGCTCATTGTCCAATAAAGAGATAATCTCTTTTGTCTCATAATCAACAGGTGCATGATTATGAGTAAAAATGACGATAGCCGTATAATATTTTTTTCGTCCGAAAGGGACGATAACCCGGCTTCCGGTAGATAAATTTTCTTTTAATTCCGCAGGAATACGGTATGTATAATATTTATGTAACGGAAGAGGTAATATGACATCGGCAAACTGGGACACGTCTGGTATGGATTTAGAATTGTCAGACAAAAATAGTAAAATGCCTCGGATTTGTAGTGCTCATCTCATTTATAATTTGCAAATTGAGAAACGTCAGTAATAGTCAATCTGAATTTTCAAAAATATTATCCAGTCTTTTGTCGTTTTTACGAAGAGAATCGTAGACTATATGCTGAGTGAAAATAACAAGGTATCTTCAGAATAAACTCTCAAATCTGACTTGAATAGAATTTGGACAGATTCTAAGAAAATCTATTAATTAAAAATCCTTTTTATTTTTTTAATTGTGATATGATTAATTCTTATATTTGTGATATAGGGTTAATATGAGATTGATTTAGCTAAGTTTATTATATATTTTGAAGGAAATATTGACATGGAGAAAGGTAATTTAAGTTCTAGCTCTTTTAGCTATAAAGATTATAATAGTTATAATCGTAAATTTAATGAGCAAGATTATATTCTTGTAGTAAAAGATGAAGATTTCCCGGATAAAAATGTTATTTCTATCTTACATAGGGATGGACAAATAATAGAAGATATTGATGAATATGATATGGGGAATAAAATATTTATCGTGAAGGATAAATATAACCAAGATGTATTATCGTTAGGGGAGCGATTTGCTGTTAATCAGTTATTTAAAATTGCATCGGGAAATGTCATTTATAATAGTGGAAATGAAGAAAACCCCAACTTCCCTAAGGTTAAAACCTTTCATTCTAATTTAAGTGAAATTTTAAACAATGAGATAATAGAAATATTTGAAGGTGAAATAAGTGAAGCAAAGTCTACTTTTAGCTTGAAAGAAGATATTCTGAAACCTCTGTTGTCTGATAATTATGTAGGACTTAATAATTGTTTTTTTATAACAGAAGATAATAAAACAATGAAAGGACCTTTTGTTGCAAAGAAAAAAGATAGTGAGGAACGATTTGTTATAAGGAAATCTGAATATATGCAATTTGGAGAATATGAAATGAAAGAAAAATCTTTTGTTGCCTTTTCTGCAAATGATGTTGATAGGAGGATTTTCATCCCAGGAGTGAATGAATTGCCTTCTCCGCATATAATTGATTTCATAAGTGACGAAGATTTATTAAAGGAATTTGAAATAAGAGTAAAAGGTTCTTCTAATGATTATAATATTGATGTTTTAAATTCATTCATTGATTTTATTCAAAAATCTAGGTCGGAAATAAGTGATAATGCCTATGTGAGAAGAAATGAACGATTATTGGCTATTATAGATGCGGGAAAAAATGAGATATTGTCAAATATTGATTTTATAGATCGTTTGCCTCAGATGAAGTTTGTGAGAGATACAATAAATAAATTGTCAGAAAAAAGATTGCAATTAAATGCGGAAATTGAGAGGTTAAAAACTCAAGAAGAAAAATTGCAACAAGATATAGAAAAGGAAAATCAGGAATTTGAGAGTTTAAAACGGGATAAAGAGAATTTTAAAGAACAAGAGTTGATTAATAAAAAAACGAATTTAGAAGCTGAAATAACGAAACTAGAAGAACGCAAAAATAACTTATCTTCATTTGTTAATGTTGAAGAGGAAAGACTCTCTGAAGAATTAGCAACAATAAAGGATGACATACGGTGGAGACAAAAAAGTAAACGAGAACTAGAGGATGCGATTCAGAACCTAAGAAAAGAATTTGTTAATAAACAAATAGAAGAGCAAGAAAAGTTGAAAGAATTAATTCAGCATAAAAAGTATTTTGATTTTTTGAGTGGGCGTGATTTATCTACATATAATATAAATGATGAAATTAAGTATCCAGATTTAAGGATTAAAGATGAAGATGTGAAATATGAGAACTATGTTTCATTCAGAAATAAAGTATTAGATATTCTTGCGCGAAATAATAGAAAGGTGGATTCTCACTTTCTTGACAATCTTCTTATTTCAATTCATCAGAATACTCTTACACTATTGGCTGGATTACCGGGTACAGGAAAGACTTCTTTAGCAAAGTTGTTAGTGAATATTTTGGCTCCTACTGAAAAAATAAGAGAAGTATCTGTAAGTCGTGGGTGGACTAGCAGTAAAGATTTAATAGGTTTTTTTAATCCATTAACAAAAAGATTTACTCCATCATCAACTGGAATATATCCATTATTGAAGCAATTGGATTATGAATGTAAGAACAGTTTATTTTTAGATTCTTCTCTAGCTTATGTAATTCTAGATGAGGCAAATTTGAGTCCGCTGGAACATTATTGGTCAATATTTTATAACTTAACAGATAGTAAAGTGGATGAAGGTAAATACTTTGCCTTAGATTTAGGTGGTACAGAGCATCTTAGATACGCTAATAATTTAAGATTTATTGGTACAATAAATTATGATCAAACTACTGAAGAACTTTCTCCTCGAGTAATAGATCGTGCCAATATTATACGTTTAAAACCTGAAAATTTCAATATAGACAATTTAATCTGTCAAGATATTAAAAAAGTTCTTTTGCGTTATAAGGACATAATAGATTATTTTGAGTTGTTAGATTTTAAGGATGAATTAAATGTTGCTTTTGATGATGAACGAGAACAGCTTTTCAGGGATATTAAAGACAAATTTAGAAAACTGAATATTTATGTAAGTCCCCGTGTTGAAATATCGATAAAAAGGTATTGTAATGTTGCTAAAAAAATTATGCATGAAGAAAACAGACCGCTTGATTATGCTATAGCTCAACGCCTATTGCCTTTAATCAATGTACAAGGTATACATGCTAAGCAGAAATTAAAAGAACTTCAAGAAAAGTTACCTGAAGAGAAATTTAGTATATCTGCAAGTATTTTGAAAGATATAATTTCATTGGGAGAGGAAGGAGAAATTTATGAGAATCAATTTAATTACTTTTTAACATTGTCTCATGCTTAAGGTTTTTCGACATCATCATAATAATATTGAGGAAGTTCGTCCTGTTAATGGTGTATATAAAGTTTGTGAGCTAGATGCTTATGAACTGAAATATATTTCAGATTCGCCGATAATAGATCAAAAGGTTTTTTTGGAGGATATTCTACTGGATTGTTCAATGTTTAATATTACTCAATTAGAGGTTGTTACAATAAAACCAGAATGTTTATTTATTGACTGCTTTGGATTTTCCTCATTGAAAGTCAATAATGAAGTTTTTAATTTTAATGTTTTGATAGAAAAGCTAAAAAAAGATGATGCTGAGGGTATGTTAATGTATCTATGGAAGCAGGATAGAAGATTATATAATATTTTTTTATCTAAGAGTTCTATTACTGCATCTAATATACAAGAAACAGAGATTAATATGACATCTAAGTTTATTAATTATGCTAATTCTTTTTATGATAAAATGTTGGAGTATATTGCCTCATTTAAATCGTTACCGTATTATGTATTACGTCCGAAAAGTGAACTTTCAAATTATTTTGCGAATTTAATTGACGCAGATTCTATACCATGGATATTAGAAAATTTGGATGCAGTATCTTTTAGCCCTGAATTTCGATATGATCCTGATGCAATTGATTTTAATGGGACTTATGGAGTTATAGACCAAGTGTTTGTCAACAAACAGGTTTACTGCTATAATACATATGAAAATAATATTATTTTAGGGGGATTTTTACGTTTGATAAATAAATTGAGCTCCTTAAAAAAAGAGATAAGTAACAACATTGATGTAACAAAGAAATATAGTGATGATAATTATGTCGATTTTCGAGACCTTAAAAAGATTCCGTATATACGATTATTGAAAGAGACCGTGGATATTAAACGCAAACTTGAAAATTTATATTTAAAGTACAGAAATATTTTTATTGATGCTCTCCCTCAAATAGAACGTCCTACTTTAACTCCTGTTTTTATTGGCCGTAGGCATTATGCCAATGCTTTTAAGTTGGTACAAAAAGCATGGAATGTTAAATTTGATTTTCATGGCGATATGCTATTATTCAATATACAGAAAATGAGTTATTTGTATGAGATGTATAATTTCTATTTTTTGTTAGAAGTTGTAGATAAAGAAGTAAAGGAGTTAGAATTTAAAGAAAATGAAAGTTATAATGATTGTAATGCTGGATATTTTAAATCTTATAAGAAAGATGAATTGACTATTAATTTTTATTATGAACCGCATTTTTTTTGTGAGAAACAATCTATGTTAGATTTAGTTAGAATTGATAGTGAGGAGGGTACTTATTACAAACCTGATTTTTTAATTGAGTTTGTATCTCTTTCTAAAGATAATGTTTATTGTATATTAGATGCTAAATATTCTAGAGAAAGGACTGTTGGAAGGAGGTTAAATGATTGTATATATAAATATATATTAAATACAGGTATATTCCAAAACCCGTATAGAAAAATAGATTATTTATTTATTTTAGCCCCAGTAGATAAAAAAGTAGATTATATTATGATTGATTCATATTATCCTCAAATTGGGATAATACCTTCTAAGCCTTCTAATGTTGTAGATATACAAGATACGATTTCAAAGGTAATAAAAAAATCTTATGAACAATTAAGTAATAAATATATTGCATAATTAATCTCTTAAGGCAGAGGAAATACAATACATAGTTGATATAAATAATAGAACGATACAAGTAAAAACAATTCTTTTGAATCCAAATATTTTATGTTTAATGGTATTTGTTTTTGTTTCCGTCAGTATAGAAAAAATAAAGAGGTAGTCTCAAAATAAAAATTGGAATTTGAAAATCTTATAGATTGAAACTTCAAAAAGAAAAATACCTTGTTGTTATGTATAGGAGTAGTCATTTTTGTTTTGACACGCCCCCTTTTTTATGTCAAAAATCCGTATCATAATCTTTTAATAATTCGTTAGCGTCTTGGATATCATGAGGTGTATATATATCAGCCATTAATACCGAGTGCCAGCGGGCTTGATCCCTGATGCTCAACTTATCTACATTATTTCTTAACATAGTCGTTACCCCTGTGTCTTTCAGTGAATAAAATTTATATTGAGGTTTGAGTTTCAATGCCGGCCTTAAATGTAAATGCCAGTAATCCCGGAACTGTTTTTCAGATCGATATTCCAGACCCGGCCGACACTCGGAAGAAAACAAATAATAGTTTGTCGGATAGGTTAAGACTTCTAAATCGATCATAAGGGTAATTATTTTTTTATTTAAAGTAACAACGGCATCGCAGCGATTCTTTGCAATATCACCGGACACAAATATTGTCTGATGCTTTACGGAAATGTCACCGATCTTTATTTTAGACATTTCTTTCGGCCGGATAAAACAGTAATGCAGAATATAACAGGCTAACAGGTAGTGTTTGTTGTGATTTGTCAACCATGTTTTTAAAGAATCCAATATATTGGGCGGGATTACGGTACGCTGTTTTTTAATAGATCGTTTACCTAATACATCTAATCCGTCAGTAAATTTGCTCGAATGATAACTGTTTTTTGTCAGATATGAAGCGAACACCCGTAACCAGCCTAAATAATTATCACGAGTTTGCGGACAATTTCCCCGATCGATATAAATATGATTTAAAAAATTGTTGGCGTAATCTTTATTCAATTGGTAAATATAAGTGATCGGAATCGGTAAAGAAGTATTGTATTTAATCAAATTACGCATATAAGACATATATCCCGTATAAGTATCTTCACGCAAAATACCGTCTTTCAAATACCTTGTAATTGTTCGTTCATAGGACAGGCATACATCGGCAAACAGCATATATCCTTTTCCCGTTCCTTGTTCGATAAAAGGATTATAACCGGCTCTTAATTTCTCAGACAGCCGTATTATCAAATCGCTTGCATATTTCCTTCGTTCGCTGATCTTTTCGACGTGATTTATTTTTATGCGTTTGAGCCGCATTTTATTAAGTTCCGGATCAAACGCATAAAAACCTATATACCAGTCTTTCCCGTTTTTCCCTGTGTATAATTTCGGAGGAGTATATCCGATAATACTCTCTAATTGTTGGTTTTTCTTTCGTATAGACATTTTTTTTTTTGCCCGGCTTAAAAAAAGTCGACCAAATGTTTAACAACCCTCTCCCGTATTTCTCCCGGCACAAAATAGCGACATAGCCGTAACTTATTGATAATCAATAAGTTACGGCTATGTATGTCGGGGTGACTGGATTCGAACCAGCGACCACACGCCCCCCAGACGTGTACTCTAACCGGACTGAGCTACGCCCCGATTAATTGTGTGGCAAAAGTAGTATATTTATTTTTATCAGCAAAATTTTTCTGTAAAATTTAAACAGACTCTCAGGGAAACATAACTTGTCCTATATAGAAAAGAGATTCTTTTATAAGTGAAAAAGATCTCGGTACAGATCAAAAGCGGTACATATTTCCTCTTTTGTTGCTGTTTGGTTAATTTCTACTATGCCGACATCTTTCAGTAATGTGAAATTGACACTATCCGATTCGTTTTTTTTGTCGTGAGTCATCTTTTCATATAAAGAGTCGTAATCTTCACATGTAATTGGAAATGCACCGTAATTATCAGCAATGAAAGTCGATAATTGACGAATACGTTCTACCGGAAAGCCTAAATGCATGTGAGATAATAGCAGTTCGCAAATCAATCCCCAAGCTACGGCATATCCGTGTTGTATCGGAGATTTGCGTTCATGCGATAAACTTTCGAATGCATGTCCTACCGTATGGCCGAGATTTAAAGATTTTCGGATATTCTTTTCAAAAGGATCAGCTTCCACTATGTGTTCTTTTACTTTTACCGATTCTTCCAGTAATTTCAGCAGTTTGTCTAAATCGAGATTGGAAAAATCCAATGTCAATAATTTGTTATATGTGTCGGGACTGCTAATCAGTCCGTGTTTAAGCATTTCTGCATAGCCCGAAAGGAGATGTTCTCGGGATAATGTTTTAAAAAAAAACGTAGAAATCAATACCGATTCAGCCGGATTGAATACTCCTATTTCATTTTTTAGTCCGTTGAAGTTGATTCCGGTTTTTCCGCCTACTGCAGCATCTACCGCACCTAATAATGTTGTGGGAATATTGATATAACGAATACCCCGTTTGAATGTGGATGCTGCAAATCCGCCCAGATCAGTTACCATGCCGCCTCCCAGATTGATCATAAAAGAACGGCGGGTAGCATGTTTATCGCTTAAAATTTTCCATACGGAGGCTAAAGCCTCCAGGTTTTTATGCGTGTCGTCTGCTTCGATGATGATCTGTTCGGCATTACTGCATAACTTACTGTTTTCAAGTAAAGGGAATGCAAATTTGAAAGTATTTCGGTCTGTTAATACGAACAACTTATCATAGGAATAACGAGATAACATCTCATCGATACTTTCAGATATATTTTGCGTGAAAATAACGGGTTGTTTCGACATAAGTTTATTTTTTTAATGCAGTATATATTTCTTCAAACCGGTCAGCTAAAGTTTGCATATCGGGAATAAGCAGGTTTGCTCCGGCAGATAAAAGAACTTTATCATCTAAAGGTCCGGTATTTACTCCGATCGTAAAGATCCCTGCGGCAACACCGGCTTCTACGCCTAATGGAGCGTTTTCGATGACAATTGCCTGATTCGGTTTTGCTTTGGCTTTTTGCAATCCTATTAAATATGGTTCAGGATGAGGTTTTCCATATTTGACGTCAAAGGCGGTTACCATTGTCTCCGGAGTGAAGATTCCGGGATATTCGTGATCTAATTTATCAAGAAGGGATGTTTGTCCTGATCCGGTTACCAAAACCGGAGTTAATCCGACTGCTTTTATTTTTTTTAGAAACTCGGCCGCTCCCGGCATGGCTTCGGCTTTTGGTTGCCGGTTAAAACTTTCGGTTTTCTTTGCGTAGATTTCGTGAATCTCTTTTTCGGTAGCCGGGCGGTTGAATGCTCGTTGAAATAGTAGGTTGATTGTAGAAGCGCCGGTTCTACCTTCATATAAATAAAATTCACTGGGTGTAGAATCTATGCCTAAAGCCGAAATCGTTTCATACCACGCATTAGCGTGATTCTTCATCGAATCATACAAAACACCGTCCATATCGATAAGTACGGCTTTCAGATCGATTTTGTCATATCCATGCTTATCTAAAAAAGTTTGTATTTCCGGATGCACCATCTTATCTTTTTTTAGTTTTGCAAAAATACAAAGTATTTGTTACTTATAATTGCAAAATTTACTTTTGAATGAAAAACTTTATTTGAGAAGGGGAAATAGGTATCTTTGTAAGAGCCTGTCTGAATTTTGCACGGATATCGAAACGTGTGAAGGTATGATATCCTTGTTATCGGAATACATAGACAGGTTTTAAGAAATAATTTTTTTATGTTGCAAAATCAGCTATTAATTAATGAGAAAGGTATTATTATTTTCGATCGTTTTTTTAATTTCTTTATCAAATGTTTTTTCTCAGGATACGGTGTATTGTTATGATAGATACGAGCTTAAAAAAGATATGCCTGTTTATTATAAACAGATACGTGACCGATTGGCATTTCCGGATGCTTGGGGTAATTCGTCGATAAGATCATTTAAGAGATGGAGGAAATATGCTCGGAAACTGTTGAAAGAAAGTTTACAAGCAATACTTCCGGAGGCCCACTTTGGGTATCGGACTATTGATATGGAGCAACGGGAAGGTTACCGAGTAGAGAAAATTGATTTTAATATTTCTTATGATGTACGCATTCCGGCGTATTTGCTTATTCCGGATGGAGAGGGTACGTTTCCGGCTCTTGTCGTATTGCATGATCATGGGGCGAAGTTTTCAATAGGGAAAGAAAAAAATGTGCGACCGTTTCATGTCCCCGATTCTGTATTACAAGAATCTAAAGATTGGGTAAAGAAATGTTATGACGGTGTTTATATCGGGGACTTTTTTGCTTCGAAAGGATATGTGGTTTTAGTTATCGATGCTCTTTTTTGGGGAGAAAGAGGGCGTTTTGAAGGGGAAAATTACAATGCTCAACAGGCTCTTGCGTCGAATCTGTTCCAGCTTGGAATGTCTTGGTGCGGAGTCATTACGAATGATGATATTCGAAGTGCAGATTTTTTAGCGACATTACCTTTTGTAGATGCTGGCCGGATTGGGGCGGTCGGATTTTCGATCGGTGCGCATCGGGCATGGATGTTATCTGCGGCAAGTGACAGAATAAATACTACTGCTGCAATTTGCTGGATGAATACGACCGAATATTTAATGACGCTTGCCAATAATCAGAACAAAGGATATTCGGCATATTCGACCATTTTGCCGGGTCTTCGCAACCATCTTGATTATCCGCATGTAGCGTCGATTATATGTCCTAAACCTTTGTTGCTTTTTAATGGGGCGAAAGATAAACTTTTCCCATTATCCGGAACATGGGATGCCTTCGGTATTTTGCGTAAAGTGTGGGATAGTCAAGGTGTTTCAGATAACCTTGAAACCCGTGTATGGGATACTCCGCACGAGTTTAACAGAGAGATGCAAATAGAAGTATTGCGATTTATGGACAGGCATCTGAAAAAATAATATTTTTGAGATTGATGATTTCTGTTGTAATGTGAAATAATTGATAGGAGGTTTAGAGTCTGTCTGAATTTTCCGACAAAGCAATTCTTAAAACAGACTTACGCAAAATTTAAACAGGTTCTGAGAGTATGTCGGAACTCCGTTTCGATTTATTACTGGAATTTTTTCGTTTTACATGTTTACAAGGCTTGTTATGAATGTGTATGTAAAGTAAAGGCATACGATAAATTTTAATGCAGTCCCCAGTAAGAATCCGACTAAAGATCCCAATCCGGATTTTATAGCGTGAGAAAGCTCTTTTTGTCCTAATAATTCACCGATAACAGCACCTAAGAAAGGACCGGCTATTATTCCCCAAGGTAAAAAGAAAAGCCCGATGATCGTTCCGATTAGGCAACCCCGGTTTCCCCATTTACTACCACCGCTATATTTGCTGCCCAGCATCGGAATGAAATAATCCAAGATCAATGTGATAATGACGATAAACAACCAAATCAGTAATTGTGTGCCGGAGTATTGTACTTTTTCGGTGATATGTAGGAGAAGAATGCCTAAATAGGCGACTGGCGGTCCCGGAAGAACCGGAAGAAAACATCCGGCTATTCCTGTAATGAGGCAAATTATTCCTAAAATAATCAATGCGATATCCATATTTTATTTTTGATTTATAAGGTTGTAAATATATTCTTTTTTGTACAAAATAAGGGTGTTAACGATAAATAAAAAATTGAATGTAAGTAATAGGTGAGAGTTGTAAATATTGGTATGTTTTTATATGGAATATTGTAAAAAAACGAAAAGGCAACAAATCTCAGATTTCTTTGATTTGTTGCCTTTCGTACCCGGAGCGGGACTTGAACCCGCACAGCTGCAATAGCCAAAGGATTTTAAGTCCTTCGTGTCTACCATTCCACCATCCGGGCGGCCTGGAGCGAAAAACGGGACTCGAACCCGCGACCCTAACCTTGGCAAGGTTATGCTCTACCAACTGAGCTATTTTCGCATTTGCGACTGCAAATATAGAATTGTTTTTTGTTTTTTCAAAAGATTTATAGCCGAAAAGCTCGATAAACTTTTAAAAATATGATTTTATGAGTTTATCAAGAAATGATTTTGTGTTGATATTTAACCTGCTAATCTTTGATTTTTAGTTTGTTATATAATATAATCCGTTTGCGATGCCGACTTGATAACTTCGTAACATATATTTATGTTCTCGAGCTGTTCCGCTTAAAGGAGAACCTGTTCCTTCAAAAACATCGAATGTCGATTTACATTGTGGGCAATAAGCGTGATATGTCTCTTCATCTATGTCGATTCTGACTGAGGGATCTCGTTCTACCGGACATGTCAGGTCGTAAGCGTATAATTGATTAGAATATCCGCAGACCAGTAATACACCTCCATAGCCTGTTGCAGAAGATACATTATAAAATTCTTTGTTGGGAATTTTGTTAAGAATGAATTTTTGATAGTCCGGAAACGCATGTACACCGTATTGACTCCATAAAGCAGAGCTTCTGAACTCGATTCTTACAGTCGTTACCGGAATACGGTATTCATCATTCTTATCGCATCCGGAGAAAAGAATAATCAGAAATAGATATAATATGAATGGATATTTGAACATTACAGACATTTACAGATATAAAACGCAGAGATATTCTCTTTGGTATATCTCTGCGTGTGAAGAATTTATTTTTTTCTTTAAAAATCTTTGATCTTTTATCAAGATTTCCCTAAAAGAGCAGCTTCAGCCGATTCGATTTTGTTAAAATCAAATCCGTCTATAACTTGCTGTTTTAGTAAAGATATGCGATCATTGCAGAGGTTACCGATACTGCCTTCATGTGTATGTTGTACATGTTTATCGGGTTCAAATGTTCCGGCTTCGATACTCAATCCGACCTGTTTGTAAGCATCCCGAAATGGTACTCCTGAAAGGGTCAGACGGTTGACTTCTTCAACACTGAATATCAATTTGTATTTATCATCGTCCAGAATATGAGTGTTTACGGTCATATGGCTCATCATTTCCGTTACCATGCGCAAACATTCCTTTAGTTCATCAAAAGCCGGCAAAAATATTTCTTTAATGATTTGCAGGTCTCTAAAATATCCTGAGGGAAGATTATTGGAAATCAGTGTAATCTGATACGGAAGAGCTTGTATTTTATTACATTTGGCACGAGTTAATTCGAATACGTCCGGATTTTTCTTATGAGGCATGATGCTTGATCCTGTAGTATATTCGTCCGGAAGTTTGATGAATCCGAAATTTTGGGAGTTAAATAAACAGGCATCAAAAGCCAATTTCGACAATGTTGCGGCGATCGATCCCATCGCTGATGCGACAATCCGTTCGGTTTTTCCTCGTCCCATTTGAGCATATACGACGTTATAATCCATAGAATCGAATCCTAAAAGTCGGGTAGTCATTGTCCGATTCAGAGGAAATGATGAGCCGTATCCGGCAGCAGACCCCAACGGGTTTCTGTTACAGATGCGATAAGCCGCTTGCATGACGGAAAGATCATCGACGAGACTCTCTGCGTAAGCGCCAAACCAAAGCCCGAATGAAGAGGGCATGGCAACTTGCAAATGCGTATATCCGGGCATTAAAATATTTTTATATGTATTGCTTTGTCGGATTAATGCATTTATCAAATTATCGGAAAGTTCGACAAGGGTCTTTATCTCACTGCGAATGAATAGTTTTAGATCCACGAGCACTTGGTCGTTTCGAGAACGTCCACTGTGTATTTTTTTTCCAATATCTCCTAATTTACGGGTCAGCATCAGTTCTACTTGCGAATGAACATCCTCAATACCATCTTCTATAATGAACTCGCCTTTTTGGATTATGGCGTAAATGTTCCGAAGTTCTCCGGTCAGAATATCCAGTTCGTTTTTTGTTAATAATCCGATACTTTCGAGCATTGTAATATGAGCAATAGAACCCAATACATCATACGGAGCAAGATAAAGATCCATTTCTCTGTCTCTTCCTACTGTAAATCGGTCTATATCCGCATTTACCTGAACATTCTTTTCCCAGAGTTTCTGTGCCATGAAAATTTTTTTTATTCGTAAGTAATTGTCGTCAACATATCCGCCAGTTTTTCGATACCGTCTTGTAACGGTTTCGAAACCATTCCTTTAATGAGCATATTCAGTTCAGCCCGGCATGTAATTTTGATTTTTGTCTCTTGATCGGTTACAGGTAATAATTGTATCCATAAAAAGAGAGGTACCGGAGATTTCTCCGTTTCGAATTTGATCGTTTTGTAAGGTTCTCGTTCGATAATTCTTAGTCCGAGAGAACCAACCGGATTTACCGAGAATGAGCAACTGTCTGTGTCACAAGAGAAATCCTGTATTTTGTCGACAGGCAAGCGGTCTTTAATCTTTTCCAGATTTTTTAGATCGGATATCGTGTTAAAGATGGTCTCTATATTTGCCGGAATAATTTTTATATTACTTTCGAATTGTGTCATTTGCCGTTTATTTATCTTGATTCCATTTAGCAGGGTCGCGTCTCCATTCTTGTAAAGTAGCAAGATCTTCTTCTTCGATATACTTGGTTTCCAGAGCTACTTCCAGTACAGCATCGTAGTTACTGAGGGTAGTCAATTTTACATTTGCTGCTTTGAATCGTTCTTCCGCAATCGGGAAACGATAAGTGAAAATTGCTGCCATACCTATGACTTCGCAACCTGCGTTGCGTATGGCTTCTACGGCTTTGAGACTGCTTCCGCCGGTAGAGATCAAATCCTCTATGACAACGACCCGTTGTCCCGGAATCAAATTTCCTTCGATCAGATTTTCAAGTCCGTGATCTTTGGGCGTAGAACGCACATATACGTATGGTAAACCTAATTCGTCAGCGACTAAAGCTCCTTGAGCGATTGCCCCTGTCGCTACACCTGCAATAGCGTCGACATTTTCATATTTTTCCATAATCAGACGGCACAATTCGATTTTGATAAAAGAACGGAGTGCCGGATAAGATAAGGTCTTGCGATTATCCGTATAAATCGGCGATTTCCATCCTGAAGCCCATGTGAAGGAATTGGATGGCTGGAGTTTTACTGCACTGATTTTAAGCAATTTTTCAGCGACTAATCTCTCTAAACTTTTCATGTTGTTATTGGTTCTATATTGTAACTCTTTTATTGTAAATGCAAAGTTACAAAAAACAGAACGAAAGAAAATTTTCTGGAATGATTTTTTCAGGTTCTTATTTGTTGTTTTGTTGAGTGATAGCTAAAGTTAAAAAAGAAATTTTACAATTTTCAGATTCCGATAATGCTTCAGCACATGCTAATAGAGTAGCTCCGGTAGTTACGACATCATCGATCAGTAAAATATGTTTGTCTTTTATTTCTGCTGTTTCCTGAAAATAAAATGCCGAATGAGTGTTTAGCCAACGTTCATAGAGTGATTTATGAGTTTGACTTTCGTTTTTTTTCTTTCGGTATAATAAATGAGGACACACCTCTTTACCGATAACATCGGCGATACCTTTAGCGATCCATTCACTTTGGTTATATCCTCTGGCTCGCTCTTTGCTACGATGTAACGGAACAGGAACAATGATGTCTATGTCCTGAAGTTTTCCGTCTTTAAGCAGTTCCGAGGCGAAAAGAGTGCCCAAATATTTTCCGCAGAGCTTTTCTCCTTTGTATTTTATGTTGTGAATCAGATGTCTGTAATCCCCGTTTTGGGTAAAATAAAAGAAAGCGTATGCGTCTTGTATGTCGATTTTCCCTCTGAACAATTGTTCCATTGGATGGGATTCTTTTTTGTGAAAATCGGTTCGGGGTATATTGTGAATACAATGAAGACATAGAAATTCTTCGTGAGTTAGCAACGTTCTTCCACATACCCGGCAGGTGCGAGGATAAAATAGATCTATTATATTCCCGATCTGTTTTTTCATAGTTTCATGGATTGGATGACCGATTGTATGATATCCGGTTCAAACCCTCTGGATGCGGCAAATCGGAATAGTTTTGCGTGCAGGTCGTATTTATCGGATGCTTTTATATTTTTTTGTTTGTTTCCCAGAATCTGTAAAAGAGTATCCCGATATTGCTCTTCATCTATGTTGTGAAGAGTTTCATCGATTAATATTTCCGGAATCTTTTTTTGACGTAAAGCGTATGCTATTTTAATTCTTCCCCATTTGTTGAATCTGAATTTATCATTTGTGAATCCTTTTGCATAACGGGCTTCGTCGATAAAGCGTTGCTTTATCAGATATTCTATGATTTCAGAAGCTTCGGAGTTTTCAATTCCCCATTTTTTTAGTTTCTCGAATATGTCGTGACAGCATTGTTCTCCAGAAGAACAATATGCTGCTGCCTTGTGCAGAGCTTCTTGAGGCGATAAAGATTTAGACATGGTGTATATAATGAAAGTTATTCGTTTTTTTTGTACTATTCTGTTTTATAAAAAAGAGAAAAAGATTTCGGAAAGAAAACAGGTCTTGTCATATCGGGGTTATCCGTTATTCTTTGCAGAGATAAATCTGTCTTTTCCCGAAATGTCTTTATATATGTGAACATCTGTGTAACCGTATGCTTCTATCATCTCTTGTGTCTCTTTCCCGAATAAAGCATTGATTTCGAAATAAAGGTTCTTTCCGGGCTTAAGAATACTTTTTCCGGCTTCTGCTATTTTTCGGTAAAAAAGTAACGGGTCGGAATCTTTTACAAATAAGGCGAGGTGAGGTTCATAGTCCAAGACATTCCTTTCCATTTCTTTTTTCTCCTTTTCGCAAATATAAGGGGGATTGCTTACAATCAGTTCATATTGGGGGATTTCTTCTGTATTAAGATTTAGAATATCTTTTAAATGAAAGGATACTTCGATACCGTTTTGTCGGGCGTTTCGTGCCGCTATGTTCAGGGCTTCGTGGGAAATATCCCAACCTTCTACTCGGGATTCAGGTAAGGATTTTGCCAGAGCTAATGCTATACATCCGCTTCCTGTACCGATGTCGAGGATGTTCCCTTTGAGCTTTTCATTTTCTTTTAAGATAAGCTCGACCAATTCTTCCGTTTCGGGGCGAGGAATCAGCACTCCGGGAGCTACGTTGATGTTTATTCCGTAAAATTTTGTATGTCCGAGAATATATTGGATCGGTTCATTTCGTTTCAACCGTTGTAAGATAGTTTCGATCTCTTGGTGCTTACTTGTCGATAAAATGCTACTTTTGTGCAAAAGTATATCTGTAAGAGAATATTGGCATACTTCTTCGAGAATGATGCGGGTCAATGCCTTGATTTCTCCGGCAGGATATATATCCTGTAAACAATTTTGGATACGTCGAATACTTTGTTCCATGTGCGGCTTGCTGCTTTGTGTACAAAGATAAGAAAAATATAGTATGAAATATTCGCATGAGGATCATTGCCGCTATATGCGTCGTTGTTTACAATTGGCGGCATTAGGGCGCGGTCATGTATCTCCCAATCCTATGGTGGGAGCGGTAGTTGTGCATAAAGGAAAAATTATAGGAGAGGGGTATCATCGCAGGTATGGAGACGCACATGCCGAAGTCAATGCCATCCGTTCGGTCAAGAATGAAGAATTGCTTAGAGAATCTACGATCTATGTTTCACTCGAACCTTGTTCTCATTATGGAAAAACACCTCCGTGTTGCAAACTGATTATCGAAAAGCAAATACCTCGGGTCGTCATGGCCTGTTTCGATCCTTTTCCTGAAGTTTCCGGGCGAGGAGTCCGGATGTTGCGTGAGGCCGGAGTCGAGGTAATCACGGGGGTATTGGAAGAAGAGGCTATTCGTTTGAATGCTCATTTTATGACATTTCAAAAACTTCATCGTCCTTATATTCTCTTAAAGTGGGCACAAAGTTCCGATGGGTTTATCGATCGGATACGATCTTGTAGTGAGTCGCCGGTTTTATTTTCCAATGCTGCTACTTTAGCATCTGTGCATCGGTTAAGAGCTGAATATGATGCAATTTTAGTCGGGAGACGTACGGCGTTATATGATGATCCTTCTTTGACAGTACGTTATTGGAGCGGTAAAAATCCGTTACGTTTGGTTATAGACCGGAGGTTAGAGCTTCCTGAAAATTTAAGATTGTTTTCTGATGGAAATCCGACATTAGTCATTACGGAAAAAATACATGAACCGAGCGGTAATATTGAGTATTTGACAGTCGATTTCGCAAAGCCGATAATTCCGACACTGTTGCAGGAACTGTTTCGTCGGAAAATAAGCAGCTTGCTTGTAGAAGGAGGTGCGGTTCTGTTACAAAGTTTTATCGATTCGGATTGTTGGGATGAGATCCGGATAGAAGAGACTCCGTTTGAATTGAAAAACGGAGTCTGTGCACCGGTCGTAACTCGTGTTCCCGATCGATTTTTTTATTCCGGAGGACATTTGATTTCAAAAATATATCGTCGATAGAAATGTCGGATAAATAGAGCTATTTGGCATGTATATCGAAAAACAGGACAGTTTTTCATCGGTTTTATTAATTTTGAAACTTGGCAAAATTAGAAATGGTTTTGCAACTATAATTTATGGTAATTTATAGATTGCTATTTTGTTGAAAAAAATCGTGGTTTACTATAAATTGTTATAATTATATGCAATACTGTGGCTAAAGCGAAAAATGTTTCTAATTTTGCAGCTTTAATAGCTATTAATGTAAAATATTTCAGCATGAAAGTGTCTAAAATACTTTTTTCTCTTTTATCCGTATTTTTTATATTGTTTATTAGTTGCAATGATGCGGAAGATGAAGATGTGCCGTTGTATTCCTCTTATTCGAACACTATGGTAAAATCTTTTTATCTATCCGATGATACGGCCTCTATTGTTGATAATTTATCTAAGCGATTTTTTACGATCGATCTTGTATCCGGAAATATTTACAATGCAGATTCTTTACCTTACGGGACGGACATTTCCCATTTGGTTGCAAATATGGAATTTTCATCTCCTTCAAAAGTTGAAATATATATAAAAGGTAAAGATGATTCGGGAAATGACAAAACTACGACGATCAACTATTTAGAATCACCTTCCGACTCTATTGATTTCTCCGGCGGAAGAGGATCGGTAACCATGACCGTTGTTGCGGCAGACGGAACGACTCAACGAGATTATGTGATCGATGTGCGGGTACATCAAGTAAAAGCAGATTCTTTGATTTGGGAGAATTTGTCAGGTAGCGGGCTGCCTGTATCGGATGCTGTTGCTCAGAAGACTTTGATGAAAAATGGTGTCGTTTATTGTTTTACCGAAAATGAATCGGGTGAATATTCTTTATCTAAAACGGCTACTCCGGGACAAGGAAACTGGCAAAAAGGTACTATTTCCGGAATATCCGATTTCGATATAAGTTCTATTGTCGTTTCTCCCGAAGGCTTTTTTGCGTTGTCCGGAGCATCAGACTCAAAGACGTTAGTATCTTCTTCTGATGGTGTTAGTTGGAATCCGGTAGCAGGTTCTTCTGCATTTTACAGTTTGATAGGAATGTACGAAAGTACCTTATTGGGAATAGTTAAGGACGGAAGTGTTTATAAGTATGCATCTTATCCTCAAGAAGGTGAATTGACGGTTGTCCCGGCAGATTTCCCCGTTTCGGGTTTTAGCAATACAGTCTCTTATAAAAGCGATTGGGGAACATCCCAAATTGTTTTTGTCGGCGGGCGATTAAGTGACGGGCACTCTTTTTCCAATTCGGTATGGGGGTTTGACGGAGAAAATTGGGTATCGTTGAATAATGTGAACGGAGGAGCGGGTGGAGCTCCGATTACACCGAGAGAAGGGGCTATGTTTTTTACATATTATACATATAAATATAATTCATCTCTTGACTATTACACTGAATTGTTGACATACTTTATTATAGGAGGATCGGATGGCACTAAAGTGTTGAATGATATTTATACTACAACAGATTTGGGAGGTTTTTGGACGAAAGCAGAAGACGGCTCTTCCTTGTCTTTACCGAAAGATATTAAAGGTAGAGCTTTTGCGTCGGTTGTCGTATGTGAAGAGAGTCTTAATATCCGGTCATCTCAAATGTTGTGGAATACTATAGAGAGTCCTGTTATTCCGACAGGTATGCGGCGATATACAAAAGCTTTGACAACCGAGCCTGTACCTTTTATATATATGTTTGGCGGAGTGAATGAAAGCGGAGATTTGTATGATGAGGTGTGGCGGGGAGTAATCACACGGCTTACTTTTGAGCCTATACCTTAAATAAATAAAGGTGAAAAATGAATTCTTGAAATAATTTTAATCAAATTGTAGCGTTTTTATTATTAGGTTGCGTTTTTAAATGACATCACATGAAGAAGCTCCTTTTGATTATCATTATATCGATAGCTTCTATATCGGTAGTCCGAAGCCAGGATTTTAAGTATGAAATCGGTGCGGGCGCAGGTATAGGATTTTATATGGGGGATATTAATCCTTCAAAAATATTTCGAAAGCCGGGAGCGGTTTTCGGAGCGGTATTTCGAAGAAACCTGAATTATCGCTGGGCTATAAAATGTGATTTGGCGACGTCCGGTATCAAGGGTGATACAAGAGGAATGTCCAATGTCTTTCCCGGAGGAACTTATTATGTATTTAAGCGACAGTTGATCGATATGGGTGCTCAAGCGGAATTTAACTTTTTCCATTATGGATGGGGGTACTCTTATTTAGGAACAAAGCGTTTTTCTCCATATCTGTTAGGCGGGGTGGGGATTACGGCAGTCCCTAAAAAAGGTGACGGATATTTTAGTTTGAATATACCTATCGGAGTGGGGCTGAAGTATAAGTTGGCCGAGAGATGGAATATCGGTTTTGAATTTTCTATGAGGAAATCTTTAGGAGATAAGCTTGACGGAAAAGTTTTGGACGATCCTTATAAAATTCAAAGTTCTGCATTTAAGAATACCGATTGGTATTCTTTTACATGGTTTACAATAACTTATGATTTCGGGCGTAAAAAGACTATTTGCAATAACTTATAATAAAAAATAATGAGATCGACTTATGTCGTATTTAGAGAAAATAGATAAAACACGTTTGCCTCAACATATTGCTATCATAATGGATGGTAATGGTCGTTGGGCGAAGGAGCGGAATATGGAACGTACTTACGGCCATAAATATGGTGTAGATGCCGTACGTACTGTTACAGAAGCTGCTGTTGAAATTGGTGTTAAGTATCTTACATTATATACTTTTTCAACGGAAAACTGGTCACGTCCGGATGAAGAAATAACGGCTTTAATGGCTCTTATGGTAATGGCTATTGAAAGGGAAACTCCGGATTTGATGAAGAATAACGTTCGTTTGAATGCTATCGGGGATTTGTCGCGTATGCCGGATGAAGTTAAGGCGCGGTTAGATAATTGTATAGTACAAACCTCTGTTAATACCGGGCTTACATTGATATTGGCATTAAGTTATTCTTCCCGGTGGGAAATTACGGATGCTACAAAACGCATTGCTACAGATGTCGCTTCGGGACAGCTTGCAATAAATGATATTGACGAATCTTTGATCAGTTCTCGTTTGACGACTGCTGCATTTCCTGATCCGGATTTATTGATTCGTACCGGAGGTGAATTACGGATCAGTAATTTTTTAATGTGGCAGCTCTCTTATGCCGAACTTTATTTTACAGAAGAATATTGGCCTGATTTCGGTAAGGAGAGTCTATATAAAGCTATCTGCGATTATCAGTCACGCGAACGACGGTTCGGAAAAATAAGTGAACAGTTATGAGAACGATATTAGAAATTTTACAACGCAATATGCTCAAATACCCATTATTACTGCTCGTATTCCTTTTATTTGCAACTGGTTCTCTGTTTGCACAGGATGGGACGACAATTAAAAACGATACGATTTATAATCCCGAAGTTTTATATTCGGCGACTCCTAAAAAATATGAAATCGCAGGAATATCGGTTTCCGGAGTAAAAAATAATTATGAAGATTATGTTTTGATCGGTTTCTCAGGATTGTCGGTGGGGGAAACGATCGAAATACCCGGAGATGCTATCACAACTGCCGTAAAACGATTTTGGAGGCAAGGACTGTTTTCTGATGTCGCTATTTCTGTCACTAAGATATACGGCTCTCAGGTATGGTTGAATATAGACCTTAAACAGCGACCCCGTATCTCTCAGATCAATTATAATGGAATAAAAAAATCGGAACGGGAAGATTTGGAGTTGAAGCTTGGATTGGTAAAAGGCAACCAAATAACTCCGAACATTGTAGACCGAGCTAAGATGTTGATAAAAAAACATTTTGAAGAAAAAGGTTTCAAGAATGCAGAAGTACAGATTTTGCAAAAAGATGACCTCTCTCACGAAAATCAAGTTATTGTCGATATCAATATCGATAAAAAAGAAAAGGTTAAGGTTCATAAAATATATATAGACGGAAATACTGTCCTTTCAGATAATAAGTTACAACGTGTAATGAAGAAAACCAATGAGAAAGGGAAATTGATAAATCTGTTCCGTACCAAAAAATTTGTAAAAGAGAAATTTGCAGAAGATCTTAATCTGATTATTGATAAATACAATGAATTGGGGTATAGGGATGCTGTTATCATAAGTGATAGTGTTGCTCCTTATAATGATAAGACTGTAGATGTATTCATTAAGGTAGATGAAGGCCGAAAATATTATTTGAGGGATATACGTTGGGTGGGAAATACCCTTTATCCTTCTGAATACCTGAGTGCATTGCTTCGAATGAAACCGGGAGATGTATATAATCAAAAGCTCTTGAGACAACGGACTATGGAAGATGAAGATGCAGTTGCCAATTTGTATATGAATAATGGTTATCTTTTTTTTCAACTTGACCCTATCGAAGTAAATGTCGAAAATGATTCCATAGACTTGGAATTGCGTATGTACGAAGGACAGCAAGCTCGTATCAATAAAGTCATCATTCAAGGTAATGACCGGTTATATGAGCATGTCGTTCGTCGGGAATTACGAACTAAACCAGGTGAACTTTTCAATAAATCCGATTTGATGCGTTCTGCCCGTGAGATTGCTCAAATGGGACATTTCGATCCGGAAACAATGGATATTCGTCCTGAACCTGATCCTGAAAACGGAACTGTAGATTTGGTGTATGCTTTACAATCGAAGGCTAATGACCAAATAGAATTTTCTGCCGGTTGGGGGCAGACCGGAATAATCGGTAAATTGAGCTTGAAGTTTACTAATTTCTCTGTAAAGAATTTCTTGAAACCGAAGTCTTATAAAGGAATTATTCCTCAAGGAGAGGGACAGACCTTGACAATCAGTGCTCAGACTAATGCCCGTTATTATCAATCTTATAGTTTGTCATTTATGGATCCTTGGTTTGGCGGAAAACGACCTAATTCATTCAGTTTTTCGGTTTACTATAGTCGTCAGACAGACATAAGTACCAGTTATTGGAATAATAACTATATCGATCCGTATGGTTATGGGTATAACGGCTATTATGGTTATAATGATTATTACGGCAATAATTATGACTACAGTTATGCACTCGATCCCAGTAAATCTTTACAGATGTTCGGTGTTGCTGTAGGGTTCGGGAAACGATTGAATTGGCCGGATGACTATTTTACGCTTTCTGCAGAATTGGGGTATCAGTTGTATAAGCTGAAAGATTGGGAATATCTTTATTTTATGCAGAACGGTACGTCTCACAGTATTACCTTGAATTTGACATTGGCCCGAAATTCTATCGATAACCCGATATATACTCGTCGGGGATCTCAATTCTCACTGTCGTTACAGCTTACACCTCCGTATTCACTTTTCAATAACGTTGATTATAGTAAACTCGATCCTTCCAATAATAAAAAAGACCGGGAAACGATGTATAAGTGGATCGAATATCATAAGTGGAAATTTAAAGCAAAAACATTTACTCCGCTTACTTCGGCGGAGAGCCAGCATACCCTTGTATTGATGACTCGTGCCGAAGTGGGTATCTTAGGTTCTTATAATAAATATAAGCGTTCACCGTTCGAGACTTTCTATGTGGGAGGAGACGGTATGTCGGGATATAGCTATAATTATGCTACCGAGACTATCGCACTTCGCGGATATGAAAACGGATCATTGACTCCTTATGGATATGAGGGGTATGCATATACGCGTTTGGGAGTGGAACTCCATTTCCCGGTTATATTGCAACCGTCTTCTACTATTTATGCTTTGGCATTTGCCGAAGCCGGAAATGCTTGGACTGAAGTGAAGAATTTCAATCCATTTAAATTGAAACGTTCTGCGGGTGTGGGAGTCCGTATATTTTTGCCGATGATCGGAATGATGGGGCTTGATTGGGCATACGGATTTGATAAGCCTTTCACCGGAGTGCAGAAAGTCGGAGGCAGTCAGTTACACTTCATCCTTGGGCAGGAATTCTAAGGAATGTTATTTGCTGTGGGTAGAGCGGAACAAAGAGAATGAAAGAAATGTTTTTAGGAGAAGGAGGCTCTTTCTGCCGATTCTGTTTTTAACCTTTAAAATAATTGAGTATGAAACGGATTATTTTTATTTTAGCATTAGTTGCCGCATTTGCATTCGAGAGCAAGGCTCAGAAATTTGCATTGATAGATATGGAGTATATATTGAAGAATATACCTTCGTATGAAATGGCGAACGAACAATTGAAACAAGTTTCTCAACGGTGGGAAAAAGAAATAACGACTCAAGCACAAAAAGTAGAGAGTATGTATAAAGAGTATCAGTCTAACTCCGTCTTTTTGTCAGATGATCAAAAGAAAAAGAAAGAGGAAGAAATTGTTGCTGAGGACAAAAAAACTCAAGATCTTCGTCGTAAATATTTCGGACCGGAAGGAGAATTGTTTAAGAAGAGAGAAAGTCTTATGAAACCGATACAGGATGATATCTATAACGCCGTGAAACAAATTTCGGAGACGAAAGGATACCAGATGGTAATGGACCGAGCATCTTCTGCAAATATTATATTTGCCTCTCCTCGCATCGATATAAGCAATGAAGTCCTTGCAAAATTAGGATATTCGAAATAAATATGTATTTTTGTGTCCTGTTAATGGTTCTCGATTATTAAAAATAAAAAATTGAATTATATGTTTAAGAAACTTTTGATTATTGTATTGTTTGCATTGCCTTTTTGTGCATTTGCTCAGACTCCGCAATTTAAATTCGGAACTGTAAATACTATGGAAATTTTTTCTGCTATGCCCGAACGGGAAGCTGCACAGAAAGAATATGACGCTCTTGCTAAAAAGTATGAAGATGAATTCCTTAAAATGCAGGAAGAATTCGGTAAAAAGTATAAAGAATTGATGGCGACACAAGATTCGATCTCTATTCCGGAAAATATCAAAGCTCGTCGTCAACAAGAATTGGCTGAATTGAACCAAAGAATTCAGAATTTCCAAGAGGTAGTTCAAAATGATTTAGCTAAGCAGCAACAGCAATTGCTCGCTCCGGTAGAGAAAAAAATGAGAGATGCCATTAAAGCGGTGGGAGACGAATATAAGTTCACCTATTTATTCGACCTTAATGCTGTGTTGTTTGCCGGAGCTGGTAGTGAAGATGCTACTCCGTTGGTAAAGGCAAAATTGGGATTAAAATAATAATTTTCAATACATAATCAGAGAAGGATGATCGCCTGTATCATCCTTTTTCTGTTTTCTTGTGAAGATGAATTTATATAGCGAACAACCCGGTCCGATAGGAATATTTGATTCAGGTTACGGCGGATTGACTATTTTGGAAGATATTCGTCGGCAAATGCCCGAATATGATTATATTTATTTGGGAGATAATGCCCGTGCTCCCTATGGAACTCGCTCTTTTGAGATTGTGTATGAGTTTACCAGAGAGGCTGTGTTGACCTTATTTGAGCGTGGTTGTCAGTTAGTTATTCTGGCTTGTAATACTGCCTCTGCGAAAGCACTTCGTTCTATTCAACAGAAAGACCTCCCTCGAATTGCCCCTAATAGGAGAGTTTTAGGAGTCATTCGCCCGACAGTCGAAGCGTTGGAGAGTATAACCCGGACAGGAAAAATCGGGATATTGGGAACAACAGGAACTATACAATCTTGTTCATACCCGTTAGAGATAAAAAAACTATATCCGGAGTATGAGGTATTCGGAGAAGCATGTCCAATGTGGGTGCCATTAGTCGAAAATAATGAACATCGTTCTCCCGGTGCAGATTATTTTGTACGTCAGTATATAGACCGTCTTATGATGCAATGTCCCGATATAGATACGGTTATTTTGGGATGTACTCATTATCCTCTGTTATTGGATAAAATCAAGGCATTTTTGCCAGAGGGAGTATTACCTCTTCCTCAAGGCGATTTGGTTGCCGTAAGTCTTAAGAATTATCTTTATCGGCATCCTGAAATGGAGAGACGGTGTACTAAAAACAGTACATGCCGTTTTCTTACGACCGAATCCCCTCAAAGGTTTTCTACGGCAGCATCTTTGTTTTTGCAAGAAAATGTAAATGTTTCACGCATTGTTTTGGAATGATGATATGGAAAAGATAAGGATCAATAAGTATATAAGTGACGCAGGTTTTTGTTCTCGTCGTGAAGCTGATCAGTTGATCGTTGACGAGCGGGTAACGATAAATGGTGTTCTTGCAGTTATGGGAGCTAAAGTGTCGTTAGAAGACAAAGTGCGGATAGATGGTGAAATATTGCGTTTTCCGGAAATAATTTCAAAAGGTGATGAGAAGAAGAATAAACGGAAATCTTCTGAGAACTTTTCATCACGAAAAGATGCGGACAAATTACGAAAAACTTTGCGTGGTACACGTGGAAACGAAAGAAAAAAGGCAGAGAAAGAGATTGCTATGCGCCCTAAGTCAGAAGATAGAGCACGTAATGTCAAGAAAAAATCTCGTCGCTCGAATAGTCGTTGATTATTCGGCAAGCAGCTTTCTTATCGATTCGGCTAAAGCAATACGATCAAAAGAATAGGTCCGGTCTCGTTCTTGTACGAAGTATAAAAGCTGTTGAGCTTTTTCTATTTGCTGACGATCGGAATTTATTCTGTCATCGGCTAATATCAACTTGATTAATAATTCGAGGAGTTCCCAGTCCGGTACTTTTTCGGTCAATTCTTCAGCTGTTGCATTTTGCACCTCTTGTAAGCTCAGGTGTATATCTTTGTAGCAATCATCGGCAAGAGTATCTGTGTCGCTTCCCGGAGTTTCTTTCTTTTTCAGAAGCTTAGCTAATTTTTTAGCAAGTTCTTCAATTTGTACCAATAAAAAATCTTGTTTTATCATTGTTCCGTAAAGGTTATTTATTTAGACAGGGTCTTTTATGCAAATGTAGCAAAATGCTTGAACTTTTTACCGCTGTTTTGAGTTTCCATAAAAATTAACTACCTTCGTTAAGATAAAAACTGCATTATGGAAGAGAAAGAAAATGATATATTGACTGTCGAGGAAAAAATCGTGAAGATGCTCCGTACGGTTTATGATCCGGAAATCCCGGTAAACGTATATGATTTAGGGTTGATTTACTCTATTGAGGTAGATGATGAGAAGAATGTCCATATAGAGATGACCCTTACTGCACCAAATTGTCCGGCAGCAGATTTTATCGTTGAAGATGTCCGGATGAAGGTCGAGAGCATAGATGATGTTAAGAGTGTCGATATTCAGTTGGTTTTTGAGCCGGAATGGGATAAGGATATGATGAGTGAAGAAGCCAAACTGGAACTCGGTTTTTTGTAAAAACGAATTCCATATCCTTATTTTATAAAGTGCCGTTAAATGAAAAAGATCTATTTCTTGTCCGATTTGCATTTGGGCGCACGAACATTAAAAAATCCGCTTGAGAATGAGCGAAGAGTGGTGCGTTGGTTCGATTCGGTTAAAGAGGATGCTTCAGCAATATATCTGATGGGAGATATATTAGATTATTGGTATGAATATAAGACTGTCGTTCCAAGAGGATTTACCCGATTTTTCGGTAAAGTTGCCGAATTGACAGATAAAGGGATAGATGTGCATTGGTTTATCGGAAATCATGATATATGGATATTCGATTATTTACCCGGTGAATTAGGTGTAAAGGTACATTATGCTCCGGAAATTGTCGATTTAAACGGAAAGACATTTTATTTGGCTCATGGTGACGGGTTAGGGGATACTCCGCTGACTTTTCGTTTTATTCGGTCTGTTTTTCATAATCGGTTATGCCAGATGTTATATTCGGCAATTCATCCCCGTTGGACGGTTGCATTTGCACATAAGTGGTCTTCTCATAGTCGCCAGAACGGTAATTGTAAAGATTATTGCGGAGAAGACAATGAATATTTGGTTCGATATGCCAAAGAATATCTTGAGAAGTCGTCTGTTCATATCGATTTTTTTGTTTTCGGACATCGTCATATCATGTTAGATTTGATGATACGACGAGATAGTAGGGTGATTATCTTGGGAGATTGGATCAATTATTTTTCTTATGCTGTTTTAGAGGGTGATCAAATGCGGTTAGAACAATTCGAAGGATGATACTATTGTTTTAAGGGACTGTCCTGAATTTTTCGATACAGAAATTTTGTCAGCGCCTCTTTGCGCTTTTCTTTTTGGTTTGTTTTTTCATTTTCTTATAAGCCTGTTATTTTCTTATCAAAATCAAAAGGACATCCATAACTCTCAAACCTGACCCGAGCAAAATTTAGACAAACTCTAAGATTTTATCGTTTGTTCTTCAGTTGTTCTAAATAGTCAGCCGGTGTGATGCCCGTAACTTCTTTGAATACTCTATAAAATGAAGTTTTGGAGTTAAAGCCGCATTCGTCGGCAACACCCATCAATGTTATATCTTTATATTTAGGGTCTTTTAGTTTTTCTTTCACAGCTTCTACCCGATAGTAATTGACAAAATCGGCAAATCCTTTTCCTATGTACTCTTTTAGTATTTGTGCTAATTGTAGTTCCGTAAGCTTCAATACTGCAGCCAATTGAGCTTTATTGAGACGTTTATTAGTATAAAGATGGTCTGTCTCCATAGTTGCGATAAGAGCATTTACTATCTTTTGGTTTTTCTCGTCCGGTTCTTTTAGTTTTACCGGATTTTTAAGAACCTTGTTTTTCTTTTTTGATAAGATTTTCTGGTAATTTTTCAAGATATGAGGATATCTCTTGTTTAAGAGGTAAAGTAGAAATCCGAATAAAGCGATAGCTCCTAAGATACTCCAGATCACGATTGCCCAAAAACTTTTTACTCGGATGATTAAAACTTCGTGAGCGTCTCCCCATTTCCCGTCCGAATTTGCTCCGCGTAGCATCAATGTATATTTCCCGCTTTTTAAAGACGGAAGTGTAATACTGTTTTTTCCGAAAGTTACCCATTTCCAAACGGAGTCTTTGGGTAATATTTTGTATTGGTAACGATTTCTCCATTCATTCTGATAAGAATAGGCAGAAAATGCGATTTCGCAGAGATGATTTCTCGATGAAAGAGAGAGTGCCGGAATGTTGTTTTCTGTCTGTAATTGATTTGCATCGATGCTTCCTTTATCATTTTGGATTTTTAATACCGAGGGCCACGGGATAAAACTATTATCGAATTGTATCCGAGTATCGATTTTGTTGAATCCGTTATTCCCTCCGAAATAGAGATAAGGAGGAAGTGCTGCGGCAGCTTGATAATTGAAGAGTGGGCCTTGTAAACCGTCTCGTTCGCTAAAGCGAATAATGTTATTTCCTGTCATGGAAATGCGGACAATGCCTTGTTCTGTCCCTAACCATAGATAATCAGGCCATACCGGAAGTATGGAAGTTACAGCTCCATTGATTGCGGCATTAAAACTTTTTCTTTTTTCGAAAGTCTTAGTTTTCAAATTGAAAAAACTTATTCCTGATCCGGTTGCAAATACAAGCATTTTATCCGGTAATTCTACGATATCCCATACGATATTATCGTTCAGTCCGTCATGAGTCGAAGTTTGAGTGTACAAATCAAGTGTTTTGTTTTCAGGAGAATATCGGCCTATTCCTCCCTGATAAAAAACAATCCAGATATTATTTTCCGAATCTTCAAATAATACTTTGATATTCGTATAAACATCTTTTTTCCCGGAGTATTCGATAGGTAAAGATACCTTTTCTACTTTGTTTGATTTACTATCGTATCGATATAGGCCTCTGTCTAAAACTCCCATCCAGATATCTCCGTTGCGTGTTTCAAGTAATGCATATATTTCTTTCAATTCTGTTTGAGAATTGAATATTTTGGGATATATAGCATTCTGTAAGATATTGTATTCCAGTAATCCTCCTCCTGTCCCTAACAATAAGTTTCCGTTATGCAATAAAATTCCTGTCCGTATTTGATTATATCCGGGTTGTAGTTTTAGAGCAGAAAGCGAATAATGAGAGAAAAGTCCGGTTGTTGCGTCATAACGGTCTATTCCGGCATTTGCTGTTCCTATCCATAATTGATTTTTGGCTTTATCTGCTTGTAAAAAGACCAAAGAATTATTGCTGAGAGAATTTTCTGATTCGGGAAGATTCTGAAGCAGAGGAAATCGGGGTTGCCTTTCGATGCGGCACACACCTTTGGACGTTCCGCACCAGATAGCTCCGGAACGATCTTTGTAGATGCTCATTACATCGTTACTTAGGAGAGTATTTTCACTACCCGGGTTGTTTTTTAACCATTCGATGGATTGTTTCTTCTTATTAAAAATCACGACGCCATTATCCGTAGCAAGAAATAATGTTTCTGTTTTATCTTCCGTTATACTGGTCACCAATCCATTGATTCCTATATGATTATATCTTTCGAAGTTATTATCGTCTCTCCGTAATCGGCATAAACCATCGGCAGTTGCAATCCATAATGAACCGAAACTGTCCTCATATATATTTTCGATAAAATCGCTTGATATGGTAGTGCTGTCTGTAAGAGAGTAATGAAAACTTTTATGTGTCCGATCTTTTGTGTTGATTACTACCAGACCGTTACCTTCAGTTCCTACCCATAAAAGTCCCATCTTATCGAAATAGATACATTTGGCTATTCGTTCGCTTTTCAAAGCCTCGTTAAATGTTTTATGGTGGGCAAACAGTGGAGACAGTAACAGTTTATTCGAAGATTCATCATACTGGTATATTCCGTTTCGTGTACCTAACCAGATTTGATTATCAGGAGATAATGCAATACTGTAAATAACGTTGCTTTTGCTATTTATGTCATTTTCGTTCGGCAGGAAATGTTTTATTTCTCCGTTTTGTTTATCGTATCTGAAAGCTCCGTACGGAGTACCTATCCACATTCGGTCTCGTGTATCGTTTTGGAGTGAGTAAATTCTTTTGTAAAAACCGTGGTTTATATTCTGAGGTAAAGGAAGAGTTTGTAATGAGTACCCGTCGTAGTAAGCTACCCAATCGTTTGTTCCGATCCAGATAAGTCCTTGCTTATCTTGTGTTATACATTGCACCGATCTTGAAGGGAGTTCGAAGTTAAGACGAAATTGATCTACATTACCGTTAAATGCCGATAAGTAACCGACATTGGTGATACATAGGAGTAGTACGATAGTGATCTGTCTGGCGAATCCGAACATAAATACGGCATTAAAAACGAATCGCAGAAATTTTTTTTATAATGCGTTTCATTTAAGTTATAAAATATTCATTTCTAAACAGTTGTAAGAAATAGTATAAATCCGTTTAGCAAATATACTCTTTTTTTTGAAAAAAAGGTCGTAGATAACCATTTTTTCAGTTTTTATAATATAAACACAAAAGAGCTGGAAAAGATTTAGATATGTTCAGAAAGTTCTTCTGATCGAGGCAGGTGATTTATGGAGAACTGTGGTGAAATTTTTTCAAACCGAAATGTTTTCTTGAACATGAAATGTTATTTTATCAGATAAGAAAGATATATATTTTATCTTTGAAGTTTCAGATTCTGATATTGAAAGGGAATAACCTGTCGTATATTTAACAATTAAGTTGAGTATATTAGGAAAGTATTTTTATTAAGTAGAAAAATGGACAATTCAATTACAATTAGGGAATATGATCCGGCGGATAAAATTGCTGTGATGAATTTAATCAGATTAAATACGCCTGAATATTTTGCATTAGAGGAAGAAGCCGATTTAAATGAATATCTGGAAAATAAAAGAGAACTTTATTATGTTTTGATTTTTGATGGCGATATTGTCGGTTGCGGTGGTATAAATTTTGTGAAGAATGGGGCGGTTGCGAAAATTAGTTGGGACATTTTTCATCCGGAATATCAGCGGAGATCATTCGGGTCACAGCTTCTTAAATATAGGGTCGATAAGCTTAAGACGATCGAAAGTGTTCGAGAAATAATGTAAGGACATCTCAATTGGTATATAGGTTTTATGAGAAGCATGGCTTTGTACTGAGTGAAATCAAGAAAGATTATTGGGCTAAAGGGTTTGATATGTACTGCATGAAATATAAAACGAAAGATTTATTGGAGAAAGGAAGATAATTATACAATTTGAATGACTTCTGATTTGAGAGACTGTCGTAAATTTTCCGACAAAAAAATATTATCAGGTCTTTTTCCCGTTTTCACTCGTCAGATAGCCCGCTATCCTCCTCGTAAAAACAGAAAAACATCCTCGAAAGAAACTTTCAAACCCGACCTGAGTAAAATTTAAACAGGTTCTAAAATAATTACCGGAGTTATTTTGCTCAGTGCAGAATGACTCCGGTATTATAAACTATAAATTTAAACGAATCTTTAATACGGTATTTTAGAACTTAAGATGCGATCTTTATACCATGGGTCATTTATCTGTTTCAGTAATTGACCCATTTGTTTGCATAAGTCATTGAATATTTTCTGGTTTTCCGTTACAGATAGGTTATTCATCTGATAAGGATCTTTGATATCGTCATAAAAGAAAATATGCTTTATATTTTGTTGCTTATCGATAGATATGGCTAAAGTATAACGTTCGGTTTTGATTCCTCGTGCCTCAGGAAAGTATGAGATAATTTTGCCGTCGGCATTCTTTTCTCCGTTCAGGTTTCTTAGATACAGTACTCCTGAAGGCAATTTAGGCGCATTTTTTTCTTTTGATATTACCGGCGCAAAATTCGTACCTTGTACGGTTTCCGGGATCTGTCGAGACAGTCCGGCTAAGCCGAGTACCGTAGGCATGATGTCCGGAGATGAAAGCAATAGTCGGTCTTCTACACGAGGTTTTAATTTCTCTGGGTAACGAACCAGAAACGGAACGTTCATAGATTCTGCATAAGGTGAATTTTTAGGATCATTTGTGTTTTGACTACACATGGTTTCTCCGTGGTCAGAAGAAAAGACAACGATCGTGTTTTCTTCTAATCCCAAATCTTTTAATGCTTTCAAAATACGACCGAATTCCCGATCTACTCCGGTAACCGAAGCGAAATAAAAGGGTGCGCATTGGGCTTTTTCCATTTGAGGATTTGCATTGGGGCGTACTAATAGCTCGTCTAAAGGAATATCTTTGTAAAGATTATAGTCTTCCTCCATGACATCGTTGATTGTGCGGTAAGGACTGTGAGGTGGGTTCATACTGACAATCATAAAGAAAGGTTTAGAAGTATCTCGTACGTTTTCGGTATTTTTCAGATATTCTATCGCTTTATCCGCTTCGTGTTTCGGAGACCATTCTCTTATTTCATGACGTTTGCCGTCGGTATCCCAATAATGCGGTTGTTTGTGAATGTCGAAAGTTCCGTAAGAATACCAGTAATCAAATCCATGCCGCCTTTCTTTGGGAGTATAGGCATCCCATACAGGAGTGTCGTTATTTACATAAGTTCCCGGCGCTTCAGGATTATTCGGAGTCGGAAAATCAACATGTAATTTCCCGATATAAGCACAGTCATATCCGTTTTTCTTAAAAACGTCTCCTATACACTCTATATCCTCTCGGAGACTGCTTATAGGGCGATCTGAGTTACAATTTAACGGAACTCCGCTCCCATCCGGATACATACCGGAAAGTAACATTCCTCGATGCGGACTGCTCAAGGGGCAGTTGCTCATGGCAGAGGTCAATACTACCGATTCTTTTGCAAAATTATTCAGATTGGGAGTAATTACGGGATCAGGTTTAAACCGGACATGTTCTTTGAACCCTTTTTCGCCCCAGAATCCCATGGCATGATTTCTGAATTGATCGGGGAAAACATAGATTACATTCGGTTTTCGGTCTTGAATGTTATTTTGAGCTGTAACAGGAATTCCGTTTGTCAAAGATAATCCCGCAGCTGCGAATAGAAATTTTTTAGATGTTTTCATTGCGTTTAATCTTTAATCAGGTTTACTTCTCTGGTCATGCCGTGTTGGCAAGAAACTTCGAGGAATGTACTTTTCGTGTCTTTCCCGGATATTTTTATGTAATCAGAAGGTGTTTCTAAGTTCCATGTTCCGTTTATTTTTATTTTTATTGTCGATTTTGCGGAAGGGTTGTCTATCCATTTTCGTGAATAAACGCTTCGTTCTATTCGTTTCCCGTTTTTGTCATACTGTTCGTCTGCCGGTCCTTCGTAGAAGTGAAGATCCGGGTCACAAACACTGATCGTCATTTTATCTTTATTTTCTTTGGCTGTCATTATTAAACAAGGATGATTAACAGACAGTATTTCGTTTCCTACGGTTACTTCACCCTCTTCAAAAAGTACGTATCCGGTCGTCGAAGTTACTTTGTCTCTTACGATATGAGCTCGTTTGTTTTGTTGCAAGACAATATAGCCTCCCGATTTTTGATATTGTTTTTTTTCTTTTTCCGAAGGTTGTATAAGTACCATGTATTCATAAGATGCATTATGAGGAGTTTTCCCGTGATCAATGGCCGCCAACGCAAAGTTATTTTCTGTCGGGGCACATGTCTCCTCGTCAAGTGAGTGCTGTAGAGACTTGTGTACGGTGATATTCCCGTTACGTATCAGGTAATAATTCTTTTTGCCGTCGCCCAGCATGGCTGTTTTCTCTGATAACCGTTTTTCATACGGAAAATCGGAGATTTTCTTTCCGTTTACGAAAATCGGACTCTCTTTTTCCGGAAGATATACTTGGAATAGTGTCGTATGTACCGGAGCATCAGGAAGAGCGCTTTCTATATCTGAACCTAATGCGATGATCCGGTTGTCAAAAAAGAAATAAGATTTATGAGCTCGTAATGATCCGTTATATTTGTCATGCTCATGCAATTTCATCCCGAAAGCTCCATTTCGATTTTTGCTGGATATTGCTCCTGCAAAAGATTCGTCAGAAAGGAGCATCTCTTCATAGCCGGAGACATCATCTACCTGACGAATGTCGGCTTTAAGATCTTTCATCGGTATGACTGCTGCTGTCGTTCCGGGTATGTGATTCCAGTCCCAGCCTTGTTGATTGAAACCGGATGCGAACATGTCTATGGGATTACCAGAACCTAATATTTGTAAGTTCCCGTGATTCAGATAGCGTCCGAAATAGTTTGCTCCGATATAAGATTCGGTAGCCCATAGGTATCGGCTGTGTCCCATCGCTGTTGCCAGCCAGTTTCCTCGGCGATGTACAGCCAGACATGAATAATTGATCCCCCAATTTCCTTCAGGAGCTTTTTCCGGCATTATTCCGGCTTTTGTAAACTTTTTACTGTAACTGTTGTCTTTTTTTCCGTTATTGAGTCGCAAATAAGCAGAAGCAAGTTCTGTATCTATCTTTTCCGTTTTATCAGGACTGCCTACTTCGGCTAATCGGGCGTAGTGCCATGGGATGAGTTTCCCTTTTCCGTCGGGATGTCTTCCTGATAAGGATAAAGGCCATGTTACGAGATTACAATATTTTCGCATGGTGAGAAGTGCGAATTTTAGATTCTCATGACTTTGGCGGCTGATTTCGAATTCGGAATCTTGTAATAACCAAACTGAGTTTACCGCTCCGTCTAATCCTCCTACGGCATATGCCGGATAGTTATGACGATGGTGAAAAATCGAACCGTCTATTTTAAAACAACCCATCGTCCCGTCCGAAAAATGTAATCCGTTGTCTATCCAACGCGAAATAGAGTGCAGATAAGTTACTTTTTGGGGAGAATCTTTCATCATCATGATGCTCGAAAGACGTCCTATTAAACTCGTGTTGAATGCATCTATGTCCATGCCGTCTATTTCGGGTTTCAGTTTTACTTCTCCCGTACCGGCAAACCATTCCATTGCCTGCTGAATGTCTTGGTCTAATTCTGCTTTTACAAGAACATCCTTCATCAAAAACATTGCCGGATAATAATTTCTCATGCTGTACCCTAAGTGATGAAGTGTTCCCATAGCACTTCCTGCACGAAATCCCTGATCGAGCATGTGGCGTGTCATCAGGATAAACATGTTTGCTAATTCTGTCTTTTCATTATTATTCGTACTATTGTTCCATGCTATTGCAAGGTTATACATGAAATTTACACAATTTCGTAATCCCATAGGGTTAGCGTAGATTTTTGCATAGTTCTCTCCTCCGAGATTTGCATAGGCTTCTCCAAAACGTTCAAAAAATATCGGTAATCCGGAGATTGAACCGTCCGGATTTTCTGTAATATTATATGCAATGAATTGTTTTTTCAGTTTTGCGACATCCGGCTGCTTTTTAGGAAGAAGCAATTGCTTGAGCCGGGTTTCTACGTCGTTTATACTCTTTTGTTCAGAGGAACTTACTCGGGCCGAAATCGGGAGATCGAAATCATTTCCCCATGATTTAAGTAATACTAACCAATGGCTGGTTGTTTCCGGATTGATATAGGGCGCTTGAAAATCTGCTGTTTGATGACGTACATCTTGAAATGAAGATAAAATAATATGGTCGAGGAATATTTCGCCGCAGTCTGTATTGGGGGCGGTAATACGAAGTTCGTCCATCCCTTCTTCCGGAGTTCCTTGCATATCTCGGCTGAAAATAAGCCATGCCCCACTCCATCCGGTGAAGTTCATTCCGTATTCAAACCATGAACAGACCTTTCCTTGCTTTAAAAATTCGAATTTCAGTTTTCCCGAAGAGATAGCTTTCGGGTTGTAAATCCAAAATATAAAAGTAGAAAGCGAAGTTTCTTTGGGATTTGGATTTTGAGACAAGTAGCCTATCGGTTGATTGATAAAAATCTGTGCATTCGGTTTGTCCCAATTCCATTGAAGGCTGTGTCTTAAATGTTTATAATGTTTGTTCGATAAAGAGACTTTAGAGTTCTTCCCAGCGGTTATCGGATCTGTCGAATGTTCGAATGATATGATTTCCGGATGGGTAAATTCTCTGATTTGAGCATTTGTTATAGAAAAGGGTATTGTCAGAAATAACAGGAAGAATATGTGTTTGAAATAGTACATAAGATTTATATTGTTTATCGGTATTTGGTGGAGTGATTAATAAAATCGCGGATCAATTAATATCTTGAGGTTAGTCTCATACCTAAAAAACGGAATGAATTTTCCTTATATTTTTATAGGTCTGCCGAATAACTTCGTTAAGAATACGTTTTTAATCGTACGGAATAGAAACACTCATTCTTGATTCCTGAAAATAATAAAGGTCAAGAATGAGTGTTTATTTCTTATTTCTTTTCAAGATTTATTTTGCGAGTCAGTGCTTCCAGATAATAATAATCGGCGTAATTTAGAGGTACATCGATTTCACTGTGATGAGGGATACTTCCGACGGAATGCATCAGTACAAAATTTCCGTTTGTCCCTACAATCGCTAAATAAGCCGGACTGGATAACGATTCTATAATCTTATCTGCTGTCTTTTTATATTCTTTGGAATTGTCGTATGTGCTTAATTCGTATAAAGCCGAGGCGGTTACGGCAGCAGCAGATGCATCGCGCGGTTCGTTCGGGATATGAGGTGCATCGAAATCCCAATAGGGCACTAAATCCTCAGGCATGTTTTTATTATTGAATATAAAATCATAGACCTTTTGAGCCTGTTCCAGATATTTTTTGTCTTTTGTTTCACGGTAACATACGGTATAACCATACAAAGCCCATGCTTGTCCGCGAGCCCAAGAAGATTCATCTGCATATCCCTGTGCTGTTTGCCTGCTGCGTACACCGCCTTTTATTTTATCATAATCTACGACATGATAACAACTGTTATCCGGACGGAAGTGATGCGCCAATGTCGTGTCGGCATGGCTGATCGCGATTTTACGGTATGTTGAGTCTCCGCTTAATTTAGTTGCTTCGAATAAAAGTTCGAGATTCATCATGTTATCGATAATAACAGGACACATCCAGCCTCTTGTCCCTTGCCATCCTCGGTCTTCATCCCATGATTGTATGACACCTGCAACCGGTCTGAATCGAGAGGATAGAGATTTTGCCGTTTCTATAATCACGTCTTTGTATGCGGGATTTCCCGTTAATCGATAAGCGTTTCCGTAACTGCAATAAATCATAAAGCCTACGTCATGATGCCATTTGAGATATTTTACCGAGTCTAATGTTTCGGTGTACTTGATACCTAAGTCTTTCCATTTGTTATCGTTGGTGAGCTCGTACATGTACCACATTGTTCCGGGAAAAAATCCACTGGTCCAGTCATCTGCCGGAATATATTCGATTACACCGTTGTAGACCGTTCTTGGATTCAGAAACTTTCCGGAATCTTCGATAATTTCGACCTGTCTTCCTATTTGTTGAGTTGCCGTTTCTATACCTTTCTGCACCGGATCGATTTGTCCTACTTGGTGTTCGGTGTTTTTCATGCAACTAAAAAGAAACAATAGTGATAAACCTGCAAAAAAGAGTGTCTTTTTCATAGATGGGCTTTGTGTTTTTTGATTAGTTAATGTCTTGAATTATTTCTGGTGCTAAGATAATTCATAATGCTATTCGTCGATTCTTTTTTATACAAGAAGCGTGTCCTATATTCTTATATAGTTTGTATCAAAAAAACGGGACTCCTTTTGAAGATTATTCAGAAAATATTAAAGAGTTCCATTTTTTATTTTATGGGCTATGCTTGGTGCTGTAAACGTGTATATCTCATTTAAATGTATCTATATTAGCCGAAAATTTAAAGTGTATAATAATTCCGAATTAATAGTATGAATATTTCCATGAAACACAAAAGTCCTCTTTTTTTTAATAATCGGTGGTTATTTTTTTCTCGATTTTAGGAAAAGAACAATGTAGAATACAATTTAGTTTTGAAACAATAACCCTAATCAATATCACCAAGACTCATGAAGAAAAATAAACTAAGGATTATCCTAGTGATGTTATGTGCTTTCGGTGCTTTGGCATTGCAGGCTCAAAAAAATGTGACCGGAACCGTAGTCGATCAGTCGGGTGCCGGACTTCCGGGTGTCAGTATTCTTGTAAAAGGTACTACAAAAGGTACAACAACTGATATAGACGGAAAGTTCGGTATTTCAGTACCGGATGGAAATGCAATTCTCCGTTTTACTTTTTTGGGATTCGGAGCAATTGAACAGAAAGTAGATTTAAAGAAACCGATGACAGTCGTTATGAAAGAGACCTCTAAAGATTTGGATGAGGTTGTTGTTGTCGGTTATCAAGAAGTTCGTCGTAAGGATTTGACAGGAGCAGTAGGGGAAGCTAATTTGGGGGATATATTGCAAACTCCGGTAGTTAGTTTTGACCAAGCTCTGGCAGGACGTATTGCCGGTGTCCAAGTTTCCTCTAATGAGGGTATGCCGGGATCGGCATTTAACATCGTGATTCGTGGAGGGAACTCCATAACTCAGGATAACTCTCCCTTGTTCGTCATTGATGGGTTTCCTGTAGAAGATGCTGATGCTGCGGCCCTAAATCCGAATGATATTGAGTCGATGAACTTTTTGAAGGATGCTTCGGCTACGGCTATTTACGGAGCTCGGGGTGCAAATGGTGTCGTTATTATCACAACGAAAAAGGGACAAATCGGTAAACCCAAAATTTCTTATAATGGTAGTTTCAGCGTTTCTACGGTAACAAAGAAACTTGAGCTGATGGATGCTTATGAATTTGTAAGACTGCAGGAAGAGATACAAGGTGATTTGAGTTCTTCTTATTATAGTAATGGGCGAACACTCGAATCATATCGTAATTATCCCGATCAGTTTAAATGGCAGGATGATATTTTCCGGACAGCTTTTACCAATAATCATTACATCTCTTTGACCGGAGGAACAGCCGATACTCGTTATACTGCTTCATTATCGTATCTGAATCAGGAAGGTATTTTATTAAATTCCGGATATCAACGTTTTCAGGGACGTTTTAGCCTTGACCAGCGAATAAGTCCGAAACTGAAAGTAAATGTTAATGGAAATTACGCCCGGGGAATAACGAATGGAGCTTCTCCGTCAGTTGCTTCGAGCAGTGCGACGAACAGTTTGTTTTATAGTGTTTGGGGATATCGGCCTGTAAGTTATGATGGAACCGATTTACGTACGTTATTATGGGATCCGACCGTACCGACGAACAATGACTATCGTTTTAATCCGATTTTGTCTTTAGAGAATGAATATCGTCGTTTGATACAAGATGATTTTCAAGCTAATGCATACGCTGAATATACATTTATTCCGGGATTGAAATTGAAAGTTTCCGGAAGTTATCGGTTGAAGAAACGTCAGAACGAACAGTTCAATAATTCGAAAACACGTTATGGTAATGCCACCCGTTCTGAAGGTGTCAATGCGTCGGTACGCCATTATGATGATCATAGCTGGGTAAATGAGAATGTATTGAATTACTCTAAAGTATTTAAGCGTAAACATAATTTCTCGGCTATGGCGGCGGCTACGTTTCAAGGAAATTATTCTAATTACTTTAGAAACGATGTGCAGAATATCTCTCATGAAGATTTGGGCATGGCAGGTATGGACAACGGTATTCCAATATTATCCGAGTCTACTATCGGAGAAAATATGCTGATGTCTTATCTTGCCCGTGTAAATTATAACTACAATTCGAAATATTATATTACGGCTTCATTCCGAGCTGATGGTTCTTCTAAATTTTCTAAAGAAAATCGTTGGGGATATTTCCCTTCGGCATCTGTGGCATGGAGTTTTAACCGGGAAGATTTTATGGCTCCGTTCGAAGATTGGTTGTCTAACGGTAAATTGCGTTTAGGTTGGGGTGCTACGGGAAATAACCGTGTGTCGGATTTTGCCTCATTGGGACAGATGACTTCGAAAATTGCATTTGAATATCCTTTTGGGAACAGTTACCAGACTGCTTATAAATTGACCGGTTTGGAAAACAAGAATTTAAAATGGGAAACGACCGAGCAGACTAATCTCGGACTCGATCTCGGGTTCTTTAACGACAGAGTAGCGCTTACGGTAGATTTATATCATAAACTTACACGAGATTTGTTGCTTCAGGCCGATCTTCCTTATACGACCGGCTATGTATCTACCTATTTGAATGTCGGTAAAATGCAGAATAGAGGTTTGGAAATAACATTGGAGACTACCAATATTCAGAATAAGAATTTTACGTGGACGACAAATTTCAATATTGCATTTAATCAAAGTAAGGTAAAAGAGCTTTCTCGTAATCAAGAAACATTGTTGAGTACGGTTACTTTTGATAATGCTTATAGTGCCGAGCCGTCTTATATCGCTCAGGTCGGTAAACCGTTGGGGCTAATGTACGGATATATTTATGACGGGACTTATAAGTATGAAGATTTCGATGTATCGGGAGGTAATTACACTTTGAAGTCGAATGTTCCCAATAATGGGAATGATCGTTCCACGATTCAGCCGGGAGATGCCAAATATGTCGATATAAACGGTGACGGAGTTGTCGATGATAATGACCGTACGATTATAGGACGAGGGCAACCTATCCATACCGGAGGTTTCACGAATAATTTCAAATATAAAAATTTTGATCTGAATATTTTCTTTACTTGGTCATACGGGAATGACATTTTAAATGCGAACAGGTTATTATTCGATAACGGATTATGGAAAAGAGAAACCAATATGTTTGCTTCGTATGCCGATCGATGGACTCCGGAAAATCCGAATAGCGATATTCCCCGTGCGGCAAGTCAACCAAACGTATTTTCTTCACGTGTGATCGAAGACGGTTCTTATTTGCGTTTGAAATCTGTGACTTTGGGGTATAATTTCCCTCAGAGAATCTTGAAAAAACTGATGTTGTCCAGTGCCCGGATATTTGTTTCCGGAGAAAATTTATGGACATGGACTTCTTATACAGGATATGATCCGGAAGTTTCTGTACGTAATTCTGCCTTGACTCCGGGTTTTGACTACTCGGCTTATCCTCGGGCTTATAACTTCTCAGTAGGCCTAAATGTTAGTTTTTAACCGATAAAATCCGAATTTGAAAATGAAAACAATTAAAAATATATTTTGGGGCAGCACAATGTTATTGTTCACTGCTTGTAATTTCTTAGAAACTACTCCGAGTGATTTCATTAATCCGGATGATTTTTATAAAGATGACACGGAGGCATTTATGGGACTTACAGGGATTTACAATACTCTGAACAGTTCGAGCGGTTATGGTGAAAAATATTATCAGGCAATAGGTACGGACGATCTTACTTATTATTATACTTCCAGTACGGCAGAGGTAGGATTGCCTAATAATAATTATACAGCGAATGATGCTGATTTGGCTTCTATTTGGCAGGGCTTGTATGAAGGAATTAATAATGCCAATTATTTCCTTGAACGAATAACCGATTCTCCGGTAAGCGAGGCGAATAAAAAAATGTATCGGGGAGAAGCAACTTTTTTAAGGGCTTATTTCTATTTCCTTTTGGCTCAAAGTTGGGGAGACGTACCTTTGATTACGACAGCTCAGACCAATACCGATAATTACGTGCCGAATATAAAGGTGACTTCTCAAGCTGAAGTATTGAAATTTGTAACAGATGAAATGGAAAAAGTCCTTACCGATGAAGAAAATTATTCAATAGGTACGATACAGGTCGTGGGAGCCGGGCGTGTAAGCCGTTCGGCAGTAAAAGGGATTCTTGCCCGTGTATATTTGAAGAGAGCCGGTTGGCCGACAAATGAGACCGAACTGTATTCGAAAGCTAAATATTGGGCGGGAGAGGTTATCCATCCGCAGGACGGATCGATGACTCACGCGTTGAATATGGAAGGTTATGCCCAAGTATTTAAGAATCTGGCGACAGACGTTTATGATCCGGAGGAATCGATATGGGAAGTCGAATTTAAAGGTAATCGTCAGGATTCTCATACGAATGCCGGACGTATCGGTAGCTTGATCTGCGGTATTCAGAATGCGGATGTGCTTCAGACTTCTTTGGGATATAGTTATGGCCGGTATTGTGTAACTCCGGGTTTGTGGGATTTATATAATGACCTTGACGGAGACGGAGAGCCGGAACTGATTTCTACAAAAGATGAAGATGATCCTTTAAATGAGAAGTATAATAAAGATGAGCGTAGAGATTGGAATATAGCTCCTTATCGATTCCAAAAAAGAGATGATGCGACGGTTTATTGGAAAAAAAATTGGGAATATATAGGAGATGTGAAACTGAATAATAATGGAGAACCGGATTTAAAAGATGGACAAAAGCAATATGCTACACGTACGCAATATATCGAAAGAAATGCCGGTAAGTTCCGTCGGGAATATGAGTTGGTAACTCCTCGCGATAAAAATTATACACCGATTAATTTCCCGCTGCTGCGTTATTCCGATGTGTTATTGATGTATGCCGAAGCACAAAATCAGGCAGACGGATCGCCTTCTGTCGAATCGATCGGCTATGTGAATGATGTTCGTCGTCGTGCTAAAGCTGATGAAGTCAATATTACAGATCCTCAGGATTTTCAGCGTTTGATTGAAGATGAACGAGGTCGGGAACTTTGTTTTGAAGGTTTACGCAAAATGGATTTGATCCGTTGGGGTAAATATAAGAAGGCAATGGAAAAAGTCAGTCTGTATGCAACTGATTCTCGTTGGTCGAGCGGTCGGCAATATTTGCTGATATATGCGACGAACGGTGCAACATCGGATAGGTATCAATGGTTACCTATTCCTACTCGGGAACTCGGACTGAATAATTTGTTACAGCAGAATCAAGCGTGGAGATAAACTTTAAATACGGAAAATTATGAAAATCAGAAATTCAATCTATATATTGGCTGTCGGCGCATTTTTAGTTTCTTGTAATGATTTGGATGTGGATGACAGTGTTGACTTCAACGTCTCTTTAGCTTCCGATAATACATACGAGGCAGGAGATCCGGTCGTATTTAATTTTGACGGAAATCCGGATTATATAACTTGGTGGTCTGGAGAAGAAGGACATAAATATGCGAATCGGGAACGTACCGAATTACCTTTGGAGGAGATAGAATCTGTGACTTTAAGTTTTGAGACACAAGCTCGTTACGGAAAAGTTACCAATACATTGTCTCTTTTTGTCGGTGATTTCCCGGGATTAAGTAAAGATGTTGCTACAGATGATTCTCGTGTTGCCGATTTTGAGTCTGATGCTACTTTACTGAGTGGTAACGGGGAACTATTGGAAAGTAAATTCTCAAACAGGACGGCGACTTCTTTCGACCTTACACCTTACAGTACTTCCGAGATGACTCTCGCTTTTCATTATAAAGCAGATTTTGATGGAACAAGTGCTTTAAAAAGGTGGGATTTTTATAGTGTAGCTATAAAAACAATCTACAAGAATGGAAATACTACAACGTTGGGCTTATCAGATTTAGGATTACAAACGTTTGACCGCAATCCGAATACAAATCCTAAACATGCACAACAGGGAGATCCCTATTTTGATAACAGTTCCAGAACTTCTTCTTGTACGGGAGTGTGGGATTTGCGTTCATCATTGACACGGGTAAATAGCTTTATGTATCTTGGTGGAGGTACTAATGAAACAGACTATACCAATAATGCAGATGATTGGTTGTTTACCAAGTCCTTAAAATTCAATACTTGCGATCCGGATGAAAATAGCGGAGTCCTGAAAAATATAAATGTGCGACTTCCTTCGTATTCCTATGTTTATACTCAGTCGGGCACATATACTGTAACTTTTATTGCCGGAAATCAAAATGTTTATGGATCGGCACGTACGATTAAGGAAGTGACTTTCACTATTAAGGAAAAAGAATAACCTTGACTATGCTTATTATAATTAAGGACTGCATCTTCTGTGTGCAGTCCTTTTCTTTTCTTCGGGAAATTGAATCCGGGTTATTGAAATTGTTCCATTTTTTATTTTATGGGATATGCAGAGCTTTTTATCATTTCGGGTTTTCATCTTTAATAAAGATATTTGCATCAAACGAAAAACACTCTCTATGAAAATAAAATGGTTGGCCTTGCTTCTGATTGTTCTGTTTTCTTATAACGGATACTCTCAAAAAATCGACTGGAATGTTTCTATTCCGGAATATATTTCTGCAACTTCGGCTAAATTATCTTTGAATAAGGATTTTGTAAAAGAGGGAACTGCTTCTCTTCAATGGCAATGGTCTTCTCCTTCTGTATTGACTATTGATAATCCTTCATTGTTGCAAAAGGCTGTCGGAACTCGTAAAGGCGGATTGACGATGTGGGTGTATAATGATAAGCCTGCAGATGCAGCGTTGCGAATATCTTTTGTTGCAGTCGATGGATCGATTCCTTATTGGTTCGATTATCATCTCGGATTTTCCGGGTGGCGGGCTTGTTGGATCAGCTTTGAAAATATGCAGGGAGATCATAAAAGTAAAGAGTTGGTACGTTGGACGATGACTACACCTGAAAATTTAAAAACGGGAACTCTTTTACTCGACCGGGTCGAATTTCCTGCAAAAGGAGTTCATCATCAAGCGACTCCGGATTATCAGACTCCTTTGAATAATACAAAACTATCTCGGACTCTTTGGCATTGGGCTCGATTGTATGAATGGGAACATTATGAATATGATCTGCCTTTAGCGTCTGTCGGTTCATCACAGAGACAAGATATAGAGTTGCTCTCCCGGCGATTGACGGATCAGGTAGCTCCGGAAACCGGAAAAGGCAATGCTACCCGGGCTTTATCCATTGCGGAGAAAGCCAATATCCATAGGGTTGACGGAAAAATAACAGGAGCTCCGCTGGTTTCTAATGATGAGTTGAATAAGAAAGCAGGGGAGATCGGCTTGTCTGATCTGGAAACCATGTTATTCGGTTTTGCCGGAGATTGGTATTACAACAAAAATGAAGAATCGAAACAAGCTTTCTTCGACGTATTCGAATATGCAATGCAGCAAGGTTTTGCTTTCGGGAGCGGTTTGGGAACTAATCACCATTACGGATACCAGATTCGGGATATTTATAAAGCCGCATGGATGATGCGTGATTTATTAAAGGAGGAAACTCCTTTGAACAAGGATATTCGTCGGACATTAGCGTATTGGAGCGGATTAGCAGAAACACGGATTCCTTACCAGTATGGAAGAGACGAATTACTTGATTCGTGGAATACATTATTGACAGCGAAAGTAATAAGCGCTCTTATTCAACCGGATATGAGGGAACAGGTTCGTAGTATGAAAGCTTTGAGCCGTTGGGTAAGCGGATCTTTGGGTTTCACTCCCGGAACGATAGGCGGGATTAAAGTTGACGGTACGACTTTTCATCATGGAGGTTTATATCCGGCATATTCGATCGGTGCTTTTGCTACTATCGGAAAATATCTTGAGCTGACAAACCATACAGAATTTACTATTTCTGATGATGCAGCTCGTAATGTAAAGCTTGCATTGCAAACAATGCGGAATTACTGTAATTTAAAAGATTGGGGACTGGGTATAGCCGGACGACATCCTTTTGACGGATCGATTTCGAATGATGCAGTACAAGCTTTTGCTTTGTTGGCAGATAGAGGAGACCTTACCGGATCGGGGAATAAAATCGATGAAGAGCTGGCTGCAGATTATTTGAGACTAAACAGGACCTCGTCTCCATATAAGAGAAAATTTGAACAAGCTGGCATTAAAGCAGCTTCGTCGCCACAGGGCTTTTTTGTTTATAATTATGGAGCTCTGGGAATACATCGTTTTGGAAATTGGATGGTGACGTTAAAGGGATATAATACTGATGTTTGGTGTTCCGAAATATATGCAAAAGACAATCGTTACGGTCGTTATCAGAGTTATGGGTCGGTACAGATTTTGGCTTCAGGTCGTCCGGTCAATAACTTTGCCAGTGGGTTTGTAGAAGATGGATGGGACTGGAATCGAGTACCGGGAACAACGACGATTCATTTACCTTTTGATAAATTGGAAAATCCCCTTCAAGGAACGTTAATGGAACGATCTGAAGAAAATTTTTCAGGAGCGTCATCTTTGGAAGGGAAACAAGGAGTATTTGTCTTTAAGCTGAAAGAGAAAGATCGGAAAAATTTTACACCCGGATTCGTAGCCCGAAAGTCAGTCTTTTGCTTTGAAAACCGTTTGGTATGCTTAGGATCGAATATCTCTAATAATAATAAAGAATATCCGACGGAAACCACGTTGTTTCAACTGGCATTGAAAAGAAATTCCGAACCTATATTGCTCGGTTCGGATACAATTGTCGGTCTTCCGATAGAAAAAACGATTTCAGAAAAATCATCTGTACTTTTATCCGATACAAAAGGTAATTATTACCGGATTGCTGCCGGGCAAGACTTGCGCATTTTAAGGCAAAAACAAAAATCCAGGGACAACAAGCAGAAGTCGGAAACCGAAGGTAAGTTCGTAACAGCTTACCTGAATCACGGTGTATCTCCTGATAATGCCGGATACGAGTATATGGTATTGGTACAGCCGACTCCCGATCAAGCAAAAGAAATAACATCGGAAGAAGGATTGCCTTATCAGATACTTCGAAAAGATTATTATGCACATATTGTAAAAGACATTCCGAGTGGTACGGTGGGGTATGTTATGTTTGAAACTTTGGACAATATAAAGGACGATTATTTGCTTGCCTCTGATGCCGAAACATTGATTCTTTTGCGTCCGACAGATAAAAAGACTTTGGTGATGAGTATTTGCGATCCGAATCTGAATTTGGAGGAGAAGACTTATACGACGGCAAAACCTTCACGACCGCTTATAAAGAGTGTTCTTCTAAAAGGGAAATGGAAGAATGTATCGGATAATGATGAGGTCGTTATAAAACAAGAAAACGGGAATACTCGCCTGACTGCTACTTGTATCGATGGTCGTCCGGTGGAATTCAAGTTGATAGCCCAATAAACAACGAAATACTAATCTTAAAAAGAATGACAATGAAAAAAATGCTATTTTGCCTGTTGAGTCTGTGTTTCGGACTTACGGCTTTCGCTCAAGAAAATCTGTTGGAAAACGGCGGATTTGAAGATGGTATTCCGGCAGTAGTTACCGGACAGAAAAATACACAAGGTAAATGGTTGGCTTATTATCAAGCTCAACGAGGAGGAATAGAAACTTCGGAATGTGAAGGGTTCAAGGGAAAGGGTCTGAAAGTTACCGTAAATAAGTGCGAGAAACCGGTTTGGGACAATTATATCTATCAAAATTTGTCTTTAGAACCGGGCCAGTATGAAATAACTTTTTATGCGAAGGCTTCTAAAAATGCAGCAGAGCGTACGAGTTTGCGAGTGATGATAAAACCTTCTACAGCACCTTATTTGGGAGATTTTAAATCGCCATGGTCTCCTAAGAAAAAAGTGACTACCGAATGGCAACAATTTACTCAGAAATTTACTATTACCGATGATCAGGAAGGTGTGGATAATGCCCGTTTTCTGATTACTCTGGAAGAACCGAATATCGATTTTTTTATCGATGAAGTGACTTTGACCAAGATTAAATAATTACTTACTTTTTAATACCTCATAATTATGAAAAGAATTTTACTGATTACGGCAGCTGTCTTGTTCGGGATGAACATGTCTGCTCAAAATTTGATTTCGAACAGTATGTTCGATACCGATATGACAGGTTGGACACAATATTCACGGAATGGTGGATCCGTGGCGACTTGCGAGGTATCGGACGGTATTCTTCATGTGAAAAGTAATGGCGCAGGGGATAATACTACCGATACTAATTTAAAAAATCGTTTTAATGGTGGAGTCTATACCTCTTTACCATCTTTGGCAGCTCAAAAATATACGTTGACACTTGATATCTGTGCCGTGAATACTGCTGAAACAAGGACTTTCAGTGTCGGTATATTGAAAGGCGTCGATCTGTCTGCAGATGGGGCTACCACAACAGCAAATAACGTGTATCTTCCTGCTGCACAGAAGATCAATACAAGCGCGGGGGTAACTCTTATGACTTTGAGATTTGATATTACTTTGTCTGAGGCTGTGGATGATGCCATACTTGCATTTGGATTTTCAGCAAATTCGGCAGAATGGTATATTGATAATGTTTTTCTGACTCCGGCTTATTTAGGAAACCCGGGATTTGAGACGACTTATAATTGGAGTAAAAACGGAGGAATGGATTGGGCCCAAGATGATGCTGAAGGAAATGTTCATGGCGGTATTAAATCTGGGAAATATACACCTGCTCCAGACCTTGAAAAAGAATTTTATCAGTGCCGCTCTCAAGCACCTGTAACTTATCTGAAAACTACGGATAATAAAGTAACCGTTCGTTTTTGGGCAAAAGGTGCGGAAGGTGGAGAGACCGTTTACGGTTTATTCTATGACGGGGAAAAAGAATCTACGGCTTTAGGTTTAGGTTCTTATCTTGCTGAAGATAAAAAATCTCCTAAAGAAGGAACGCCTATGGCGACACTGACTACCGAATGGACTCCGTATACATTTGTTTTTGAAGGTACGGAAAATATGATAGATCCTTACTTTGCATTCAGTTGTAATACTACCGGAAAGACGTTTTGGATCGACGATATTGTCATGTTTGCAGAAAATGATCCGACTTCAGGAATATCAACTCCTGCTGTAACCGATAAATCCGGCGTTAAGGTGATTGCTACCGGTACGCAAGTTTCTGTTTTGTCTGCTACTGCGGCAACCGTAAATATTTATGATATGGTTAGTGGTTCATTGCTCGGAAATAAACAGATTTCAGAAGGTAATACGAACATCGACTTGAAAAAAGGATCTTATATTATTCAGGTGATTACAAACGGAAAATCCGTTTCAGAGAAAGTGATTATCCGTTAATTGATTATTTTGTATTTGCTTAATGGCACGGGTAATCCGATCGGATTACCCGTACTTTTCTTTCTAACCGTAAAAACACCCCTTACTCATGAAAAAAATATTCATTTCGTTTTTTGTTTTTATATTCTCCGTATCTGTTTATGGGATACAATACGACTTTGAGGACGGAGTGGTTCCGGCAACCATCAACGATATACAAAAAGGAACGTTATCTGTTTCGTCCGACCATGCCAAGATGGGAACAAAATCTCTTCGTTGGGATTGGACGGATACCGGAGCACTTTTCCGAGTAAATGATGAGGTAAATATTCCGTATGCGATTAATGCATTCAGTAATCGGGGAGGTTTACGGATGTGGATCTATTCTCCGAAAGCGATGCCCGGAAAATCGTTACAATTTATTTTTAGGAATAAAACGGTACGGGTATATACATTTGACTTTAATTTAAATTTTACAGGTTGGCGTGCTTGTTGGATAGCCTTTTCGGATATGTGGGTACCCGGAGAATCGGATGACGTGCAACCGACACAACAAGATATTGACGAATTGACGATAAAAGCTCCGGAAGGGGTAGAAAGCGGTACGCTTTATTTTGACCGTTGGGACTTTTCGAGTAACATAAACAAACAAGCTACTCCGGATGCCCAAATTCCGAAAAATAATCGTTTCCTTACCCGTGATTTTTGGCACTGGGGACGTTTGTGGGAATGGGAGCAGTTTTTATATTCAGATGAATTGAAAAGCCTTGTTCCTACGACATCGGAGTTGGCAGAATTACGTGAGATGACTACTACGGTACAAACGGCTTTATTCGGTAAGGTGAACAATACTACTATTGCGAATGCTTCTTCGAAACTTTCTGCTGCTGGGATTAAACGGGATATTTCTACCGGTTTTATTTCGGGAAAACCTTTGTACACAGATCAGGAAAAAGAGTCCGGAGATATCGGGTGTCAGGATGTGAATGATATGATGCTCGGTTTTGCTATGGATTATTACTTTAATGGAAATTCATCGGCAGCCGAGAATTTTATGTTGGTGTTCGATTATGCTTTGGATCAAGGGTATGCCTATGGAAGCGGTATGGGGACAAATCACCATTTCGGTTATTTTAACCGGGATATGCCTAAAGCCGTGTGGATGATGAAAGATTATCTTAAGTCTGAAAATCGTTGGGATGAGGCTTTGCAATTAATTCAATATTGGAGTGGATTGGCAGAGACCCGTCAGCCTTATGATATAAATCGGGATGAGTTGGTCGATACTTGGTACACTTTGCATTTGCCGAGACTTTATGCGGCATTGATGATTGAGGATGAGACCGAGCGATTCCGAGCTGTTAAGGGTTTGTCTGAATGGACTAACGGATCGATATGTTATACACCCGGAACTATCGGAGGTATTAAACCGGACGGAACTGCATTCCACCATGGAGCTCATTATCCCGATTACGCCTCTTCCGCTTTTGGTATATTGGGCGATTATGCCAATTATGTGAACGGTACATCTTTTACATTGGATGCTTCGGCTCGGGCTATATTAAAGCAGGCATTTATGGCGATGGCTTCTTATTGCAATGTGAAAGAATGGGGAATAGGTGTTTGCGGGCGACATCCGTTTAATCCGAACGAGTGTTCTATAAAATCGAAAAATATCAATGCGTTTGCCTATTTGGCGGTAGATGGAGAAACTGTTGACAAAGATCTCGCTTCTAATTTTTTACGCATTTATGAGACGGCTACAGCTACTACCGCCATGAATAATATGAAAAAGAAATTTACGGCACTGGGAATAGAAAAGGCCGATCCTATGCAGGGCTTCTTTACTTATAATCATGCGGCTCAAGGGGTATTTAGAGGAGGAAAATGGATGGTTTCCTTGAAAGGCTTTAACCGGTATGTCTGGGGTACGGAAATATATTATTCTAATAATCGTTATGGTCGTTATCAGAGTTACGGATCGATACAAATTTTGGATAGCGGAGATCCTGTAACCGAGGCGGACAGTCGTTTTCTGGAAGACGGGTGGGATTGGAATCGGTTGCCGGGAACAACTACGATCCATAAGAGTTGGTCGGCTCTGAATTCTCCATATACTGATGCGACATTAAAGCAAAATGAAACATTTTCGGGAAGTAATAACTTGAATGGGACTTCCGGTATGTTTGTCATTAAGTTGAAAGAACCGTCACACAAAAACTTTACACCCGATTTTACTGCTCGTAAATCGGCTTTTTGTTTCGATAATCGTATCGTATGTATCGGGACGGGAATAACGAATTCCGAAAGTGCTTCCAATACGGAGACGACTCTTTTTCAACATGCTATTTTAAGTGATGATGAAGCGGTCGAATGGAATAATACCGTTTCGACGGATGCGACGATCAATACTACGGTGCAAAATGCGAACGGAATGGTTTTTAAGGATCAGACGGGTAATTATTATCAGGTAAAGGAACCGCTAAAAGTTGTTGTTACTAAGGGTTTACAAACTTCTGTAAATAATAAGACCAAAGCTGCGACCGAAGGGAAATTTGCCTCTGCATATATCGATCATGGAGCAGCACCTTCAGATGCCTCCTATGAGTATTTGATTACAGTACAACCGGATGATTCAGAAATAGCTGCATTAAAAGCTGAAGGTTATCAACCTTATGATCTTCTTCGTAAAGACGATAAGGCTCATATTGTATATGACCGTGAAACAGGTGTGACAGGCTATGCGTTTTTTGAAGAAACGACTCTCGATAATGATAACTATATTGCAAATGCAACCGGTGAAGTTATGGCCATGATCGGAACTCCTGATGAGGATGGACAAGTTGATATGAGTATATGCGATCCTAATCTTAATATAGAGACTATCGATTATACGACTTCTGATCCGAGTCGTCCGGTGACTCATGTATTTGAGCTGAAAGGAGAGTGGTCTTTGGTTGGGGATAATGATAAAGTATCTGTAATGTTGTCTTCGACAGAAGGTAATACCCGATTGGAAATTACTTGCCAATATGGTATTCCGGTTACTTTCAGATTAGAAAATGAAGCTCTTTTAGCTAATGATAAGACTGAACTCCGGAGTATCCGGGTATTCGGTTCAAATGGGAAATTGTGTGTGAATAGTGACGCTGCCCGAATTCGGATATATACCCTGCAAGGTCGGATGATAGAAGAAACGGAAAAAAATGCCGGAATTCGTTATTTTGAATTACCGGAAGGTTGTTATATTGTATCGGTCGAAACTTCCGGAGGAAGTGTGCGTCACAAAGTGATGTTATAGAAGAATAGTACGGGAAATGGTTGAGATTGGGGTATTGTTTCAACCCGTACTTGATAGAGAGCCGTTTTTGGAAAAAAGCGGCTCTCTTTTGTTTTGTGTATTTGATTATAAAAATTAAATCAGACTTTGAATGTAATTTTGCATCTCTTTCTCGTGTTCTTCGATACTTTGCAGAAGTTTGAATTGGGCTTGAGACCGTTGCCAGTTATGTTCAGGATATTGAATTTTATAATAACAGTCGCCGTCGATATAATCGGTGAGGAAACGTACGGTCTGCATATAAGTGAGCAGTTTAGCTCCGTACGGAAGGTTCTCTATTTCTATCGGGAGTAGAAATGATCGGGCACTCTCGATATATCCTTTTGCAAAAGATCTGAAGATGTCCATGTTGAGATTTACGTTATCCAGATTTTTGTCATCTTCTTTACCCATGTTCCCGGCAGTACGGATGAAGTCTCCGAAGTCAGACAGTACAAATCCCGGCATCGTAGTGTCAAGATCGATGACGCAGAGTACTTTCCCATTTTCGTCGAACAACATGTTATTGACTTTCGTATCGCAATGGGTAATTCTTTTGGGAAGTTTCCCTTCTCTGTAAAGACGTTCTGCCTTGCACATTTCATCACTTCGTTTCAGCAGTTCGTCTACCATCCATTGAACTTTTTCCAAACGACCCGATTTATTTGAAGCGATGGCTTCTTTGAAGCTTTCAAGTCTAAATTCCATATTATGGAATTTTGGGATTGTTTCGCCTAAAGTTTCAGGAAGATCGACGAGCATTGCTTGAAATTCTCCGAATGCTTTACCTGTATAATAGGAAAATTCAGGATTTACGGTTTCATAAGTTTTTGATTGAGGAATTAATACTGTAATTCTCCAATAGTTGTTTCCGTCGAAATAATACAGTTTTCCATCCTTAGTCGGAATAACTTGTAGAGCTTTGCGTTTAATGTCCGTTTCTCCTTTCTCGATCAGTTTTTTGCGGATATGGTCGGTTATTGCAACAATGTTTTTTTGTAAAAGATCTACATCTTTAAAAATAGCATGGTTGATCCGTTGAAGAACGTAATCGTCCGTGTCAGACGATTGTGTCGTTATTTTATAAGTATCGTTAATTAATCCGCTTCCTAAGGGATCAATACTTTTTACAATACCGTCAATACGGAATTTGTCCACAATTTCGGTCAGGTTAGTCATGATATATTATTTGTATTTGGATTATAAATATGACTTGCAAATTAAGGATAAAATGCTGAAAATCCAAAGTTTTCAGTCAATATATTGTTATCGGATCTCGAAAAAATTTGATCTCGATCTTGCTATTGATGAGAGTAAAGAGAATAAAAAACTGTGACTTTGTAAAAAGCCACAGTTTTTTTTACAGTAGTTTTTATAATTAACGGTTTGAGAGAATTGCTTGTGTATCGGATGCGATCATATATTCTTCGTCTGTAGGAATTACAACGACTTTTACTTTCGATTCCGGGGCTGATAAATCTGCCTCTTTGCCGTGTATAGTACTATTCAGTTCTTCATTGATTTTTACACCCATAAATTCGAGTTGGCGGCACACTGTTGCACGAGTTACGGTTTGGTTCTCTCCGACACCTCCCGTGAATACGATAATGTCTACTCCACCTAACACTGCCGTATAAGCTCCTATATATTTGGCAATTCGATAATCATACATTTGTAAAGCAAGTTTTGCTCGTTCATTACCCTGAGCTATTGCAGCCTCTATTTCACGCATATCGGATGAAACGCCGGATATTCCCATTACACCGCTTTTTTTGTTGACCAGCGTAGACAACCCATGTGCATCGAGATTTTCCTTTTCCATAATGAAAGATAGAGCTCCGGCGTCTACATCTCCGCATCGTGTTCCCATCATCAACCCTTCTACCGGAGTAAGTCCCATAGACGTATCTATCGATTTACCGTCTTTAATTGCTGTAATAGACCCTCCATTACCGATATGGCAGGTTATAATGCGTTGTTTTTCATAAGGAACTCCTAAAAATTCACATGCTCGACGGGATACGTAACGGTGACTGGTCCCGTGGAATCCATAGCGTCGGATACCGTATTTTTCATACATCTCGTACGGAAGAGCGTACATATATGCATGCTTAGGCATGGTTTGATGGAATGCTGTGTCAAAAACCGCTACTTGAGGTACTTTGGGCAGTATCTTTTTTACTGCATCGATACCTTTGAGATTCGCCGGATTGTGCAATGGAGCGATGTCTATACATTCGATGATCTTTGCTTTAACTTCTTTATCGATCAATACCGATTGGTTGAATTTTTCTCCACCGTGTACTACTCGGTGACCGACAGCTTCAATTTCATCGAGCGATTTTATACAGCCGTATTTTGCCCCGGAAAGAGTCTCCAATATAAATTCAATACCTATTGTGTGTTCAGGAATGTCTTTTTCAAGAATCACTTTTTCTCCGGAAGGAAGTGTGAATTTTAAAAAAGAACCTTTTAGTCCTATTTTCTCGATCCCTCCTTGAGCGAGAATATTTTTAGTTTGGGTATCGAATAGCTTGTATTTAATGGATGATGAACCGCAGTTCAGTACTAAAACTTTCATTGCCTTTGATTTAATAGGTTATTTTTTCATTCCGATAGCTTGATTGGCTGTAATAGCAACCATTTTGTAAATGTCTTCGACAGAGCATCCGCGAGACAGGTCGTTGATCGGTGCGGCAATACCTTGAAGTATTGGTCCGACAGCTTCTGCGCCGGCAAGACGTTGTACGAGTTTATAGGTAATATTCCCCGTTTCTAAAGATGGGAATACCAGTACATTGGCATTTCCTGCTATCTCGCTACCCGGAGCTTTAGACATTCCTACTGCAGGAACGATCGCTGCATCGGCTTGTAATTCTCCGTCGATTTTTAATGAAGAATCCATTTCTTTTGCGATACGGGTGGCTTCTACTACTTTATCTACCATTTCATGTTTTGCACTGCCCTTGGTAGAGAAGCTTAACATGGCTATGCGAGGTTCAAATCCGGCAAGAGTTCGGGTCGTGTGTCCTGTCGAAACTGCTATTTGGGCGAGTTCTTCGGCATTGGGATTAGGTAATACGGCACAATCTGCGAATACCATAATGCCGTTTTCTCCGTAGTTTTTGTTCGGCAGGAACATTAGGAAAGCTCCTGATACAACACTGACTCCGGGAGCTGTTTTTACGATTTGAAATGCTGCACGTAAAACATTTCCTGTAGTATTTTGTGCTCCGGCAACTTCTCCGTCTGCATGGCCGCTTTTGATCATCAACGCAGCAAGGAAAAGCGGATCTTCAACTTGTTTTGCGGCTTGTTCTTCTGTCATGCCTTTCTTTTTGCGAAGCTCGAATAACAAGTTGGCATATTCTTCTTTTCTTTCATGATTTTTCGGATCTACAATAATTGCATTTCCGATGTTTTGTAATCCGTGTTTTTCGGCTAAAGCCATGATCTCGGCAGGATTACCGATTAACGTAATGTAAGCTACTTTGTCAGCAATAAGTTTATCTGCTGCTTTCAAAGTCCGTTCTTCAGTTCCTTCTGGAAGAACAATGCGCTGCATATCAGCTTTTGCACGCGCAATAATTTGATTCATTAATTCCATTGTTATTAGGAAATATAAAGTTGATTTATTTGAATTTGCATTTAAAATACGGTGCAAAAATACGAAAAAATGCTATATGGAGATAGCAATTTTGGATAAAAAAATATATCTCTATATGACAAATAAGTTTAAAAAGAGACTTTTAAGTTTTTTTATATAATTTATCGGCATGCAGGTATACAGGAGTTCAGGATATGAAGTCTTGTATTTTGAATTTGGATACAAAATGAATCGGAATGTTCAAAATTTTGTTTAGACCGGGGTGAGGATGTTTTTCGAGGTATTTTGAGATTATGGATACTAAAATAATATGTCACATTGAATTTATATTTCAGGATAAAGTTCCTTCAATATTTTTTTTGAAGCTCCGGAGTTATTTTGGATATATTGTCCTGCCGTAATCCCTGCTTTAGATAAAAATTCTTTATTTTCAAGAAGTCTGTCCATCAAAAGCTTAAAGTCTTCCGATTTGGATATACTAAATCCTCCTCCATCAATAATGAGTTCTTTAGCTTCCTTAAATTTTTTGTGGTTAGGCCCGAAAATGACAGGGATACCATATACGGCAGCTTCAGGAACATTATGTATTCCTGCACCGAATCCTCCTCCGACATAAGCGACTTGCCCGTAACGATAGATGGAGGAGAGCAGTCCGAAACAGTCTATGATAATGCAGTCGGCCTCTTGTACGTTTTTTTCATTAGCCTGTGTGTATCGAATAGCAGTCCGGTTCAAGCGAGATAAAATAAATTGTATATGTTCTTCATGTATTTCATGGGGTGCGATGATAAGTTTCATTTCGGGATGACGGTTGAAATAGTCGATGAAGATCTCCTCGTCTTTCGGCCATGAACTTCCGGCGATCAAGGTGAAATTTCCTTTTGAAAATTGTTCGATAAGTGGTAATTCCTTAGCTTGGCTACGGATCTCCAAAACACGGTCGAATCGGGTATCGCCTGTTACCGAAACTTTTGTTATTCCTATGTCTTTAAGGAGCTTTTTAGAATTTTCATCTTGAACGTATAAGTGTTCAAAATTTTGTAATATTTTTCTGAAGTAACTACCGTAAGGTCTAAAAAATATTTGAGAAGGCCTGAATATCGCAGAAATGATGTATGTAGGAATATTTCTCTTTGCAAGAGCATTCAGATAATTTCCCCAGAATTCATATTTGATAAATATAGCCTGCTTGGGTTTCAATATATTTAGAAAGCGATTGACGTTATTGGGCAGATCAAAAGGCAAATAGCAAATCAGGTCTGCTTTAGGATAATTTTTCCTGACTTCATAACCGGATGGAGAGAAAAAGGTTATGGCTATTTTTTGTTCCGGATAATGTGCCTTTATTGCCTCGATTATAGGACGTCCTTGTTCGAACTCACCGAGTGAAGATGCGTGTATCCATATATATCCCCCTTCAGGATCGGCATTTTGTGCAAGATAGTGAAACACTTCTTTATGTCCCTGTTTCATCTTGCGTGCTTTGGGATTGCGAAAAGATGCAATGTTGACAAGTTGTTTATATGTATAAATGCCGAAATTATAAAGTATGTTCATGATTACGAAATAGACTTCTTTGAAAGGAGTTTGTTTTTATGGGATTATAAAATATTTTTCAATCGGTTTTTTCTTGACGGATCATTCCTTTTTTTCCAACTTTCGTTGTTTAGGTTGAACCTTACAATCAATTGTTGCTGAAGATCTACATGAGAGCGTGTCGTATGGAAATTGACCGATGCCATGCAATTTACGAATCTGTTCCGGAAAAAATAGAAATAGATGTCGGTACGGTTATATAATTTAGCCTGATAGAAGGGATCTCCTTGATTTAGCTGACTGCCTAATTGGGGATAAAACGGCTGTTGATTGCCTCCGGTATAAAATGTGTTTTTTAATCCGATGAAGCGCCATTCTGCCAGAATTTCCGCTGTAATGCCTTGAGGATGATGCCAAGTGCCTATCCCCCGATTACGTTCTAAGCTCAGTAAGTATCCGCATTGAATGGTCAGAGAATCTAAAGGGGAGACAAACCGAGTCAGGTTTAGTCCTACATAAGGGTGCACGACCATGTCGTCGGTAACCGATTGTCCTTCCGTCGCATTTTTCGAACGAGCAAGATGGTTCATGACGATATTTCCTCCGGCATAAAATATGCCGGGTTGCCAACGTCCGCTTCCGACTATAATAAAGGCTTCTCTACGTTTTTCGGTTTGCATTTGTCGCCAGTCGATATAGATTTCTCCGTATCCTTTATGCCCGATATATTGAAATAGAGCTCCCGTGATATTCGGACGGAAAATCGTCAAAGAATCGTATTGGAGAAATGCCGGAAGGATTTCTATCAATTGAGTGCGGGCGAATGACCCGAAGGACATCTTGAATTTGGGGCTTTCGTAATGATAATATGCTGTCAAGTTGAGAGACCCCTCGTCTTTTTTTGCCCCCATCGGTTGTATCCAGCTACCTCCTACCATGATTCGGTGTTTGTTGTCGAGAACACCTATACCGATTTCCGGGGAGAGTCTGGTTCCGAAAAATGTCTGAGATGTTTGTCCCGGATATTTGTACTCTCTGTTATCGAAAAATCCGGTCATGTCGACATCCCATAATATATTTTGAGCCGTTATCCCTGAAGATAAGACCGACAACACGGCTAATATCAGACTCCGTTTAATGTGTTTCATTGGAGAACTTCTATTGCTTTTTTTATCCGTTTGATGGTTTCTTCTTTTCCCAGTATGGCTGTGATGTCGAACATGTGAGGACCTTTGCATTCTCCTACTACGGCAAGTCTGAATGCATTCATGACGTTACCCATGTGATAATTGTTTTCGGTAATCCAGCCTAATACGATTTTTTCGGTGTCTTCCGAAGCAAAGTCTGTTATGTTTTCGAGAATCTCGATCAGCTCTTTCATTCGTTCAGGAGTATCTTCTTTCCATCGTTTTTTTACCGACTTCTCTTCATAACTTTCCGGGGCAATGAAGAAATAAGAAGTTTGAGCCCAAAGTTCTTTGACGAAAGAGATACGATCTTTTACCAATCCTATGATTTTGGCTGTTTTGGCAGGATCGGCAGATATCCCTTTTTCCTGTAGGATCGGCAAGAATAATTCAGTAAGTTCTTCGTTACTTTTATTTTGTATATATTTATGATTAAACCATTTTCCTTTTTCGAAATCGAATTTTGCTCCGTTTTTACTGCATTTTTCAAGAGAAAACAATTTAATCAAGTCGTCCATAGAAAGAATTTCCTGATCGTTCCCGGGATTCCATCCTAAAAGGGCAAGGAAATTTATTACGGCTTCGGGCAGATATCCTGCTTCACGATAGCCTGATGATACCTCACCGGTTTTAGGATCATGCCATTCGAGCGGAAAAACAGGGAATCCCAAACGGTCACCGTCTCGTTTACTCAGTTTACCATTTCCGTCAGGTTTCAGCAATAGAGACAAATGCGCAAATTTGGGCATAGTGTCTTTCCATCCGAAAGCTCTGTATAATAAAACATGTAAAGGTGCTGATGGTAACCATTCCTCTCCACGTATGACATGGGAAATTTCCATTAAATGGTCATCGACGATATTGGCGAGATGGTAAGTCGGCAGATTATCGGACGATTTATACAGAACTTTATCGTCTAAGATAGATGAATTGATGATAACTTCTCCACGTATAAGATCGTTAACATGAACATCTTCTCCGGGTTCTACTTTGAACCGTACGACATATTGTTTCCCCTCTGCTATCAGTCTGTCGATTTCTTCTTTCGGAAGAGTCAGGGAGTTCCGCATCTGCATCCGAGTCGAGGCATCATATTGAAAGTTAGGGATTTCTTTTCTTTTGGTCTCCAGCTCTTCTGGTGTATCGAAAGCTATATATGCTTTCCCGTCAGAAAGAAGTTGCTCTACATATTTTCGGTAAATGTCTTTACGTTCCGATTGGCGGTAAGGAGCATGATCGCCTCCATAACCGACCCCTTCATCGAATTTTATTCCCAACCATTCGAGTGCTTCTATAATGTAAGCTTCAGCTCCGGGAACAAATCTTTGAGAGTCGGTATCCTCGATTCGGAGAATCATATCTCCATTGTGCTGTTTGGCAAACAAGTAGTTATAAAGGGCGGTTCTCACTCCGCCGATATGCAGCGCTCCTGTGGGACTGGGAGCAAATCGTACTCTTACTTTTCTTTCGGACATAGTATCGTTTTTTGAAATCAGGGAACAAAATTAACTCTTTTTTTTGATTTCCTATACTTTATTATAAAAAGACTGTTGATACTGTATTCCCCAATATTATGAGTCGAGTTCTTCCAGCATTTTTTTTATTTCTTCATCTGTTTCGAACAGTTTATCTTTACAGAACCTTAATAAAGAAAGTGACCGGTCTGTATAGGTTTTCAGTTCGTCGATTTCACATTCATTGTTCTGCAGCTTGGTAACAATTTCTTCCAACTCGGCAATGGCCTGAGCATAAGTTTGTTTTTTCTTTTCAGCCATATTTTATAGTTTAAATGATTGTAGATTCTTTTTCTCCATCTTTGAAAAGGGTTGTGATTTTATCTCCCGGATGTAATTCTAAAATACTCCGAATTACTTTCCCTGACTTTAAAGTGAGGCTATATCCCTGTTTTAATATATGTTCCGGTGATGTTAAATCTATTGTTTTACCGAGAATGTCGAGATGCTGTTTCTCTGTTTTTATCGTATAAAAAATCGCTTGGCGAAGAGAATGCTCGAGCCGATATAAGTTCGACCGTTCCTGCGGTAAAGATTTTTCGATGATTCTTGGTAATGATATAGAGAGATTATTAATACGGATTCTTTCCTTAAATAATTGTTCTCTTGATTTTTGGATAATGGTCTGTTGTATTTTTTGAATTCTGTTTTTTTCTGCTTGTACTTGTCGATCGAGCAGGCGAGGGATTTCTTGAGTGACTATGGAGAGAAATTTTTCTTTTTTATGTATGTGCTGTTGCAGTAAAAAGACAATAGCATCGCGTAGAGAGGTACGCTGTTCATCGGCTTTTTGAGTTTGCGAAATTAACCATTCGGCAGCGGCAGTAGGCGTTTTTACCCGTATATTAGCAACTTTGTCGATAACGGTTTCATCCCGATCGTGTCCGATACCTGTCAATATCGGTAATGGAAATTGAGCAATGTGCTGGGCTAACAGGTAACTGTCGAAACAACTTAATTCGGTAGTTGCTCCTCCGCCTCTGATAATGACTACTCCGTCGAAATTGTCTGCTTGTTCATAAATCTTTTCTAATGCGGCAATAATGGAGGATTCGGCTTGGTTACCTTGCATGACGGCTTGAAAGAGAACTGTATAAAAAATATATCCTTCGGAGTTGTTCTTTAGTTGATTTGTAAAGTCTCCATATCCTGCTGCCGTCTGAGAGGATATTACGGCAATACGTTGGGGAGGAAAAGCCCATGTCAACTCTTTATTCATATCGATCACTCCTTCATCGGATAACTGACGTAAAATCTCTGCTCTGTGGCGAGCTATGTCTCCTAATGTATATGAGGGATCTATATCGTGTACGGTTAATGTGAACCCGTATAATTCATGAAAATCTATACTGACCTGAACCAGAACTTTTATTCCGGCACTGAATGGTTCTCCGGTCTGTTCTTCAAAATAAGGTTTCAGCATCAGGAATGTCGAAGCCCAGATTATTCCTTTTGCTTTTGCGATAATTTGGCCTGAACGACTGTCTTTTTCGGCAAATTCAAGATAACAATGTCCTGAATAGTTTTCTCTTGCTTCACTTATTTCGGCAGAGACCCAGTACCGTTCAGGAAATCCGTCGTTCAGTGTTTCCCGAATCAGAGAATTCAGTTCGTATAAAGATATATTTTGTATGGCCATATCATCGGAACTTTGTAAATATCAGATTTATACTTTATTTCTGAGAATATTTTTTTAAGTTGCGTTGGTCTGAAATTATTCCGCCGCCAATCACTTGATTGCCGGAATAGAATACGGCAGATTGTCCCGGAGTTACGGCAGATACCGGTTCTCTAAATTTGACGATTATGTGGTTGTCGTCTGTAAGAAATAGAGTCCCTCGTATTGCCGGACTCCGGTAACGGATTCGTATTTGGATCTCTCTATCGGATATTTGATCGATGGGCATGTTTATAACGGGAGATTCTACAAGCATCTCGGTAGTTAGCAAATCTTCTTTATTTCCCAACCTGATCGTATTCTTATACGGATTTATTTTTATTACATAAGCCGGATGTCCGAGAGCTATTTCCAAACCTTTTCTCTGGCCTATTGTATAAAACGGAAAGCCTTTATGCAGTCCCAGTTTTTTCCCTTTCTCATCGACGAAAAAGCCTTTGCCGACAACTTCATTCAGATTAGGAATTTGTTGCATGAGAAAATCCCGATAGTCGTTTTCTATGAAACATACCTCCATGCTCTCTTTTTTCTCGACTTTTTCTTTGAATCCTTTTTGAAGAACGTATGTTTTTATTTCTTCTTTCGTGATATTCCCTAAAGGAAATAACGTTCGGGCAAGTTCTTTCTGTCCGAGTCTCCATAGAAAATAAGACTGGTCTTTTTGGGGATCTAAACCTTTCTCGAGAATATACCTATTCATATTTTGGGTTATGCGTGCATAATGTCCGGTAGCGATGTAATCACATTCTAACCGATCGGCTTCATCAAGCAGATATTTCCATTTGAAGTAAAGATTGCACATGACACAGGGATTAGGAGTACGTGCTTGTAAATATTCGTCAATAAAGGATTGTACGACCGTTTTTCTGAATTCGTCTCTTACATCGAGTGTATAATGCGGAATGGCAAGTTTTTTTGCTAAAGATCGTGCTTCTAATATATGGTCGGGTTCTTTTTGTTCGGGAGTAGAAAAATGAGAAGGGATATCCCACATTCGCAGAGTTATTCCCAGAACTTCGTATCCTTGGTCTTGCAACAGCATACATACGGCGGAGCTGTCTATTCCTCCGCTCATCCCGACTAATATTTTTTTCTTTCCAGAAAAGTTTGTTGCCATATTTAATCCTTATGGAATTGTAATATGCAAAAATAGAAAACTTTAAACAACTCTTGGAGTCTTCTTTAATAAAGTTATATACAAAGGATGAAAAGAAATAGGTATAAAATGTTTTTCCCCGATCATCTGACAGATAAATATTTTTGTTTTACTCCGCCATATTAAAAACGCAACTGATCGAAAACAATCAGTTGCGTTTTTAGGGAAGTCTAAAAATAGAATTTCCTTTTAAGGAACTTGCCTTAAAATATTTTTTATCCGTTATATTCGTCAGATACTGTCAATTTTTTTCTGCCTTTAGCACGACGGGCAGCTAATACGCGACGTCCGTTTGCGGTAGCCATTCTCGAACGGAAACCGTGTTTGTTTTTTCTTTTTCTGTTTGAAGGTTGAAATGTTCTTTTCATTGCCGTATATTTTTTATCGTTATTATTTCAAAATTCGGACTGCAAAAATAGATACTTTTTTTTAATAAACCAAAGGATAAATGGTTTTTAGACAAAACTTTTGCGTTTTTTTCTGATTTAGATTATTTTTGTACCCGGAAATCAGTGTCCATAATCGAACAATAATTTCAAATAGATAAAAATATGATTAATGCACAAGACATCAAGAACGGAACATGCATCCGTTTAGACGGTAAATTGTACTACTGTATCGAATTTCTTCATGTGAAACCCGGAAAGGGAAATACATTCATGCGTACCAAACTGAAAGAGGTAGTAAGCGGACGCGTTCTTGACCGTCGTTTTAATATCGGTGAGAAATTGGAGGATGTTCGTGTAGAACGTCGTCCGTTCCAGTTCTCTTATAATGAGGGAGACCATTATCATTTCCTGAATCAGGAAACATGGGATGATGTTACCATTGATAAGGCTCTTATTACCGGTGTTGACTTCTTGAAAGAAGGAATGGTGATAGAAGTTGTTTCGGATGCATCTACCGAAACGGTATTGTTTGCAGAGCTTCCGGTAAAAGTAGAGCTTCAAGTTACCTATACCGAACCGGGAATTAAGGGAGATACTGCAACGAATACCTTGAAACCGGCGACTGTAGAAACCGGTGCTGAAGTCCGCGTTCCTTTGTTTATTAATACGGGAGAAACGATTCGTATCGATACGAGAACGGGAGAATATATGGAACGTGTTCGTTAAGTATGAGAAAGATTCAATAATTATTGGACGGTCTGGCACTGAAAAGTTTCAGACCGTTTTTTGTTGAGACAAAGGGAAAATATAAAAAACTTGACCGTATCACTTTATCGAAAATTTAAACGTTTTTTGTCTGTAAATTAAAAACAGACCTTTATATAAAAAGTATATAGAAAATTTTATACCTTTATGCCCTGAATAAAATCTTCCGTGTGCTTGCTACCACGTTAAAAACAAGAACTCCTTTCTCGTGTCCGTATAATCCCGGAAGAATATAATCTATTTTTATTTTAAGATTGAACGATAAAAATTATGAAGAAAAAAGAAACTGCATTAGTTTGTTTTTCCGGAGGTCAGGATTCTACTACCTGTCTGTTTTGGGCATTGTCGCGTTTTGAATCGGTAGAGGCAGTCTGTTTTGTTTATGGACAAAAACATGTGAAAGAGGTAGATGTAGCCCGTAAAATTGCGGTAGAGGCAGGAGTCCCGTTTGAGGTTCTCGATGTTTCTTTGATAGGTCAGTTGACTCATAATTCTCTGACGGATTTCAATATGGTGATGGATAAAGAAAAGCCTGAAGATTCTTATCCGAATACATTTGTACCCGGGCGCAACATGGTTTTCTTGACGTTTGCAGCTATTAAGGCATTCCAAAAAGGAATACACCATTTAGTGACGGGAGTGTCTCAAGCTGATTTTAGCGGTTATCCTGATTGTCGGGATACTTTTATCCGATCGTTAAATGTTTCCCTTAATTTGGCAATGGATACGCATTTTGAAATACATACTCCGTTAATGTGGAGAGATAAAGAAGCCGTGTGGAAGCTATCGGATGAATTAGGTGTTTTCGATTTGGTTCGGAATGAGACTTTGACGTGTTATAACGGTATTCCTGCAGACGGTTGCGGAGAATGTCCTGCTTGTAAATTGCGGAAACACGGTTTGGATTTGTATTTGAAACATCGTAACGAATAGAAATAATTTCAGGAGTTTTTTTAACATAAAACTAAAAAATCCATACCTTTGTCTTTTCTCATAATATAATGATGCTATGCCGTATTTTTCAATTATCATACCGGTTTATAATCGCCCGGATGAAGTTCGGGAATTATTAGAAAGTCTGAGCAAACAGACATTAAAAGATTTTGAGGTTATTTTAATTGAGGATGGTTCTGTCAATCGATGTGATACGGTGGCTCAGGAGTTTGACAAAAATCTGAATATCTGTTATTTCTATAAAGAAAATTCGGGGCGTAGCCTTACTCGGAATTATGGAATGGAAAGAGCCTCGGGAGAATATTTGATTTTTTTTGATTCTGATTGTATCATTCCCGAACGTTATTTTGAGATTGTCAAAGCCCGGTTGGATGAAGATTATGCCGATTGTTTCGGCGGCCCGGATGCAGCGCATGCGTCTTTTAATAATTTGCAGAAAGCGATTAGTTATTCTATGACCTCATTTTTCACGACGGGAGGTATTCGGGGCGGGAAAAAAGGTATGGAAAAGTTTACTCCGAGAACGTTCAATATGGGCTTTTCCAAAGACGTATATAAGCGTGTGGGCGGTTTTAAAGATATGTTCGGAGAAGATATAGATTTGAGTTTGCGAATTCAAAAGGCCGGTTTCCGTACAATATTGATCCGAGACGCATTCGTATATCATAAACGTCGTGTGAGTTTTCGATCGTTTTATCGTCAGGTTTCGGTATTCGGGAGAGCCCGAGTTGATTTGTATTTGCTTCATCCGGAATCATTAAAGATCGTTCATCTTTTACCTGCGGCATTTGTGCTTGGCTCATTGTTGCTGATTGTATTGTCTTTTTTCTGTGTTTGGGCATTGTTTCCGTTAGTAGCATACTTCTTAGCAATTTTTCTCGAATCGTTGATCTGTAACCGGAGTCTGCGTATTGCCGGATTGTCGATTGTGACGAGTATCGTACAGTTAGGCGGGTACGGAATAGGTTTTTTAAGTGCATTTGTTAAGAAAGTTATTTTCCATAGGACAGGTGATACGGATGCTGAACTTGAGAGGCTGTATAAGAAGAAGTAAGAAAAAGAATGTATGAGAGATTTTCGTTGAGGTCGTTTCCCGATTTTGATGAGAATTGTAGTAGGTTGTGTGACGAACATGAATGAGAGAACAGACCGAAAAAAGTGATAATATATTTTTTGTCGAAAAATTTAGGCATGATCTTAATCAATCTGCATAGTGTTTAAAATGATATTTATTTCGCCTATTCTTTCCAAATACTCCTTTTATCTCTATTGAAAATGTCGCTTTTGGACTATTAAATGCGATAAAAAGAACTTTTTTTATATCTATCTGTTGTTCTATCTTTGCCCGAGTTGGTGAAAAAGATAAAAAGATGGTTTTAAATGGAAAGGTTAAATAGGTTTCGAGGTTTTTGTTTTTCATCTTTTTGTGATAATATTCGCACATATCTGGTTATGTTGTTTTTCCTGCTGTTCGGGATATCGGGACAAGCACAGAAGACCGTGACGGGATATGTGACCGATTCTATTTCCGGTGAACCGGTTTCCTATGCCTCCGTGTATGTAAAAAGTACGGGAACAGGTACGAGAAGCGATGACGACGGTCGATTTGTATTGAAGCGCCCTTCAGGGTCTACTGAAATTGTTATTTCGGCTATCGGTTATGTTGAGAAAACCGTAAAACTTACGTCGGGGAGTAATGCGACTTTGCAGATACAAATGAGACCAGCCGACTATCAGTTGAAAGAAGTTGTTGTTCGTCCGAAAAAAGAGCGGTATAGACGTAAAGGGAATCCTGCGGTAGATTTTGTGAAAAATGTTATGGCAGCTAATGAGAAGAATGATCCAAGACAACATGATTATTATTCTTATGAGAGATATGAAAAGGTTACCTTTGCTTTAAATGACTTTAAGAATAATAAAATTGCCGGGAAAAAATATGATTTCTTGTCGGCTTATATAGATTCATCCGATATTTCTCGGAAACCGGTATTGAATATTTCGGAACGGGAAAAGCTCGAGACGGTCTATTACCGAAAATCTCCTCATACCGAGAAAACAATAATTCTGGGGAAAAAACATTCGGGAATGGATGAGGTTATATCTCCTCAAGGTATGGAAGCGATGATGAACGAGACATTTAAGGACGTCGACTTATTTAAAAATAATATTTCGTTGTTTACGAATAAATTTGTAAGTCCTTTATCGTCTATAGGACCATCTTTCTATAAATATTATTTGGCGGATACAGTAGTTTTGGAGGGAGATTCCTGTGCTATTTTGTCTTTTGCTCCTGCTAATTCCGAATCTTTCGGATTTGTCGGGCAGATGTGGGTAACTTTAGATTCTACATGGTTTGTAAAAAGAGCCCGTTTGCTTTTATCGACAAATATCAATCTGAATTTTGTAGAGGATATGGAAATTGACCAGAGTTATACGCGAGCTCCTGATGGGACACGTCTGGTTCAAAGGGATTTCTTGACTACGGATTTTAAATTAAAATCGAACAGTAAAAGTGGAATACATGCTCGAAGATTGGTTACATTTAAAGATCAGTCATTCGATCCTCCTGAAGATATGTCGATATTTAGTATTCCCGAAAAGGAAAAGCTGGCAGACGGAGCAGAGTCGCGAAAAGAGGATTTTTGGAAAGAACGTCGGCATGAACCTTTACAAGGAAAGGAGAATCTTGTTGCTCGAATGATGACGCAGTTGAGGTCTTATCCGGCTTTTTATTATACAGAAAAAGTTATCGGCGCTTTAGTTGCCGGATATATACCGACCCGAAAAGAGAAAAATCTTATTGATTTAGGACCGATGAATACGACAATCAGCGGAAACTCGTTAGAGGGTGCTCGATTTAGGGTCGGCGGGATGACTACTGCGAATTTGAATCCGCATTGGTTTGGTAAAGCTTATTTGGCATACGGAACTAAAGATGAAAAATTGAAATATTTAGCTGAAGTCGAATATTCGTTTTTACGGAAAAAGGAACATCAGAATGAGTTCCCTATACATTCTTTGAAAGCCTCGTATAATTATGATATAGATCAATTAGGACAACATTATTTATATACGAATAAAGATAATGTGTTTCTTTCGGTAAAACGTAAGAGGGATAGTCGGGTTACATATTTGCGAGATGCCCGTTTAGAATATACTCGTGAATTTTACTCGGGATTTTCTTATAAGGCAATTTTACGTTATCGCACCCAGTATGCGACGCCGAATTTTGTCCCGTTTCTGAAAATGAGTGAGATAGAGGGAGAATATACTCCGGTGAAAGACTATTCTATGGGAGAGTTGGAGGTGCGGTTACGATATGCACCGAATGAAAAATATTATCAGAGCAAATCATATCGTTATCCGGTTTCATTGGATATGCCGGTTTTTACTTTATCTCATATAGTTGCGCATAAAGGAGTGATGGGCAGTGATTATTCATATAATTGTACAGAATTCGGGTTTCAGAAACGATTTTGGTTTTCTGCATTCGGTTATACCGATGTGATATTACGGGCAGGAAAAGTTTGGGATAAAGTTCCGTTCCCGTTATTGCTTATTCCGAATGCGAATCTTTCATATACGATCCAGCCGGAATCGTTTACCCAGATGAATGCTATGGAGTTTTTGAATGACCAGTATGTATCGTGGGATGTTACCTATTATGCCAATGGTTGGATATTCAATCGGATACCTTTCTTAAAAAAATTACAATGGAGAGAAGTTGGAACATTCCGAGGATGGTATGGGGATTTAAGCAAAAAGAATATCCCGACAGCCGAAAACGGATTGTTTGTATTTCCTGAAGGCAGTTATGTAATGGGAAAAATGCCTTATATGGAAGCCGGAGTGGGGATAGAAAATATTTTTAAGTTTCTTCGACTTGATTATGTCTGGCGTCTGACCTATCGGGATCACCCCCATATAAATAAGCACGGAGTCCGTTTCTCTATGAGATTTACATTTTAGAGGCATTGGTTTGAATCGGTATGAATCCGATTATAAAAAAATCCCGAATTAATGAATTCATTCCGTTTGAGAGGATTTCATGTTTTCGGGATTTCACTATGTAGATTCTTCGGGTTATAGGATTCGTTTGAAATATTCGATAGTCTCTTTTAGTCCGTCTTCTAAAGCAATTGTCGGCTCCCATTTCAGTTTCTCTTTAGCTAAAGAGATGTCGGGTTTTCTTTGAGTGGGATCATCTGCAGGAAGAGGCATAAACACCAATTTTGATTTCGATCCGGTGAGGCGAATGACTTTTTCCGCTAATTCAAGCATAGTAAATTCTCCCGGATTCCCGAGATTGACGGGACCGATAAAGTCTTCATTTTCCATCATTCGAATCATACCTTCTACTAAATCACTTACGTATTGAAAACTACGAGTTTGTAATCCGTTTCCGTAGATTGTCAAGTCTTTTCCCTGTAAAGCTTGGACAATAAAGTTAGAGACTACTCGTCCGTCCTGTGGATGCATATTGGGACCATAGGTATTGAATATGCGGATTATACGAATATCGACATTATTACATCGGTGATAATCCATGAATAAGGTCTCGGCGCAGCGTTTGCCTTCATCATAACAAGAGCGAATGCCGATCGGATTGACATTTCCCCAATAGCTTTCTATTTGCGGATGTATTTGCGGATCTCCGTAAACTTCGCTTGTAGAGGCCTGCAAAACTCGAGCTCCGGCTCTTTTTGCAATCCCCAACACATTGATAGAACCTAATATAGAAGCTTTTATTGTTTGAATAGGATCGTATTGATAATGTATGGGAGATGCCGGACAAGCCAGATTGTATATCTGGTCGGTTTCGAGATAATAAGGCATCGTAATATCGTGGCGGATGACTTCGAAATAGGGATTTTTCAACAAATGAACGATATTTTCTTTACTTCCTGTAAAAAAGTTATCCAAACAGATTACTTCATTGCCTTCGTTTAGAAGCCGTTCACATAAATGAGAACCGATGAATCCTGCTCCTCCGGTAACTAATATTCTTTTTTTCATAAAAAGTATTATTGAATGAGTCTCAAAAGCAAATGTCGTAAAAAAATATGTATGACCGAAATTTATTCCCGGAATCTTTTAAACGAATATAAAAAGGGTTATATTCGTTTTTGATTTATTATTTGCGATATAATGAGAACGAAAGATAAAATGGTGATAACCGATTGGGCTTTGGAGGATCGTCCGCGGGAAAAGATGCTTTTAAAGGGCATTCGCTCATTATCGAATGCCGAGTTGATAGCAATCTTGATAGGTTCTGGTAATAGGAAAGAAACAGCAGTGGAATTGTCGCAACGTATTTTGAATACAATGGGAAATAGTTTGAATCGTTTGGGAAAAGTTTCTGTTCAAGACTTGACCGGCCAGTTTGAAGGTATAGGAGAAGCTAAAGCTATCAGTATTATTGCTGCGTTAGAGTTGGGGCGTAGAAGGAAAAGTGAGGATGTTTCGATAAGACGTAAAATAACTTGCAGTAGGGATGTTTATGATTTGATGTATGCGTCTATGATAGATTTACCTCAAGAAGAATTTTGGATTGTGTTGTTGAATGCCGCCAACACGGTTTTAGATACTATCCGTGTCAGTCAAGGAGGAACGGCGGCGACTCTGGTCGATATTAAATTGGTACTTAAACCTGCGATTTTGCAGCAAGCATCTTCGGTAATGTTATGTCATAATCATCCGTCTAATAATGTTACTCCGAGTCAGGCGGATTATGAGTTGACTGCTAAGATCGTTTCAGCAGCATCTTTTTTAGATATTCGTGTCCTCGATCATCTGATTATTTGTGAAAGTGGGTATTATAGTTTTGCTGATGAAGGACGCTTATAAAGTAGGGACAGAAAATCTTCTGAGCAATCATGAATAAGTTAGTAGTCTACGGACTACTAACTTATTCATGATTGCTCATTTAATTACTCATTGTTTTTATACCATTCAGAATACATCAGGTAATTTTTTGCAATTTTTTGATTGATTTCTTTTGACTGTTCGGGATCTACCATTTTTATGAATTTAGCGGGCGCACCTCCCCATAATTCGCCGGGTTTTATTTCTGTTTTGCTTAAAACGACAGATCCTGCGGCAACAATAGCCCCTTCGCCCACTATGGCATGATCGAGTATTACCGATCCCATACCTATGAGAGCTCCATCTTTTATTGTAGCTCCGTGTATGGTGACGTTGTGCCCGATTGAGACATCGTTTCCGATTTCTATTGTCGATTTTTGGTAAAGAGTATGGAGTACCGATCCGTCTTGAATATTTACCCGATTTCCGATACGAATGGAGTTTACATCTCCCCGTAAAACCGTATTGAACCATATACTGCAATCGTTACCTAAAACGATGTCGCCTATAAGGGTTGCATTATCCGCCAAGAAACAATTGTTTCCGATGTTGGGAGTGTATCCTCGAACGCTTTTTATAAGAGCCATAGTCTGATTTTTAAAGTTTATCTGTTGCTTTTTTCAACCATTCTTTTGCTTCATTGTCCAGTGCCGGACTTAGTTTCTCGAATACAGTTTGATGATAGTTATCCAGCCATTCTATTTCTTCCTTTGTTAATAAAGCTTTGTCTATGGCACTCTTGTCTATCGGGAAAAGCGTAAGTGTCTCGAATTTATAGAATTTACCGAAATCTGTTTCACGATCTTCAACGACCAAAGTTAAGTTTTCAGTACGAATACCATATTCTCCGGCAATGTAAACACCCGGTTCGTTAGAAGTAACCATACCCGGAGTCAAAGGCGTGGGATTCTCTTCTAAACGGATGTTCTGAGGACCTTCGTGCACATTAAGGAAATGTCCGATGCCATGACCTGTCCCGTGTAGGTAGTTCAGTCCTTCGTTCCAAAGAAATCGCCGTGCCAAAATATCGATTTGAGAACCTCTTGTTCCTTGAGGAAACCGGCAAGTAGCAATACCGATATGGCCTTTTAATACTAATGTGAAATCTCTTTTTTGTTTTGCACTCAGTTCTCCCAAAGCAACGGTACGGGTAATGTCGGTTGTCCCATCGAGATACTGCGCACCGGAGTCTATTAATAGAAATCCCTCCGGCTTTAGAGCTACATCAGTTTCAGGAGTAGCGCTATAATGCACAATTGCTCCGTGTGCATTGAACCCTGCTATTGTAGAAAAACTTTCTCCGACGTAAAGAGCTTGCTGGGAACGATATTCTCTTAGTTTCTCGCTGATTGTGATTTCCGTAACGTTTCCGTCTTTTACATGAGATTCTAACCACCGGAAAAAATGAACTAATGCGACTCCGTCTCGTATCATTGCATCTTTAAATCCTGCTATTTCGGTCTTATTTTTCAGACTTTTTTCCCATGTGATAGGAGAATTACCGAAAATAATTTTTTGTCCGCTTGATATAGCGTTTACCAAGCTGTAATTGATCTTTCGAGGATCTATAAATATGGTTTCTGATTCGGGAAGAGTATTCAGGAAGTCGTAAATTTTTTCGTATTGGGCGAGTTTGATATTATTTTTTTGTAGATATTCGGCTGTGTCTTTATTAATCTTTTGGGCATTAATAAATAATACGCGTTCTTTTTCCGATATATAAGAGTAGCAAATTCCTACGGGATTACATGGAACATCTGTTCCTCTAATATTCAAGAACCATGCAATTTCATCTAATGCTGCTAATAAGATGGCATTAGCGCCATCTACCTTTATTCTATTTAGTATCCTGGATATTTTGCTTTCGGTAGATTCCCCACTATATTTCTCAGGATACGCGAATATAGGATCATTCGGAATTGAAGGACGGTCATTCCAGATTTTTTCAAACGGAGTAAAATCTGAGATTAGAGAATATCCCTTATCTTCGAGAAAGTGTTTTAATTGTTGGGCTTCACTATACGAAAACATTGACCCGTCTATTCCGATCACAGATCCTGAAGGTAATGTATCTATCAACCATTTTTGAATTGATGGGGTTTCGGGTAACCCGTCTTTAAATAAGGTGAAATCGCTTCCTTCAAGCTGATTCCCAGCTTGAAGGAAGTAGCGGGAATCAGTCCACAGTCCGGCCTGTTTTTTTGTTACGACAGCAGTTCCGGCCGATCCGTTAAATCCTGATATCCATCCGCGAGCTTTCCAATGGTTTGCACTATATTCGCTTAAATGGGGGTCTGTTCCCGGAATGATAAAAGCCGATAGTTGTCGTTCGTCCATTGCTTGGCGAAGAGCTTTTACTCGTTCTAAAGTTGGATTTTTAGTCATATTCGGTAAGTTTTATTTCTTAAATTAATAGGAGCTATTCTTTATAATTGATATATAAATCATTAACCACTTGAATACAAAGGTATGATTTAATATTTAGAAATAAAAAACAGAATGTGCATATTTTGAAAGGATCATTTGTCATTGAGTACTTAATTAAAAAGAATAAGTTTGTTGTCTTAAAAGCCTGTTCAAAATTTTCGATAAAAATATATGTCCAAACTTTTCCGACATGTTTCCCCGTTTTTGCAAGTCACATAGCCCTCTACGTTTCATATCGAATTTGAAAAACATACTTGAGAATAACTCTCAAAAGATGTTTGTGTAAAATTTAAGCAGGTTCTAAACTTCGAATGAAATTCTGGGCAGCTTCTTTCTGGTGCAAAAAATGTAAAAAAGGACTTTAAACGGTGAAAATAATATCGAAAGGTTTGTTTATCAAGAAACAATGTTTAATTTTGCACCGCGTTTTTAGACGATAAAATCTTTTAATTATAAAAAATATGATAGTAGTTCCAGTAAAAGAAGGCGAAAACATTGAAAAAGCATTGAAGAAATTCAAAAGAAAATTTGAAAAGACAGGTGTGATTAAAGAACTTAGAAACAGACAGGCATTTGAAAAACCTTCGGTTGCTAATCGTAAAAAAATAATGCGCGCCATTTATATTCAGAAATTGCAACAAGTAGAGGAATAAAAACATTCCCTTTAGTTGGAAGATTGAATTCTTTTTTTTACATTCGTAGCGTAAGTCAAAAGCTGCGCTCTTTATGTGTATTGAATCATTTTTAAGATATATTCGGTATGAGAAGAATTATTCTTCTCATACCGTTCTGTCTTATAGAAATGATTTATTGCAGTTTGAAGCCTATTATGTTGAGTGTAAGGCCGAAAAGTTTTCTCCTGAGTCTGTAGATCTGGATTTGGTTCGAGATTGGGTTGTATGTCTGGTCGAAAAAGGTGTATCACCGCGGTCTGTTAGTCGCAAGGTTTCTGCATTACGTTCGTTCTTTAAATTTTTGGTCAAAAAAGGAATTATTTCTGTCACGCCTATACGGAATATTCAGTTGCCTAAGATGCGTAAATCGTTGCCGGCTTTCTTGAAAGAGGAAGAGATGGATTTGTTGTTGGATGGTATTGACTTCGGGAATGACTTTCGAGGTGTTAGGGATAGGCTGATTATAAATATGTTTTATTCTACCGGAATTCGTCGCGGAGAGTTGATCGGGTTGAAAGATGCAGATGTGGATATTTCTATGTCTGTGATGAAGGTTACGGGGAAGCGCAATAAACAACGAATCATTCCTTTTGGAGAAGAGCTCCGTATTCAGATAGAGCAGTATCGAAATACCAGAGACGGAAATGTGGGTGGAGAATGCGAATTTTTCTTTATAAAAGAAGATTGCAAGCCTCTTTATCCCGAACTTGTGTATAGAATAGTAACTCGTTATTTGAATATGGTGAGTACGTTGACCAAAAAAAGTCCCCATGTATTGCGTCATACATTCGCTTCGGCGATGTTGAACAACGGGGCAGAACTGAATAGTATAAAAGAGTTGCTTGGACATGGTTCTTTAGCTTCAACGGAAGTATATACGCATATTACGTTTGAAGAGTTAAAACAAAGTTATAAACAGGCTCATCCTCGAGCCGAAAAAAAGGAGGGCGTTATGAAAATTAGTATTCAATCGATTCATTTTGATGCTTCGACACAGCTCGAAAGTTTTATTCAGAAAAAAGTTGCGAAATTGGGTCAGTACTGTGACGATATCATGTCCGCAGAAGTGGTTTTGAAAGTCGTTAAGCCCGAGACCGCTCAAAATAAAGAGGCCTCTATTAAATTGTTGGTTCCGAAGTCTGACGACATTTTTTCAAGTAAAGTTGCAGATACGTTTGAGGAAGCTGTAGATGTGGCTGTAGATGCTTTAGTAAAGCAGTTACAGAAAATGAAGGAAAAAATGAGGGCTAAATAAAAAAAGAGTCTAATATTTTTGTAATTTAAAATTTATCGCTAAATTTGCACCCGTTTCGCATTGGATTGACGATAATGTCGATGGGTGCAATTTTGCCGATGTAGCTCAGTTGGCCAGAGCACGTGATTTGTAATCTCGGGGTCGTGGGTTCGAATC
>URAV01000008.1 GCA_900545915.1 uncultured Porphyromonadaceae bacterium
ATTTAAATAATAGTTTTGTTTGATGTGAATAAATTGTATATTTGTCCGATCAAACGAAGGTTTTTTTGGAGCTGTTTATACAATTATTCCTGAATTTTTAGTTACTATTTTTTACTTTTGGCTTTGTGATAGATTTTCTATTTTTTTGTTTTCAAGCAGATATGGAAAGCTATTTATAATGAGAATACAGGCTGATATGTTATTGGGTGGAAATGGATTGGGTTGTATCGGAGTTGTGAAATTAAAATTATAAAACGGGCAGTTTTTCTTTTATCAAGTTAAAACTGCCCGTGTCTATTGTTTACAGTTTACTGAATGAACGTAAAAGTTTATAGTCCGGGTTTATTACTGGTGATATAGCTGTCTTTGCTACCTTCAATAAAAACTTGTTTTGTGTACCATTGGGGAGCATAATGGTAGTTTGAAGTATATGTTCGTACGTAAAAATTGTAATATCCTCCGGTACGAGGCCATTGTTTTATAACATTTGTTCCGTTACTATTAAAAAACGATGCGTCACTACCAGAGTATTTTACTCCATCGATAGGATTCTCAGGATTATTTATCACGACTACAATCCCGGCAGCATCTGGATCATCGCAAGCCCAAGAATAAGTTACTTGTGAAAACGTACGTACAAGTAGTCTCCATTTATTGTTTCCCATGTAAGTAGAATTGAGTAATTGTTGTATCGGTTGTACAGATACATTAAAATAACTTACATTATCCGGTGTTGAAGTTGAAGGAGTATTACCGCCTCCTTCTCCGCTTGCGCCACTATCATTATCGCTTGGCGGGGTTATTTCCCAACTCATACCGTCATAAGTCCATACTTTCCCATATACTCTGCCAATAGTCGGCCCCGTAACATAAGGCCGGAAGTATTGCTTTTTCATGTGGGAAACAGTTAATTTAAGATCTGCACAATTATTTTCATCCAAGTCTTTTTCTGAACGTGCCCAATCACTGAAATCTTGAACGAAACTACATTCATATCCTCCTTTGAGAATTGTCAGATTGTCAGGATTATTGACTTTTACAGTCATTTGGATAGCATTGTCTTTATGTTCGAATTTAGAGAATATTACCCAGAACTTTGTCGGGTCATTTCCGTCTGTTTTCTTTTTACCACCGCCACCGCCAGAAAAATCATCATCTCCACAGGCTGTTAAAACTATAAGAGGAATTGTTAATAGTAAGGATAGAGCGTGTTTTAGGAGTTTCATAATCATGATTATTTTAAACTTATAAACTATTCTAATATGCAAAGGAAAAGCTAATTTTTGTAATTGAGTATCCTTGTTATATATTTAACATAAGAAAAACTGAACGTTGGCTAAATAATTGTTGGAGTAGAATAATGAAAAGAGCGATATCAACTGATACCGCTCTTTTTGAAAGATAAAAATTTAAGTAATTAATAATTTTTTGATATTGAAATTATTGATCTTAGATTTTTGTAATAGTAACAGCTCTGTCAAGAGCATATGCTCCGAATTGATTTAAAGTTTGGTCACTTGTTTTCTTAACCAATTGATCTTTATCAACTCCTAAACGTATTAAAGTATTAATAACATTATTTGCGCGTTTTTCTCTTAATGCAGAATTATATTCAGGAGTTCCGGTTTTACTATCTGTATATCCGCATATTTCATATTTGCTGTCAGGATTTTTCTTCATTTCTTTAGCAAGAGCTTTTAATAAGACCATATCTTTGTCTTTGATCGAATATGAATCTGCAGTATAGTAAATAATAAGTTGCGGTTTTACAGGTTCTTTTACGACTTCTTTAACTGGAGTTGTAGTATTCTTGGCATTTTTCAAAGCTTCTTTTAAATCGTTATTTTCTGCTTGTAGACGACCGGCTTTATTATTGGCAGCATCATATTTTGCTTTCCATTCGTTGGCAGCTTTAGTGTCTTTGATATATTTAGGCTGATAAGGTACGAATTTGCGGGTTTTAAACCGGTAAGTTGCGCTTAAACCGACAGAGAATAATCCGTCACCTCTTGATCCGCCTTCTGCATCAAAGTCATTTCCGATCCAAGCTCCTTTTATGTCTAAGTTGATATCCCAAGCTTTACTTACTCTGAATTTATTGATAAATGCAAATTGTACGGCTTGGCTGTAATTACCGCCTTTAGAATCTGCTATGAATCCCGCACCTCCCGTAATAATAGGGTTATACACTCGGTTTTCTTTATATTTCCCGAATAAATTCGCCATGTTTACCATTAAATCCGCATGAGGCATAAATGAGAACCATTTTTGTTTGTAATAGCCGTTAGAAAGTAGTTCATCATTTTTTACGTATGTCATTCCAGCAGCAGGGGCTGCACCTTTTAATTGCATTCCGTCTAACCCCAATTGTACACCCAACCATGGTGTTATCCACTTTCCTGCAGAAATTGTAAATCCGGGAGCTATACGTTTCCCAAAGTCCAATTTACTGTCGTTTTGTCCTAAATAGACATTTGCGTTAGCTCCGAAATTGAGAAACCAATTACTTTTAAAACGAGTAACAACGAAACTGTTTTTGGTTGTAATTGAATCTTTTGAAGCATCTTGAGCATTGATATCGAATGATAATAATGCTAAAAGAGAGAAAAATACAATCTTTTTCATAAATTACGTTTGTTATACGGGCTGTTTTAAATTCAGCCTTAATTTTCACCTAAATACTGTTCAAAGGTACTATAAAATCAAAAAGCATCAATATTTTTCAATAATAAATTGTTTAGAAAGTGTTAAAATGTTTGTATTTTAATAAGAAAAGTGTCTTTATGAATATCTTTTTTCGGAGATAAAGTGAAATTGACAGAGTAGAATTGAAGGGCAAGTAGGAGGGTTATAATAAAAGAAAAGTGTGTTTGGGATCATTTTAAACGATGGACTGGTAAATTTAAAATAGATGTGAATAACTCGATAATCGATCTTGTTAAAACCGGAATAAACTATTGAAAAATATTCCCGCAAAATTCAGAGCGGGTCATTATGTTTAATAATATAATAGACTAATAATGACAGGAACGGAGATATCGACAAGGATTCCATGAAATATGGAAATGACGATAAATTGCTCTCCGCAACTTTTTGCGATAATGGGTAATGTTGTGTCGATAGATGTAGCTCCTGCTGCAGAGATAGGAGCTAATTTCCCGCAATAACGAGCTAAAATAGGAATAAAAAGAAGAGCTGTTATCTCACGGGTCATATTGCTGATAAGAGCCATCATTCCTATTTCATATCCGGCTAATTTATTTAAGAATATAGCAGATAAACTGTAATAACCAAAACCTGACCCGATGGCAATTGTTTCTTTTGTTGTAATATCGAATAGCGGTGAGATAAGTGCTGTAATGATAATTGAGCCGAAAATAGTTGCCAAAGGGATTAGCATGATTTTTATTTTATATTTTTTGATAGGGACATATAAGCTTTTAATGTCGCCGCCGATCCCTATACCAACAAAAAACATCATGATCGGTAATATGTAGTTGCTGTAGTCATGTGTCAGGAATATGTCCGGTACACATCGATAATATGCTAATAAGATACCGGTAATAAAACAGCATAAAATGATGAAACTGCTTTTCATTTATCAGATTGTCTTTTAAATAGAAATTTATAAAGAGGTATAGATAACAATACACTTCCGGCAGTGGCAGCAAATCCTATTATTATTGCTGTTATGCCAAAATGATCGAGACTTTGTATGATGCTTTTGTTGTTACCTATGGAAAGCCCCATACTGAATAAAAGAAGGAAGATAATCCACATATTCAGTTTTCCGATAATTTTGAATAGCTTTTTTTGCTGCTTTAGAAAATAGCCGATAAAAATACCGGCTAACATGAATCCCATTACGCTGAACATTATGCAAGAGTATTTTATTTAAGCATATCGTTTTTGATATTGATTTTACTTATCAATTTGATATAGTCTTTTGTCGTCAGAAAATTACTGATTGCCTGAACATGGCTCATATTATGTAAATCAGTTCCTAAAAAGTCGATATAACCTTGCTCTGCGAGCCAAAAAGCTGCTTCTTTTACACCTTTTCCGTAATATCCGGAAAAAGATAAAAGGTTTACTTGAAATGCACAACCGTTGTTATGCATTGTCGTATATATGTTTTTTTGATTATGATAGTAGGCATATCTTTCGGGATGTGCAAGAATAGGTTTGAATCCTTTCAATTGCAGTTGAAAAAGCAGTTCATCTAAATTCCAAAAAGCTTGTATAAAAGAATTTTCAACTAATAGATAGTTATCGGGAAGAGGGATTAACTGATTCGATTCAAACATTCGTATGAAGCCGTCGTCGATACGATATTCGGCAGAATAACAAATTTCTTGTTCGATTCCTTCAGTCTTGAGTGCGGCTTTCAATAAATCCCATGCATTTTTTATAGTTTCTGGAGTATTTTCGAAAGTTTCTTCTGCAATATGAGGAGTTGCAATAATTTTTCTAATTCCCCAGTTTTGCATTTCGAGAATTAGGCGAATCGATTTTTCTGTATTTGGTGATCCATCGTCGATTCCCGGAAGAATGTGGGAATGGAGATCTACTTCGTAGCAAAGTTTATGTGTTTGGCTATTTTTTTTCTTGAAAAAACTGAACATTTTGTATGGATATATCTTAATTAATTAGTTACAAAAATACAAGATTAAATTTTAAAAAAGCAGGAGTCCTTTATATTTTATAATTTCTCTATTCATGATAAGAGATATTAAGAGCCTGTTTAAAATTTACTCAAAAATAGTTTTGTGTAGAAACTTAGATGGATTTTTATTATTCCTTGTTTTTGCAAAAAGAATTGGAAAAATTTTCGTGTATAAGAATTTCTTTATACATTTGCAAGCCATTACAAAAAAGTCACGCATACCAACGTGGATTTATATTATTTGAAATAATTAAAAAGATATAATAATGAAAAAAGGTCTTCATCCTGAGAACTATCGTCCGGTAGTATTTAAAGATATGTCTAATGATGACATATTTATTACTCGTTCTACTGTAGCTGCTAAAGAGACTATTGAGGTAGACGGGGTAACATATCCGTTGGTAAAACTTGAAATTACAAATACTTCACATCCGTTCTTTACTGGAAAACAGAAATTGGTGGATACTGCAGGACGTGTTGATAAGTTTATGAGCCGTTATTCCAAACATATGCAGAATAAGCAGAAATAATTTATATTATAGATTTCAAAAAGGAGTGATAACATCACTCCTTTTTTATTATATTCGTTTATTCATTATATCTTCTATCGATAATACTCCAGTCTATGATATTCCAAAGTCCGTCGATGTGTTCTGCCCTTCGGTTTTGGTAATCTAAATAATAAGCATGTTCCCAAATATCGACGCCTAATAGAGGTTTTCCGTTTCCTTTTAAAACATTACCTGCGTTACTTTCTCCAATAATATCCAGTGTTCCGTTTTTATTTTTGATTAACCATACCCATCCTGAGCCAAATAGATTATTTGCCGTATTGGTGAATGCTGTTTTAAAATTTTCGAAATTTCCCCACTGTTTATTTATTTGTTTTTCTAAGTTTCCGGATGGCAAATGTTGTGCATGCGGTGAAAAAGCGTCAAAATAAAAAATATGATTCCATGCTTGGGCAGCATTATTATAGAGAGGGCCTTCCGATTGTTTGACAATTGTTTCCAAGTCTTTTCCTTCCAGATTAGATATTTCTTTTACTAAACGATTTACATTATCAATATAGCCTTTTAGGTGTTTACCGTAATGAAGCATTACTGTCTGTGCACTGATGTACGGTTCTAATTCGTTTTCAGCATAAGGAAGAGGAGGAAGAACAATTTCGCTATTTTCGGATTTTGTTTTTACTATATTATTTTGGGCGTATGGATTTTCTGTGAAAATAAATCCTGATAAAACCAGTACTATTGTTATCTGCTTTACTCTTTTCATTTGATAATTTATTTTTATAGGAACATTTTATTATAATAACCATAGAAAACAAGAATGGTTCTTTTATAGAACCAGTTTAAATTTTCCGATGCAGAAAAACTATTAGATCATTTTTGTATTTTCATTCATCAGGTAACCAGCTATTATCTCAGTAAAGACAAGAAAAACATTCTCAAAGTTGATTTGAGCAAGATTTAAACAGACTCGTATAGATTTTATTGGAGAAAATTGCAGATATTTTAATAATCAAGACAGAACTTTCTATAAACTTTTACTGTTTTATTGAAAACAAAAGTTTGAAAATGATGGATAGATATGGTAAACAGTTCCGTTATGGAATAATTATAATGCTGTGTATCAGCTTATTGGCAGGAACGGGATGTTCTGCATGGCAGGGTATGTCTAAAACCGGTCAAGGTGCTACTATCGGTGCTGGTTCTGGTGCTGCAGCAGGTGCAGGGATCGGGGCATTGGTAGGAGGTGGCAAAGGTGCATGGATAGGTTCTTTGATCGGTGCTGCTGTAGGCTCTGGTACAGGAGCTTTGATCGGTCGGAAAATGGACAAACAGCAGCAGGAACTTGAAGCACAGCTGAAAAATGCACAGATCGAGAAAGTAAAAGACAGTAATAATTTGCAGGCGATAAAGGTTACTTTTGAAAATGGAATTTTATTCGCAATTAACTCTTCTCAATTAAATGCTTCTTCTAAAGCCGATTTAAATAAACTTGCTCAAAATTTGATACAGAATCCTGAGACGAATGTCCAAGTTTTTGGTTATACGGATAATACCGGAAGCCAACAACTTAATGAACGTTTATCTCTGCAGCGTGCAGAGTCGGTTGTCAATTATTTGATTAGTGACGGAGTCCGTTCGAGTCGTGTTTCAGCAAAAGGATTCGGTTGGAATGATCCGGTGGCATCGAATGCGACGCCAGAAGGGCGTGCGCAAAATAGAAGAGTGGAAATATACATTACAGCAGCTCCGGAAATGATTCAGAATGCTCAATAAATAGATTTTTTTGATGTGTGTGTTGGTGAAAAGGTGTAGAAAAGCAATATTGCTTTCTGCACCTTTTTGGTTTTTCAAATGAAATATGTTTCTTTTGTAAGAGCTGTTTAAATTTAGCACAGACGTTTTTGGGGAGATGTTTTCGAGGAAGTTTTTCAGTTCCGATAAGGAGTGTAGTGGGGCTGTGTGTGACGTGTGGGAGCGGGAAAACAGACTGAAAAACTCAAAAAGTTCGGAGATATAATTTTATCGGGAAGAGTAAACCGGTTTTAGAAGTCAAAATGGTTATAAAAAAATGAGTTATGTAATAGAAGAATCCTTTGTAGAGGGAAAATCTTTGACCGAGTTATGTGAAGATGGATGGGTTTCAACATCGGATTATGTTGTGGTGATTGATGGAGCGACTTCCAAGTCTGATTTTAGGATAGATGGCGTTACGACCGGAAGGAAGGCAATGGAAATTATTTCGGATGAGGTTCGGAGGCTTCCTTCGGGAATTTCGGCATCAGAGTTTGTGGATATTATAAATAAACAAATTATTCGGTATTATAAAACAAATCATATTTTAGACCTAACAAAGCGATTTCCGGAAACAAGATTGACTGCGAGTGTTGCTGTTTATTGTCATTCACGAAATGAAGTTTGGCTTATCGGCGACTGTCAGTGTAAGGTAGGGGAATATTGTTTTAAGAATAGTAAAAAGATAGATTCTATACTTTCTGAGTTGAGATCTTTCATTTTGTTTTCGGCTTTACGAGACGGATTTTCAATAAAGGAGTTACAGAAACGGGATATAGGCCGGGAGTTTATATATCCTATGTTGAAAAGGCAGTATTTGTGGCAAAATAATTTAGGTGATAATTCTGAATATCGTTATATCGCATTGGACGGTTTTCCGGTCGATTATGCTTTAATCCGGATTATTCCGGTTGGTAATCGTTCTGTCGTTTTGGCAACCGACGGTTATTTTGATCTGTATGGAACATTACAGGAAACGGAACAGGTTCTTTGTCACCAAATAGAAACAGACCCTTTGTGTATAGGAATAGGCTGTAATAAAAATAACAAAAGTACGAAGGGAGTTCTTTCCGGAAATTGTTCTTTCGATGATCGGACTTATGTTCGTATTTCTTGTTTTTAAGAACCATTTAAAACTTAAAGCCTATCTGAATCTTCCAATAAAAAAGTATTATCAGGTCATTTTTGCGTTCTCTTCCGGTTTGTTTCCCCGTTTTCACTCGTCGGATAGTCTGTATCCTCCTCGTAAAAACAATAAAATATCCTCGAAAGAAACTCTCAAACCTGATCCGAGTAAAATTTAGACACGCTCTTAAACCGTTATGAAGAAATAAACCTTTCTGTGGTTTTATTTTTTTGTGCTGAACAAAAGGCCTTCTTTTCGTATGCCTATCTGTATTCCCCAATTGTCTCCGAACAGAGTACCTTTATCAAATGCTCCCGACAACCGAAATGTCCAACCTTTAATTTTTTCAGGTCGGTAATTTATTTCTGCTAAAGCTGAAAATTCGTGTGTGATATGGGTAAAAGGTAGATATCCAGTACCCCAGCCTTGTTGATGCCCTGCTAAGATTTTGTATGAGAGCTCTGAAAATATGTATCCGTCTATCCCGGCGTGGAAAGCCAGACTTCTGGAACTTTTAAATCCGAGAAATCCGTCGGTATTATAACCGGGCGAAGCGATGAATGGTGTTCCCATCGTATGTCCTCTATGTGTCCATCCGTTGTATGCCATGTGTCCGTAATAAAAATCAGCTCCACTTGTTTTCAGCGGCAATTCTTCTATTTTATCGAATAAGAACGGACCACTTTGATCTTTTGAATTCATTATTTCGAATACAGCACCGGTTATTGGTTTTTTCTTGATTGTCCGATATTCTATTCCCCATAATCCGTCCCATTTGTTTTTAAAGATCATGCCTGAATGATCATCGAAATAACGTTCATGATATAATTTTGCATGCCAGTTTTTTTTACGATAACCTATTTCTAAAAGATAACTCCCCAAGTGATTGCCTGTAACGTTTACCTGATCTATTAGTGGGGAATCATTACCTCCGGATAATGGTACGAATACTTTGAAAAAGCTTTTGATTCCTGATGGAAATTTGGTTACGGAAGTTTTGAAATTGGGGTTATCATATATTGTACCTCCAAATTGTGCTGCCATGTCGATTCCGATCGAACCATAAAAAGGTTTTTCTTTTTCAAATTTTAATATTAGATATTTACGGTGATATAAAACATGTTTGCTGTAGGGTTTTCCTTCTCCCTTATGCTCTTTTTGATAAGCATCATCAACAAATATACCGTAAGAAATTTCTCCTTTTATTTGCATCCATCCGTTTGTTCCCGGGAAATTGACAAAATGAGGTATTCCTACCGATACTTGTGGTATAGGGCGGCTGTTCCCAGACCAAACCATACTTCCGCTACTCAGCTCTCTGTCACGCATTAGGGAGTACTGTTCTTTACTACCTATCATGAGTCCGAGACAACGATATTTTATTTCACCGTATAATTGTTGTAAATAGATCGTTGCATCGTTGTTGTATGATCCGATAAGATCAATACCGAATCCGTATGAAAAACGTTTGTCGTTGTCGATTTTTTTACTCACTCCTGCTCTTAGATAACCGTTATTCGGAGTGAATGAAATTACTCCTCCGCGATTATTCATTAAATAAAATGGGGTAAATTCTCCGTTTCCTGCAATTATATTCGTCTCTGCATTGTACTGAAGGGGAAATTGTGCATAAATGCTGTTTATAGAGCAGGAAAAGACAAGGAAAAGTAATTGAATTATTTTTTTTTGCATAAAGATCAGAATTTACGAAATGTATATATGGTATCATTACAGGATAATATTAATGCCGAATGATTTAACTTCAGAATAGCAAAATCTTTTTCGGCCGTATGCCATCCGTAATAAGGACTTTTTAAAGCTGTACCCATAAAAGACGGTGTAATTGTCATAAAAATAGAATCTGTTTTTATGCTATAGATACCGTTTGCTTTTTCAGCACTAAAGTCATTTCCTCGTACTAATGTCGCCAATTCGAATATATTCAACTGAAAACTGTAAAATACCGAATCTGTCGATATTTGGCTATTGTTCGGCATATCGATGTGTCTTAATTGCCATTTTCCTCTGATGAGATCTTCGTTATCCTTATTGCAGCCGGAAAATAGTAATATTAGAATAATGGTCGATAATGGCAGATATTTTTTTATCATTATATTTATAATTATTTTTTGTTTAGAATAAGCTGGTATACCGAATCGACTTGTTCAGCGATATTATCCCAGTTATAAGAAGACAAATCGTACTTTCGGCCAAGCTGTATGTTCTCGATTTTATATTGTAACTTATTTTTTAAATCGGGAATCGAGCCGGTTTTGAAATAATCATCAAGAGTTAGTTCCGGTAATTGATTTGCTGGAATATCACTGACAAGCACGTCTAAATCATAACTCATCGCCTCGAGAAGAGATATAGGCAAGCCCTCATGGAAAGAAGGAAGTATAAATAATGCGGCATTAGACATTATCTCATTCAGTTTCTCCCCTTTTATAAAGCCTGTTAATATAACATGTTCTTCCAGAGCTTGTCGTTTCAGATTTTCTGAATACGCTGAAGGATGGTCGGCATCTCCGGCGATTACCAGCTTATATTTATTTTGTTTCAATGCAGAAAATGCTCTTATTAGTAAATCAAACCCCTTTTCTTCGACGAATCTTCCCATTGCTAATATATATTTATGGGTAGTCAATCCTAACTGATTGACATAACAGATTGATTTGGATTTTTTAGGGAGAGTTACGCCGTTGAAAATCAAGTGAGCATCATTCCTACCGTATTTCTCGCGAAGAATATTATCGATTACATTGGAAATAACGATAATTTCATTTGCATATTTTGCACTCATCCTCTCTCCGGTTCGAAGCATCCATTTGGCTAAATGTCCCCATTTTTGGCGGTCGTAATCAGGTCCATGGTGAGTCATGACTACCTTTAACCCTAATATCCGGGCAAACGGTATCAGTAAAGAAGGACCTATTGCATGAATGTGTAAAATATCGGCATGAGATTTTTTTGCATATAGAATAGCCAGAAAGGTGTGAACGATGGCTTCCAGACTTTTTTTACGGGGAGCGTAAATATCTTTTAAATAGATTCCTTTATAATTATTTATTCGAATATTGTCGGTAATATAGCAGCTACGTCGTACGATAGTGACGATGTATTTGTTTTTAGCAAGACGAGGATATAATTCTTCACAATGCGTCTCTACTCCGCCTAAAATATCGGGAATACCTCTTGTCCCGGTAACGATGATTTTTATTTTTTTTTCAGATTTCATGGAAATATGCAGATAGACACACTAATATATAACGGAGAAAAGAATTGTTTTCGTATATGATTTTGTCAAATTTAAGAAAGACAGATTATTCGCTTTTCTCCTTTAAATTTCCCTGTTCGGGATCTTGTCCTACATCGTACCATTTTTTATCGATACATACGGGTTTCCCGGTCATCGATCTCCATTTGTTTTTTAATACCCAGCGTAAAGGATGCTGAATGTATTTTTTCATTACAGGAGATGCCGTTCCTACCATCCAGCAATTTTTTGGACATTTGCGGACCAATTCTCTTACCCGTGCAGCCTGTTCGCTTTCCCAAATTTCTTTGAAGTCGGTTACGTTCCGAATGTTTCCCATACTTTCTTGCCAATATTTATCTTCAAGACCATTACAGGGATATATTTCGCCGTAAGGATCAACAAAAAAGTTTACTAATCCGGCTTCGCAAGGTAACATGCGGCGGTTTCCTTCAATGTAATTGATAAGCCCCATATTGAAAAATGCTCTAAACCATGATTTGGGGTGGGGTTCTTTCATTTGCATTTCAATTAAACGGGTGAAGTTGTCTATGACCTCGTTTGTATTGGTTATTACATTATCGTGTTTGTGGAAGTAATAAGAATTATGAAATGCTGCAGTGGCGAATTCCATTCCTAAATTTTTTGAAAGGCGGTATAGAGAGAGCATGTCTTCGGAATTATTATTGGAAACGGTAATGCCGAACCCAATATCTTTTACTCCCATTTCTTTGAGGAGCATAAGCGTCCGTAATCCTTTATCGAAACCTCCAGCTCTTCCTCTTAATTCGTCATTTTTACATGATAATCCTTCTATACTGATTCTGATTCCGATATTTGGAAATTTTTCAGCCAGTTTTATGACTCGATCTTCAAACCATCCGGATGTGGAAATCACTACACGTGGAGATTTTCGAAACATCACTTCGACGATTTCTTCAAGATCTTCCCGTACAAATGGTTCTCCTCCGGTGAGATTCACAAAGTTTACTTTGGGGAGTTTTTCAAGCTCCTTTACTTGTATTTCTTTGCTTTTTTCTGTCGGATTCTGCCATATACTGCACATCTTACACTGCATCGGACACCTGTAAGTAGTGATGATGCACATATCTGTAGGGGATGAAATTGCCATATCGTCTGATTGTAAATCGTAATAAGGCACAAAAATAATAAAATAAGCGTTCTTTACAGAATGATTTGTGATGTTATTTTATTCCTTGCGGTTTTTGATAAGTTTTGCAGGAATGCCTCCGACAATGCCATATGCCGGAACATCTTTTGTCACGACACTACCGGCAGCAACGATCGCATGTCTTCCGATAGTAACACCATCTAAAATCGTGCACTTTGCTCCTAACCATACTCCGTCTTCAATAGTCACACCCTTTCGGGTAGCACCTTGGTTCATAATATATTCGTCAGTATTGTCTGCATTATGATTTTCTGAAAATATAGATACTCCGGGACCCATAATAACATAAGAGCCTATTTTTACATTCCCTCGTACTTGAATAAAACATGATTGAGAAATACCGACATTGTCACCTATCTCTATACCTTCTCCCAGTTCTCTGATTACTCCGGTACATTCAATAATGGAATTTTTTAGGATAGTGACATTATTTCCTATTTTTACCCCGTTTTTTGATAGTGCGTTAATCTCGACATTATCACCTAAAGTCAGGGTTTTTCCAATAGTAATCAGATATTTATGCCGGAGTTTGCAATGGCGTCCGGCAAATAATATTCCGGAAGATTTTTTTAGTCCGACTTTTTTTATCGATCCTCGAATAATGCAAGGTATTTTAGAAAGTGCTTCGATTATTAAACCTTTGTTGGTAAGGCTTGCATCCAGTTTATAATCTGTTTTTCCAAGTTTATGGATTATATTTTCTATAAAGTGTTTCATTTATCCTATATATCTAAATGCCAAGATAAAGGTATTCGTTATTTCTTCCAAAACTGCCATTCAAAATTTTTAGAAAAGAAATTATTTATCTAAAAATTTGAAAAATGTAATTTTTAATATAACGGTGTGAATAGAGATTTATTTCATAAAAGTATGTCTTTGGTATAATTTTATATCGAGACTATATATAGAGATGTTCTTTAAATAATCTGCCGGTATATATTACAAAGATGAGTATAATAATTCTCTTCTGAAAATTGGTTTATAGCTGTTTGAGATATTTGTATATAGTCAAATTCTTTATTTTCAAATAGTTCGATGATACTACCTTTTAATTCATCTTTGTCAAAAGGTTCGAATAGTATGCCGTTATTTTCTGTAATGAGTTCGGGAATTCCTCCGATTCGTGAGCCTATGACGGGAGTTCCCATACATAATGATTCTATAATGCTTAGAGGATTGTTATCATACCATTCAGACGGAATTATCGAGGCTCTGGCTTTCCCTAAAAGATCTACTACTTCTTGGGTAGATAAGTGTCCTGTAAATATTATTTTTTTTGAAGCATATTTTCTTTTTAATGTTTCTAATAATGGACCATTACCTGCAATTATAAGTTTATAAGGAAGATCATTTGCTATTTTTAGTAGAGTTTCGATTCCTTTTTCTTGTGAAATTCTCCCGATAAAACAGTAATAATCATTTCTTTTATTAGAAAAGTTGTGTTTTATGAAATCAATTTTCTCTTTTTCGATAAAATTGCATCGTATTTTTATTTTGTTCGGAGAATAACCCCCTTTTATCATCATATCGGCCATAAACTGGCTGGGGCAGATAAATGCTTCTGTCCATTGTTCTAATTTTTCTTTTGACCAATATATAGATTCGATATACCCGAGTAAACTGGCTATTAAACTGTTCTTTAAACATTTATTTATAAATACTTGTTTTTTGTCGGATAAACATTGTTGGCATATTTGGTTTTTATTTAGACATGCAGAAGCTGGACATAGTAGTTTATAGTCATGCATAGTCCAAAATACTTTACAACCGTATGCCTTTGCTTGTTCGGCAACTATGGGAGACAGGTAAGAATGAATATTATGTAAATGAACAATGTCAGGTCGAAAATCGGATAATAGTTGATCGAATTTTGTTTTTATAGTATCTATACCGAATATTCTTTTTGCTGCATTTACTTTGTTTTTAATACTACCTGAAAAGGATATTTCTTTAGGGAAATAAGGAGTATATTGAGACTCTATATTTTGTGAATGTTGCATACTGAATATTGCAACATCATGTCCTTTGCTCTTCAGTAATTTTTCAAGGTTTAGGGTAACCATACAGTCTCCACCACGAGGATAATAGAATTTATTAACTAAAAGTATGCGCTCTTTTTCTTTTATCATATATCGGAAAACTATATTAAATGGTTTTAATTCTAGCAATAACGAAGATAGCATTTTTTTGTAATGTATATAATATGTTGGTAAGACTTTTTCTATATAAAGATTAAAAATATTTTTAAGAATAATAGGTCGCCTAAATTTTTCGAGTAGGAAAGAAGATTCGATTTAGCTTCAGTATGTTTGTCTATTTTTATTTTTTAGAGCCTGTCTTGATTTTACTCGGGTCAGGTTTGAGATTTTCTTTCGAGGATGTTTTGTTGTTTTTACGAGAAAGATAGCGGACTATTTGACGAGAGAAAACGGGTAAAAAGACCGGAAGAAAACACAAAGATGACTTGATAGTATTTTTCGATGCAGAAAATTTAGACAGGTTCTTAGAATAGTTCGTTATTTCCCTTGATAAAGAAGTGTAATGGACTATGTGGTGTGCAGGAATGGTGAGACAGATTGAAAAGAGACTCAAAAAGTTTGAATATATTTTTTATCGAACAATTTGGATTGTCACTTAACAAGCTTATGAATTTTTCTATCCTCATTAATTGAAAAGTTTGTATATAACATTGTGTATCTTAAATAAAAAAGGTATTTTTGTTTATACTTATAGCGAGTTCAGACGATTTTAAGCAGCTTATTGTACATGAAAATTCTTATATTAAATTCAATTTTGTTTACGGCTGAAAATAATATTATTCCTAAAGTCAAGAGCATTAAAGATACCATGATTTATAATCTGTGTATCGGATTCAAAAATTTAGGTCATGAGGTAACTCTTGCAGCAGCAGCAGATTACAAACCATCCGTTTCGGAGGAATATGAGTTTGATATATTGTTTTTTGAATCTGTGTTGAAACAGATATTTTTACCAAGTGTATTGCCTTTTTCTCCTTCTCTGTATAAGTTTTTAAAGAGTAATGCTAAAAATTTTGATTTTATTATTTCGAGTGAAATATTTGCTTTTCCTTCATTCTTTGCATGTATGGTTTGCCCTTCAAAAGTTTTTGTTTGGCAAGAACTTGGAGTACATAATCGGAAAATGAAAAAAATTCCCTCTAAGGTTTGGTATAATGTGATTGGGCGGTTTTTTATGCGCAGATGTTTTGTCGTGCCTCGCTCTCATGCGGCTCGTTCTTTTATTTTAAATTATCATCGCAATACGTCAAATGAAATAATTGTGCATGGTATGAATTTTGATAATTTGAAATATAGTACGGATAAAGCTGACTATTTTATAACAGTAGGGCAATTAATTTATAGAAAAAATATTGAGAGCATAATTCAAAAATTTGATCTCTTTTTAAAAAAATATAATCTTTTGCATTATCGCTTATATATAGCGGGGACAGGCATATTGCATGAGGATCTTCGAGTTTTAGTAAAACAGTTGAATTTAGAAAATAATGTAATTTTTTTAGGTCATTTGTCACATATAGAGCTGAATGAATATCTTTCTCATGCGAAGGCAATATTATTAAATTCGAGAATGGAGTTAAATATGATAAGTCTGTCCGAATCGATAGCTGTTGCAACACCTGTTATTACTAATTTAGTGCCTTATAGCAGCTATGATGTGATTCAGAATAGATTAGGTATAGCAAAGGATAATTGGAATGAACATGATATGATGGAGATCATTCGAAACAATAAGTACTATGTAGATAATTGTTTGATTTATAGAGAGCAGTTATCGGTAGAAGCCGTAGCTGGTAAATTTATCGCTCTTTTCAATAAAAAAACTCTGACAGAAGTAATTAATTGTCGATAGATTTTTATGTTATTAATGCGTTTTTAGGAGATTCTTCTATAAATGCATTTTTTATTATTAAAGCTAATATTATCATAGCACATATGCCTCCTCCTTGTAGAAATACAGATCCGGCTACTGATTCGATCATAATAAAACCTATCATTAACAAACCGATTTTTAGGAATTGTACTTTACCGTTTTCTTCGTATGCTTGGTATAATTTTTTAATAATAAATCTCCATAAAGCGATATATAGAATAATTCCTATAATCCCAAATTGAACTAATTCGGGGTAAAATGTGTCGGATATGAACCTGCAGTCTCCTTCAATAAGCCCGTAAACGTTATCGAGTCCGTATTTGCTGTATATATCGGAATATCCGATTTCTCCTGAAGCGTGAGTTGCATAGGAAGCCAATCCTGTCCCTAAAAAAGGGTAATCTGATATTATAGAAGGTGTTACAGCATATAAAGCTGCTCTTGCTGCGGTTTCGGTAAATTCTTCTGTTTGGTCAATATCTGCTCCTATAAAATAATAATTGATTTTTCTCCATGCAACTAATATGATTCCGACGAATATAATTACACTTAACAAGATATATTTTAGACGAATTTTTTTAAGCATTTCCGGCTTAAACCAGAAAAAAACGAAAATTGCTAAAACAAAGAATCCATAGAACTTTGAACGAGTACCAAACAATCCTATCGATAATAATAATATTGTAAAGACCCTGTTTTTAGTAGTGTCTTCACCGCATAAATAAAAAAGAGAAGCTATGATAGTCATGTTGATACCTGCATATGCGACATGAAAGAATACAGTTTTAAGTTGTCCGAGAATACAGACTATTAACATGACAAAACTTAAGAATAGGCAAATATTTCGTAATATTTTTTTTTGTTTGACAGAAAATTTAGGAGCGATTGCGTATGTACAATAAAACGCAATAAGGGGCTTTAATTGAATTACAAAGTCTGTAACTACGGCTTGGGGAGTATTGACTTTTAAGTTGAACAGACTATGAAATAAATATACAAAAAGAATCCCTAAAACAAAGAATAGTCCCTTATAATTAGAAATTTTCTTTGTTGTGAGAATATGTATACCACTGAAACATAACAATAAAAATATTAATAATTCATCTACAATTTCTATACCGAATGTATTGTAGAAGTAAAAGCCAAAAAGTAATGTAAATAGAAAAAAAACGTAATATGTCTTTGTAAGCGAAATCATATTTTTTGTGATTTCTGTGTCTGTCCGTAACCATAGCCATAACCTTGTTTTGCAGGAGTTCCATTAATTATTAATGCAACATTTTTCAGCTTATGTTCTGTTACAAGGTTGTTTACATATTTGATATTGTCTTTATGTGTGTAATTTGCTCTGCAGATGTATATTGTTGCATCTGCTATCCGGGTAAGACTGAATGTGTCGGATACCATTCCTACCGGAGCTGAATCGACAACGATATAGTCATATTCTTTTTTTAATTCGGAGAAGAGTTCTTCAACCCGGTTGCCTAATAATAATTCTGCCGGATTGGGCGGAATCGGCCCGGCGAGAATTACGTCCATATTTTTTTGAATGGCGTTTGGTATAATAACTTCCTGTAAAGGAAGATCGTTTGAGGCTAAATAATTAGTTACACCCTTTTTGTCGGTTTGCTGTATGTTTAAGTATTCTTTTAATTTCGGGCTTCGGATATCCATTCCGATTAAGATTACTTTTTTTCCCAATAATGCTAATGATGCCGCAAAGTTACTGCATATAAATGATTTACCTTCACCGCTCACGCTTGATGTGACTAAAATGACTTTTTCGTTTTGGTTGGTTAGTAAAAATTGTATATTGGTACGTATTAATCTGAATAATTCTGCTCCGGAACTGTATTGACCTTCCTTGACTATAATATGATCTTTAGACGTATTGGTACACATTTCTCCGAGTATCGGCAGATTGGTCAGTTTCTGGAGTTCTTCTTTTGTCGAGAATTTGGTTCGGGTTATGTCTTTGAGATAGAGATATACGATAGGTAATATGAGACCGAATGCGAGACCGATCAAAAGCAGCATTGATTTGGATAAATTTACGGGTTTATTTTGATTATACGCATGATCGATGATTTGTCCTTTGGGAGTCTGGCTTGCCAAAGTCAAAGCATTCTCTTCTTTTTTTTGTAATAAAAAGAGGAAAAGATTTTCTTTTATTACTTGCTGCCTTTTTATTGATATGAATTCTCTTTCTTGAGTCGGCATGTTTTTAATTCTGGCAACAAAAGCGTTTTCTTGTTTTTGCAAGTCATTTAATGTTATGTTTATGCTGGATTTAGTTTCTTTAATCGAGTTTATAACATTATTTCTTGTTGCATCGATAACCTCATTCAGGCTTTGTAAGGCGGGACTGTTTTCCTTTACCGAACGAAGTAGTTTTATTCGTTTTAATATCAGTTCATTGTAATCTTCAATAGGTGAAGAATTTTCTGATAACTTCGTATTGAAGGGAATTAATGAATATTTGTTATCCGGGTTGTGCAAAAAAGATTCGATTAATTCTATAATTTGGTATTGAGTCTCTGTTTCGATTAATTTTGATCTGAATTCTCCGGATTGTTCAAGAATGATTTTTGCTTCAGACTCGATATCCGTGAGATTATTGGCCTTTTTATAAGTTTCTATTTCTTCTTCAGCGTTAGTCAGTTCTTTTGTAAGAATATTGATTCTTTCGTCAAGAAAATTGGCGGTATTAAGAGCTTCTTGTTTTTTTTCGATAAGCCCTTTATTGTTATATAGGTTTATAATGGTATTGAGTAGATCTTTTCCTTTTTGAATATTTGTCTCTTTTGTACTTAATCCTATAACATTCGCTTTTTTATCCGGTAAATATATATCTATATTTTGTTTTACATTTTCTGCAACCTCATCGAATGGGGCTAAAGTAATTTCCATATTTAAACTTTTTCCTTCTTTAAAGTATTGAGTTTTATTAAAAATAAAATTCCCATATACAGTAGATAAGGAAACCGGAAACTTATCTGTTTTTTTGTATCCTATTTTTTTACGACCTCTTTTGGCATTTACTGTTACAATCCCGTTTTTAGAGGCTTTTATTTTAAAAGTCAAACTTTTACTTAGTGTATCTTCTAATGTCGATGGTATATAAATATCTACGGGCTGAGTCTGATATATATTTACAGATCTTATAAAATCTCGATGGATTGTGTAAGTTTTATTCAATCCGAGTTTTTTTACAGCATCATATAGCATCGAATGGGAAGATACGATAAATATTTCATCCTCGACGATTCCTCCTCCGAGACTGCCTCCGAAAGAAAAGCTTTTTAGAAGTGCAGCTTGAGGATTTGATCCTTTTTCATTGTCTTGACTGACCAAAAAGTTTGCATTTATCTGATATACGGGTTTATTGAGCTTGTAATATAAAAATGCACCACCGGTACATACTACTATGCATATAACGAAAATGTACCAATGTTTTATATAATTCTTAAAAAGAGAAACAACATCTATCTGATCATTGTTATTTGAAGAATTTATATTTTCCATAATATATAATAAAGCCTTTCAGGTTGATAACTTATTTAAATATAGCGATAAATAAAGCTGCGATTGTAGATACGGCACTGATGATAGTTGACGTGATTGTTATATTAAACTGTTTGTCAGATCCGTATTTTGCAGTAGCTTTTTTAGCCTTGTTGGGTTCTACGTATACGACATCATTTTTTTGTAGATAATAATATGGGGACGAAAAGATTGCAGGATCAGTCAGATCAAATCGACAAAATTCTTTTTTTCCGTTTTTTTCTCTGACTAATAATACATTTTTTCTTTCTCCGTATATGGTTAAATCTTCGGCCATACCGATTGCATCCAAAATGGATACACGTTCACTTTCTATTTTTAATACTCCGGGTTTATTTACCTCTCCTAAGACAACGATTTTAGAGTTAAGTGTGTTTACTGTTACCAAAGGACTTTTGACGTATGCCTCTATCTCTTTTTTTATTGTTGCTTCGAGTTGTCTCGTTGTTAATCCGGCAACCTGAATTTTACCGAGTTGCGGATAATTGATATATCCGTCTTTATCGACAAGATATGTTTGAAGTTTCGGTGTTCCGCTGATTTCGGTATCACCGGCCTGCAAATAGCTGATAGCAGGAAGATTGAACATTGCCACCGCATTGGGATCTTCTGCCGATACATAGATAGATAGTATGTCGTCAGGAATAATTTTAGATTCGTAATTTAATAAAGTATCGATAGCTATACCTTGATCGTATTTATTTTCTAAGTTTTGAAAATAAGCGATATCCGATTGTGTTTTACAAGAGAAAAAAGTAACAGAAATAAGGAATAAGTAAAGTATATTTGTTTTCATTAAAAATAATTTTTGCAGATAAACATAATTCGATGGGGCAAATATAGCCTTTTTATCGTATGCTCCCAATAAAATTTGATCACTAATTATGTAACGGCTCTTCCGTTTTTTTATTGTCGTTTTAGAATAAAAATTTTCGTAAAATGTAGCGGAATTTATATCTGTTTTATTATCAAATATTTATCTTGACGCATAATTATTTCGATAATTTATCGACATTTGTTCTATTGTATTTTTTATTTCAAAAATAGGTTTTGTTTCATAAAAAAAGATTGTGTACGTTTGCATAAAATATTATGAGATATGCAGGTCAGTTTTGATTTTAATGGTATAGAAATCATTCTTTTTATTATAATGTTCGTTCTTTTTTCGATTCAGGTATTCTATTATCTATATTTTTATCGAAAACCTTTGAAATATCTGGAATCGGAAGAAAAAGGGGATGTTCTATATACCGATAAACGGCCGGGAGTATCTGTCATTGTATATGCTAAAAATGACGCTGAGCATTTAGAGGTTTTTCTACCTTCAATTTTGTCGCAAAACTATCCCGATTTTGATGTGATTGTTGTAAATGATGGTTCTACAGACGAGACTCGTGATGTGGTGACTCGTTTAGAATCTGAATATGATAATTTATATCAGACTTATATTCCGGATGAAGCCCGAAGTCTTAGCCGGAAAAAATTGGCCTTAACGGTTGGAATTAAGGCGGCAAAGCATGATATTGTAATGTTGACAAATGCCAATTGTGCGCCTGAAGGAAGTGATTGGCTTACTTATATGATGCGGAATTTTGTTGAAGGAGTAGATATCGTAGCAGGATACGCATATATAGATGGGGAGGGGCAGCGAAAAAGAAGATACGTTGCCTATGATCGGTTGATGTTTACTCTGCGTTATGTTTCTTATATTCTGTTACATAAAACTTATATGGCTGAGGGATATAATCTTGCCTATCGGAAAGATCTGTTTTTCAGAAATAAAGGTTTTTCTAAACATTTAAATCTCCATTATGGAGATGATGATTTATTTATTAATGAAGTTGCGACGGCAGATAATACCCGTATCGAACTTTCTCCGAAAAGTAGGATGATAATTCATTATGAAAATAATTTTAAGGCTTGGAGAGAATTGAAGTTAAGGTATGATTTTACTGCTGCCTATTTAAAGACCGGTTCGAAGTTTGTATTTGGTTTTGAGCGAATGACCGTGTATTTATTTTATGTTTCGATTGTTTTGTTTTTTGTTTACGGACTTTGTTATAATCTCTTATTTTCGGCTTTAGCATTTTTGTTTTGGTTGTTACGGTTTATTGCACAAGTAACCATATATCGTAAATCTGCAAAAAGATTATCATCCAATAAATTATTCTTTTTACTTCCTGTTTTTGATCTTTTACAGTCTGTAATTAATCTATATTATAAGATTATCGGGATTTGTAGTAAAAGTAAAAATTTTACATGGCAGAATTTGTAAGAATCTGTTTGATTTTGCTCGAGTCGGTTTTGTGAATTTCTTTATTGGAAAATTTGAACAGGTTCTTAGATAGATTGAATAGACTTTTGGAAGTGTTTTTAAGTCTTTCGATTTTATATAAAGAGTTATTTTTCTTGTTCTGTGATAGTTTGTATATTTTCTTCGGTTTCCGTTTTTTCCTTTTTCTTGAAAAGACGGTGTATAGATTTTCCTATGCGCTGGAAAAGTTCTTGAAATTTTGTAAAATCACGTTTATACATGATTCCTACACCTTGAGTTGTCAGAGCCGATTTTATATAGTAATTCTTATCGTTGTAGTGATTGTATGCTTTTAAGCGTAAATTCCCGCTTTTGCTGAGTAAATATTCTAAGTCGAAATCACCGATAAATGTATTGCTGTTTACGGCATCATCTCTATATCCGAAATTTCCGTTGAATATTAATCGGTTATTGAGTAGTTGGCTCGATAAAGCAAGTTCGAATTCTACGTCGGAGAAATCACCTTTATCGCTCCGGATATTTGTTCCGATATTCCACTTGTCGCTAATCTGCCCGAGCATATTGCTTAATTGAGAAGATAATGTAGATGAGGCTACCGAAACAAGTTCGTTATTTCGGGCTTGTCCCACGTTCATATAATCCGGAGTATAGAACTTGTTTAGTGCCAGCAAATATATGATTTGTCGATTCATCATTTCATCGGTGCTGACGATACTGCGTATTCGTCGGTCAACGTCCTGACTTAAAGTCGGGAAATTCAAATCGAATTTAAAATCGGGACGTTGTAAATCTCCGGTAAGACGTAAAACCGTTTGAACAGGAACATTCGTTCTTGCCAGCTCTTTATCATCGGCAAAACTTTCATCCAGATCTTGCAGATTTGCAGTCAGTGCATAATAAGCCTCGATGTTGAGCTCGGCATTCAGCGGTGTACCTCTGAACGAGATGCTACTTCCTGAACGTATGGCAAAATCCCGTGTAATAAGATCTTGCAGATTGAAATTGTAACTACCTTTTTCCAATGTATATGTACCATACATTTTCATGTCGGATAACGTGTTATATTCTATACGCATTGCCCCGTTTCCGTTTGCTTTGATTATGTCCCCTGTGGCCGGATCCATGACCAATTGCATCGTTATATCGGGAGTAGCGTCGATTTGAAGATTTATATTTAATAAATGATTCTTTTTTTCGATAACAGGAGCAGAAATCGGGGTGACGATACTGTCCTGCTGTAATTTCTGCTTTTCGAAATTCAATGCACGTTTATTTACGAAAGTGATGAAGGGGTAATCGTTTGCCGTTTCATTTCCTGTAAGAACATAGGTAAATTTAGAGTTCGGTCCGGTACTCATATTAATATCTATATTTGTTTTTACAAGATCCCCATTGATAGTTGCCGCCCCGCTTCCATATATTGTGCCGTAATAAATAGGGCTGAGTTTTTCTGTCATGTTATATACCAGAAAATTCTGTAATCCCGAAATACCGATATCATAGCTGAGATTCTTGAAATTTTTATGATGCAATATGCCTTTGGCCTTAGCATGTTTCCCATTTCGATCGCGCAACGAGACATCATTAAAATATATAGAAGTCGGAGTCATGTGTACGGTATCAGTAATAGAAAATGATGTATTCAAATACCCGATGTCGAAAGTGAAATTATCGACAAAAGCATTTCCTGTTACGTTTAAAGCTTTGAATTTCCCGTAAAAATCCAGTTTCCCGGTAGCCCGTCCTGTTGCATTGCTTAAAATATTATCCATAAACGGACGGAGAAATTCAAGATTCAGCCGATTTGCATCGAATGACAGATGTAGCGAATCTCTGGTCGGAAATATATATCCCTCGATCCGGGTATCATCAGTGTTCGGTTGAGATATTTTACCTTGCAGTAAAATACCTTTTGTTTCACGTTCCCATTGGCTGAATAGATGAAGATTTCCCAATAAAGAATGATTATATGCAAAATTAATTACATCGAATTGTTTTGTACTCAGGCGGATTTCTTTGTTCAATAATCCGGCAATGCTGAATATACCCGTGGCTTGACCTCCGAAAACGACGTGTTTGATATTCAATGATCCGAAAATATAATCGAGATTAATGTCATTCAATTGCAAGGTCAATTCATCTTCAGGAAGTTTTGATATATTACCGTCGAGATGTAAAAATTGAGAATCATGTCTTACTTCGAAATGGTTGATTTGTATTTTACCGTCATTAATGTTGATTTGAGACGGGGAGACTTGCCATATCGTATCGTTCAATATTAATTGAGTCGGATTAATGTGTATGTCTGCGTCTGTAGATTTTTCAGTTTTGATAAATTTACTTTGAGATGACAATTCTCCGCAAAAAGTTGCCGTACCGGAGTTGCTCCAATTGATTTTTGTGTCGAGATAATCGTCATGAGCTTTTGCCGCCAAATTCCAATGAATCTGTTTGTCCTGTTTATTAAGCAGCATAGCCCCAAGCTGGAATGAGATATTTTCTTTTTGTTTTTCTGCGTAGATTCCGGCCGAAGCAAAGCGCATGTTTTTTATTTGAAATTCGGGTAAATTCCCTTCTATCCTGAAATCGTGGTTTTCATCACTGAAAAATCCGGATATTTTTGCCGGATTTTTTAAAATAAAAGGCAGCTCGAAAACATTCGATAAATAATTGGTATTCTGAATCTCGAAATTGAATATGAAATTGTTTTGTGCCGCTTGTTTAGATGTAGGCGGCAGCTGGATAAGAGAAGGTAATGCAGATGCTAACATCCGAGTGAAAGAATCTTTTAGTGTATTAAAAGAATATCGACCGGATATTCTTCCTGATATTAAGTCCGACTCGATATTTACTGACTGTGGAATTTGTTCATTGTGTGCTTCGATATGAAAATTTCGAGTTGAGAATATTTTTCCGTTATTGTTAAAAGAAAGGGTGTCTATCGATAAAATTCCTTCTGCATTATCCAGATTATTCCCTTCGAAATTGGCGCTGAGAATAAACCCTAAAGTCGAATTGGAATATCGGGGAGCTAATTGTAGCTCCTGTAAACGTATATTTTCTCCTCGTGCCACTAATTGAAATATCGGACGTTCATCTAACAGGTCGATGATTCCATTCATTTGCAAGTTTCCATTCGGATCGTCTATATTCAGAGTGCCATCATATTTCGAACCTTTGTAGTTCCCGTTCAGGCTGATATTCTCGTAAGTGTATCCTTTAAAACCGATGTGACCTATATCTCCTATAACTTTGCCTTCGGGTATTCCGTTGTGCGGGTGGTGACCATCGAGATCAAATTTAAAACTGATTTCTCCCAAAGGATTCCCCTTAGGTAATAATTCACCGATTTGAAGTCCTGAAGTTTCTATAGTACCTCTATATGCCAGACTTTCTTTCGTATTCCGGGAGATCATGATATCCGCCCGTAATTTCCCGATATTGCTGTTAAATTCTCCGAAAGTAATCAACTGGGTTATAAATCCCGATATTTCACCGTGAAAGTTAACTGTTCCTAAATGAGAAAGAATCGGGTTCGCATCTTTGCGGATCGAAGAAAAATCGTTGATTAAAGATTGTATTCCTTTGGAGGACGCGTTCAATTCTTGTATTTCACCGAATATGAACGCATTTCGGGGAGATGTAATGCCGTCAAGACTGCCTTTGCTTTTCAAATGGATACTTTTCTCTCCATAAGATAAATTCATGTGTTCGAGTCGTAAATTGTTTATAGTTCCGCCGATATTGCATGTCAAATTTATCGGAGTAGAAAAGTTCCGTAAGATCGGAGCAAATGGAGCAATGTCTTTTAATACGACATGTGCTTCATTGATATTGAAGTTCAAATCCGTACTGTCGCAGAATTGTTTCAGTGAATTTGTTTTTGACAAGTCTATATCTGTATTCCGGATACTCAAGTATGAATTTGCAAGATTAAGACGAAAATTAGACAATATCGCTTTATCTTCGTTCCCTTGTAACTTAAACGCCAATTTTGATAATGAGAAGCCTGATCTTTCTTCAAAACTGATACGTCTGACATTGATGTTTATAGAATCTTTTCGTAGAGCTTTTAAAGATACGGTAGATACGATGTTATCCAGGAAGATATGATTTTTGTCAAAAGTTCCCCGATCTTTGTACGGTTCGGATAAAATATCATAACGAATACTTCCCCGGCGAATCAGGATAGTATTAAGCTGTATATCGAACGGTTTATAACGATTCTTTTTTCGGGGAGTAAAAGCATCTATTAAAAATTGGAGATTGGTTTGTGAATTTGAAGAATCTCGTTGCACTTCGATTTTGAAATCGAAAAGTTGGGCAGTTGTAAATACCAATTGATGTTCCAATAAAGCAAAAGGAGAAAATCCGGCAGTTAGTTTTTGAGCATAAAGCAATGTATCGTTTTTCTGATCATATAAGCAAAGCCCTTCCAATACCGCTTTATTGAACGGGAAAACTTGTACCTGTTTTAAGGTTAATTTCGTTTCTAATAATTGGGATAGTTCACGTTCGCTTATATTCTTGATTTCCTGTTGAACAGCGGGTATGCTCAACAATAAATAAAGTCCGGCATATACGATGATTAAAATCGTTAATATGCTGATTGTTATATATTTGAAAATCTTGAATATCTGTTTCATGACAATGTGGTACAAATTTATCATTTATTATTGGAAGAGTTACGTAAAATATAACATTTTGCGTAAAAAGTTGTGTTTTGTATAAACAAAAATCGGATGCTTTTCCTAATAATTCCCTTTTAATGATTAATTTCGTCCGCAGAAATATTGTGAGAAAATCAATTATATGAATCATATAACTATTTTAGGAATAGAGTCATCATGCGACGATACGTCGGCAGCTGTAATTCGAGATGGCGTTATGCTGTCTAACGTTATAGCCAGCCAGGCCGTACATGAAGCTTTCGGAGGAGTTGTGCCCGAACTGGCATCTCGTGCACATCAGCAGAATATTATACCGGTAGTGTCCGAAGCATTGAAACGTGCAGGAATCGATAAGAGCGAATTGAGTGCATTGGCGTTTACTCGCGGACCGGGATTGATGGGGTCTTTACTCGTCGGCACGTCTTTTGCCAAAGGTTTTGTAACCGCTTTGGACATTCCTTTGATCGATGTAAATCATTTGCAGGCGCATGTCATGGCGCATTTTATCAAAGAGAATGAAAATGACCATAATCAACCGTCGTTTCCGTTTATCTGTTTATTGGTGTCCGGAGGAAATTCCCAGATTATCCGGGTGAATTCGTATAAGGATATGGAGGTGATCGGGCAGACGATAGACGATGCTGCCGGAGAAGCTTTCGATAAATGCGCTAAAGTCATGGATTTGGGCTATCCCGGCGGACCGGTAGTGGATCGTTTGGCTAAAGAAGGGGATCCGAAGGCCTTTATCTTGAATAAACCGCATATTCCCGAATATAATTACAGTTTCAGCGGATTGAAGACATCTTTCCTTTATTTACTTCGTGACCGCATTAAAGAAGATCCTGATTTTATAGAAAAAAATAAACAAGATTTGTGCGCTTCTTTACAGTTTACCATCGTGGATATATTAATGGATAAATTGCGTAAAGCGGTAAAGGATACCGGTATTACCGAAGTGGCGGTAGCCGGGGGGGTGTCGGCTAATTCGGGAGTGCGAAGCGCTTTCGAGGACCACGCCCGTCGGTATGGCTGGAAAATTCATTTGCCGAAATTTTCTTTTACGACCGATAACGCAGCTATGGTAGCGATAACGGGATATTACAAATTTTTAGACAAAGATTTTTGTTCGATCGACGAAGCTCCTTTTTCTCGGGTAGTATTATAAGCTGTTTGTAAAATGTATAATTGGGTATTTTATATCATTGTGTTTTTTGTCGTGGGAGAATATATTTTTTCCCAATGGTTGGCATCGAGAAACCGTCGTGCTGCATCTCCGGTTTTACCGGCAGTATTACAGGGATTTTATGATGAGCGAAAATATGCCGATCAACAAAATTATTTCAAAGTCAATGACCGTTTCGGTCTTATAACTTCTACATATACGACTTTGCTTGTCTTGTTGATGCTGGTTTTCGGCGGATTCGGATGGCTCGATACATGGGCATTTTCATTGTTTGAAAAGTTGATTCCGGCGACATTATTCTTTTTTTTCGTCCTTTTTTTGGTGAATGACCTGTTGACTATACCTTTTGATTGGTACGATACGTTTGTGATCGAAGACCGTTTCGGATTTAATAAAACAACTCGTAAAACGTTCGTTGCCGATAAGTTGAAATCTTGGTTATTCGGTATAGTTATAGGTGGATTACTTTTGGTTGCGATCCTTTGGCTGTACGAATGGTTGGGTACTTCTTTTTGGTGGGTTGCCTGTATTGTGGTCGTGGTTTTCAGTATGTTGATGAATATGTTCTATTCGGAATGGATTGTTCCTTTATTTAATAAACAAACGCCGTTAGAAGAGGGAGAATTGAGAAATGCGATAGAGAAATTCGCTAATCGTGCCGGTTTCAAGCTGAATAATATTTATGTGATAGACGGTTCTAAACGTTCCACAAAAGCAAATGCCTATTTTAGCGGATTAGGACCTAAAAAACGGATCGTACTTTATGATACTCTGGTAGATGATTTGAGTACGGAAGAGATTGTGGCGGTTCTTGCTCATGAGATAGGCCATTATAAACATAAACATACATGGCAAATGATGGGGGTATCGGTAATGAATACGGTTCTGATGTTTTTTTTGTTGTCTTTGGTGTTGGACAGTTCGATGTTGGCTGAGGCGATGGGGGGAGATACACCATCTTTTCCGTTAGCTTTGGTTGCATTCGGTTTGTTATATACCCCTTTGGGGCTGTTGACAGGAATCGGGATAAATGCTCTTTCTCGTCGAAATGAATATCAGGCAGATGCTTTTGCCGCATCTTTTGGTTTAGCGGACGCTTTGATAAATGGTCTGAAAAAACTTTCCGTGAAATCGTTGAGTAACTTGACTCCGGATTCTTTGTATGTAAAAGTATATTATTCCCACCCTACGTTATTGCAACGCATGGCGGCTTTGCAAAAATATAAATGATATGAATGTCGAGATTATCGTAATCGGGGATGAATTACTGATCGGGCAGGTAACCGATACGAATTCGTCTTGGATAGCCCGCAACTTGAATAAAATCGGTTGGGAGGTAATGGAAATTACGACGGTGCGTGATCGTCGTGCTGAAATTATATCCGCTATCCGACAGTCGTTCGATCGAGTGGATGTCGTATTAATGACCGGTGGGCTCGGGCCTACTAAAGATGATATTACCAAACAAACTCTTTGTGAGTATTTCGGAGGTAAATTGGTCTTTAATGCTGAAGTTCAGAAAAATAATGATCTTTTTTTTGAACGAAGGGGATTGCGGATGAATGATGCTACCCGTACGCAGGCGATGGTGCCGGACAGTTGTGCCGTGATACAGAATCCTGTGGGAACAGCTCCGATCATGTGGTTTGAGAAAGACAGAAAAGTTTTGGTTTCGATGCCCGGAGTTCCGGCAGAGATGCAGCGGGCCATGACAGAGGAAGTAATACCCAGATTGAGAAAGCGTTACCCTGATCATACGGCGATTTTGCATAAGACTTGCCTTGTAAAAGATTTCTCGGAATCGGGTTTATCTGAATTTCTTTCGGATTTTGAAGCCGGATTGCCGACATCTGTTAAACTGGCTTATTTGCCCGTTCCGGGAGTTATCCGGTTGAGGCTGACGGCACGGGGAGAGAACGAGGAAATTTTATCTCGGCAGTTGGACGACTCTTTCTCCCGTTTAGAAGATTTATTGGGGAAACATATATTTTGTCATCAGGATGCTACTATGGCGGAGGCGTTAGGGTTGCTGTTATCCTATAAAGGATTGACAATTGCTACGGCAGAAAGTTGTACCGGAGGAAATATCGCACATGAAATTACACTGATACCCGGCAGTTCGGCCTATTATAAAGGGAGTGTGGTATCTTATGCTAATGAAGTGAAGGTGCAGGTTCTGGATGTCGATCCTTCGACAATAGAAAAACACGGAGTCGTGAGTTGTGAAGTAGTGGAACAGATGGTTAAAGGGGTAAGACGTTTATTGAAAACCGATTGTGCTATTGCTACATCGGGTATTGCCGGACCGGACGGGGCTGTCCCCGGTAAGCCGGTCGGTACGGTTTGTATTGCTGTAGCTGTCGGAGATCGGATAGTAAGTCGTAAATATTGTTTTGAAAATACACGGGCGGTAAATATAAATCGTTTTACGCATACAGCACTGTTACAGATGATCTCTGTTTTAAGCGAATGATCGGGAGTGGGGAGTTCCAAAAAAAAGAGTATTTAATAGAAAAAAATTTGGAAGGTATTCTTAAAAACGTTTACTTTGCACTCTGTTTGTGAAAGCAGTAGAAAATCAATAAAAAAATAGATAAAGCGATGTCGAAGATTTGTCAAATTACCGGAAAAAAAGCATTGGTTGGCAATAACGTATCTCACTCGAAGAGACGCACAAAAAGAAGATTTAACGTCAACCTGTTTACCAAAAAGTTCTATTGGGTAGAACAAGATTGTTGGATCAGTCTGAAAATATCAGCTGCCGGTCTCCGTACCATTAATAAAATGGGATTGGATGCAGCTTTGAAACAAGCTGCGGAAAAAGGTTATTTAAACGCATAATTAGAAGGAAATTAAGAAGATGGCAAAGAAAGCTAAAGGTAATAGAGTACAAGTTATTCTTGAATGTACGGAGCACAAAGCAAGTGGTATGCCCGGTACTTCGAGATACATTACCACTAAAAACAGAAAAAATACCACAGAGAGATTGGAATTGAAAAAATACAATCCTATCTTGAAAAAAGTAACTATTCACAAAGAAATTAAATAATATTGAGCTATGGCAAAGAAAACCGTTGCGTCTCTTCAGAAAGGTGATGGACGTACTTATTCAAAGGTGATTAAAATGGTAAAATCACCGAAGACAGGAGCTTATATTTTCCAGGAAGAAATGGTTCCTAACGAAAAAGTAAATGAAGTGCTCGCTAAATAATTGAGAATATCGGATACTTAATATAAAGAGCTTCCTTACAATTCTGTAAGGAAGTTTTTTTTTGTCGCTTTATTTTGTAATTTTGTGCTTTGAAGATCGTGTGATATGCTGGAAAGTACCTCGAAATCTTCATTTATCCGATAACCGATGGCTGGGAAAGCAGAGAGTTTGGAAGATATAATTGCAATTGTAATCAATGATAAAAAATAGATATGGGATTATTCGGTTTCTTTTCTAAAGAAAAAAAGGAGACACTTGATAAAGGTCTTTCCAAAACCAAAGAAGGGGTATTTTCGAAACTTGCCCGTGTCGTAGCGGGAAAATCGAAAGTCGATGACGATATCTTGGATGATCTGGAAGAAGTGCTTATCACATCGGATGTCGGGGTAGAGACGACTTTGCGTATTATCGAACGGATCGAAAAGCGGGTCGAACGGGATAAATATGTTTCTACCGGGGAATTGAAAAGTATGTTACGCGAAGAGATTGCAGCTTTACTGACTGAGAACGATAATGAAGCGGAGGGAGAATTTACTGTTCCGGAAAATAAGCGTCCCTATGTAATAATGGTGGTTGGTGTGAACGGTGTGGGAAAAACGACAACGATCGGTAAATTGGCCTATCAGTATAAAAAGAACGGGAATAAGGTTTATTTGGGAGCGGCCGATACTTTCAGAGCGGCTGCGGTAGAGCAGCTCGTAATCTGGGGCGAACGTGTCGGTGTTCCGGTTGTAAAACAAAAAATGGGTGCTGATCCGGCTTCTGTTGCCTTTGACACTTTGAGTTCGGCTAAAGCGAATGATGCGGATGTCGTGATTATCGATACAGCGGGGCGTTTGCATAACAAAGTCAGTTTGATGAATGAACTTTCCAAGATTAAGAAAGTAATGGACAAGGTTATTCCGGGAGCGCCTCACGAAGTATTACTCGTATTGGACGGATCTACCGGACAGAATGCTTTTGAGCAAGCAAAACAATTTACTGCTGCAACTGAAGTAAATGCGTTGGCGATTACCAAACTTGACGGTACGGCAAAAGGCGGGGTTGTAATCGGAATATCCGATCAATTTAAAACTCCTGTTAAATATATCGGTTTGGGAGAAGGAATGGAAGACTTACAGGTATTTCATAGAAAAGAGTTTGTAGATTCCCTTTTCGGGGATGAATAAGATATGTAAAATTTCCGATGTTTTACTTGAACAGGATCGCGCAGAGAAGATCTATATCGCTTTGCGCGATTTCTGTGCAAAGCGGGTCGGAAATCTATTTTAATTACAAGATAAATGGTAAAGAACAGAGTTGATATAATAACATTAGGTTGCTCTAAAAATTTGGTAGATTCGGAACATCTTATGCGGCAATTCGAGGCTGCCGGATATGAAGTCCGGCATGATGCTGAAAAAGTGACGGGAGAGATTGTGGTGATCAATACTTGCGGATTTATAGGCGATGCCAAGGAAGAATCGATCGATATGATTTTAAACTTTGTTGCAGCGAAAGCAAAGAAAAAAATCAAAAAGCTTTATGTTATGGGTTGTTTGTCCGAACGTTTCATGACCGAACTTGCTGGGGAGATTCCCGAAGTTGATAAATTTTATGGAAAGTTCGATTGGAATAAATTGCTGGATGATTTGGGAAAAGAATATATATCTGACCTTCGTTTGGAACGCATATTGACAACACCTTCTCATTACGCATATATAAAAATAGCTGAGGGTTGCAACCGGATGTGCTCTTATTGTGCTATACCTATCATAACAGGACGATATCAGTCCCGTTCTATGGAAGATATTGTTGAAGAGGTTGAGATGTTGGTGCGGAAAGGTGTAAAAGAATTTCAAATCATTGCTCAAGATCTTACCTATTACGGGATGGATATTTACAAAAAATTTTGTATTGCCGAGCTGGTCGATCGCATTGCATCTGTTCCCGGAGTAGAATGGATACGGCTGCATTATGCTTATCCCGCGCGTTTTCCGTATGATCTGTTACCCGTAATGCGCAAACACCCCAATGTTTGCAAATATCTCGATATAGCGTTGCAGCATATTAGCGACAATATGTTGCAGACGATGCATCGTCATGTGACTAAGAAAGAAACCTATGAGTTGCTTTCCCGCATTCGGGAAGAAGTGCCCGGAATACATATTCGCACCACTCTGATGGTAGGACATCCCGGAGAGGGAGAATCTGATTTTGAAGAACTGAAAGAGTTCGTTCGGCAAGTCAGGTTTGAACGTATGGGGGCGTTTGCCTATTCCGAAGAAGAGGGTACTTTCTCGGCAGAGCACTATTCTGATGATATACCGGAAGATGTGAAACAAAGACGGTTGGATGAACTGATGGCTATACAAGAAGAGATTGCAGCCGAAATAAACGCTTCTAAGATAGGAGAGGAGATGAAAGTGATTATCGATAGGGAAGAGGAGGATTATTATATCGGACGTACAGAGTTCGATTCGCCGGAAGTCGATCCTGAAGTCTTGATTGGAAAAGAAAAGCCGTTGATTACTGGAGAATTTTATACCGTTCGGATTATTGATGCCCAAGCATTTGATTTGTTCGGAGAAGTTTTAAGGCCTGTTTAAATTTGCTGTATCGAAAATATATCTTCAGGCTTTTTTATAATAATGTGTAGAAAAGTGACTGTTTTTGAAATAAGAGAAGCCCAGCAGTTATGTCTGGAAAAAGGGATTCCGTTTTTCTCGTATCGTTTGCCGAATAGTAGAAATATCTGTTTCGGTGCGCAGATCTTGGGAGAAGTTGACGGAAAGCGTGATTCTGCTGTTTTCCTCAGTAAATCAGGTTTCTTATTTTCTCCGTTTCATATAACGAATACCTCTCCCGTACGCTTTCTTCGGAAAGACATCGATTTGTCGAAGGTCGGAGATTTGGACATATTGAAAGCTGCATCTAAAAGAAATGTATCGGATGCCGTTCCGGTCGGAGAAATTGGAAAAGCTGTTTATATAAAACAGGCAAATCGAATGATCTCGGTCTTGAAATCCGGAGAAGTGCAGAAGGCCGTATTGTCAAGGGTGAAGTCAGTTTCCTGTAATCCGCATAAAAGAGTTACGGAATGGTTTGCCGGATTGTGTGAAGCTTATACCGAAGCTTTTATATTTTTAGTTTCTATTCCGGGAGAAACTTTGTGGATGGGAGCGACTCCCGAAACTTTTTTTAGCTGTTCCGATACCCATATTCGCACGATGTCGTTGGCCGGAACAAAAGGAAAATCTGATTTTTCCGAATGGGGTGAGAAAGAGCGTGATGAACAGCAAATCGTTACCGAATATATAAGATCTTGCTTCTTAGATGTAACCGGAATAGATCCGAAGATATTCGGACCTGAACCTCTACGGGCCGGGAATGTCGCACATCTATGTACCACATTTATGATCGATAGAGAAACATTGTCTTCGGCCAAGATAGCTCGATTGATAAAAATGTTGCACCCTACACCTGCAGTCGGGGGATTTCCGTTACAGAAAGCATTGACTTTGATTCGTGAAATAGAAAATAGGGAGCGTCGGTATTATGCCGGATATTTAGGTCCGACCTATGGCAACGGACAATTCGATTTATTTGTAAATTTGCGAAGTATGGAGCTTTTCAGGGATAGAGTCGAGTTGTATGTCGGAGGAGGTTTAACAGCCTTATCCGATGCTGAAGCGGAATGGAACGAGACAGAGATGAAATCCCGTACTTTACTGGATTTAATAGAGATTAGGTAAAAGAGGGTAGATGTCGGATTTGTCGAGTAAGCTGATTGGCATAAAATGCGGAATAAATGAATATGTTGGATTCAGATAAAGAATGTTGTACGATATTGGCAAAGTTATTAGTCGCTAAAGGTGTGAAACGGGTTGTGTTGTCTCCCGGTTCTCGAAATGCACCTTTGATCGTCTCTTTTGCCCGTCGTGAGGAGTTTGAGAAATTTGTCGTTTTAGATGAGCGAAGTGCGGCTTTTATGGCAATGGGAATAGCTCAACAGTCGGGAGATCCGGTTGCTGTGGTTTGTACTTCAGGAACAGCATTGTTAAACTATGCTCCTGCTGTGGCCGAAGCCTATTACCAGCATATTCCTTTAATCGTCATCTCTGCCGACCGGCCTGAAGAATGGATCGATCAGGAAGACAGCCAGACTCTACGACAGAAAAATTTGTTTGCTCCGTTCGTAAAGGCTTCTTATTCCTTGCCTTCTGATATTACCTGTGATGATGAACGTTGGTGGGTGAACCGTTTGGTCAATGACGCTGTTAATTTGGCTGTTTTGTCTAAACCTGGTCCTGTGCATATTAATATTCCTTTACGAGAACCGCTTTATTGTTTACGAGAAGTTCGCGACAGCCGTTCAGAGCGGGTAATTACATCTGTGGACATTAATACTTGTCTTAATGAAGAGATCGTAAAAGAGTTGTCCGGATTAATCTCCCGAAGCAAAAAGGTGATGATTTTGGCATCATTCGGTAAACCGGATTCGATATTATCATCGTTGTTAAACCGATTGTCATCATTTCCTCAAGTGATTGTCCTTACCGAGACAATCTCGAATTTGCGCATAAGCGATTCTGTTCCGAGTATCGACAGAGTTTTATCGGTGATCTCCGATGAAGAGAAATCGAAATTTTCACCCGATTTGTTGATTACTTTTGGTGGGTCTCTTGTTTCACGCATGATAAAGCAGTTTTTGAGAAAATATTCTCCTTCTGAGCATTGGAGTCTGGATGAGAATATCCATGTTGCAGATACGATGCAGTGTATGACCCGGCATATACGGATGAACCCTGTTGACTTTTTTTCTCAGATTATAGATTACATACATCCTTCGGAGAGTGATTATCATGATTTATGGATAGATCGCAGGGTAGAAGCTACGTATCGGCATGAGCGTTATCTTGCGAATGTCGAATGGAGTGATTTGAAGGCATTCTCTCTGATATTTCCAGCTATTCCGCGAGGAAGCGTATTACAGTTGTCGAACAGTACGCCTGTACGTTATGCTCAGTTGTTTGAATATGACCAGATAGAGCGCTCGGATTGTAATCGTGGGGTAAGCGGTATAGACGGAGCGACATCTACAGCGGTGGGGGTTGCTTGCGTGAGGAAAGAACCTACGGTCTTTATTACCGGAGATATGGGTTTTTTATATGATTCCAATGCCTTGTGGAACAGATATGTTCCGCCTACACTAAAAATTATCGTGATGAAAAATGGAGGAGGAGGAATATTCCGATTTATACAAGGGCCGTCTGAGCTGCCGGAGCTGGAAGAATACTTTGAGACAGTACGGAAAGTTGATGTAGAAGGATTTGCCCGTTTACATGGGTTCGATTACTATGTTGCAGCTTCTGAAGATGAATTGAGAAAAATCCTCTCTGTTTTTTTTAGTGTTTCCGACAAACCTGCTATTTTGTCGGTAGAGACTCCTCGAACTGTTAATGATCGGATTTTAAGAGGATATTTTAAGCGATAAATAATTAATGTAAATAATATTATGGCAACAAGAGAATGGAAAACCATAAAAGAGTATGAAGATATTAAGTTCGAATTTTTCGAAGGGATAGCGAAAATAACGATCAATCGTCCCGAAGTATATAATGCATTTCGTCCGCAAACCAATTTTGAAATGCTGGATGCCATGTCTATTTGTCGAGAACGGAGCGATATAGGAGTTGTGGTGTTTACCGGAGCTGGAGATAAAGCATTTTGTTCGGGAGGAGACCAGAAAGTAAAAGGTATTGGCGGTTATATTGATAAAGACGGAGTTCCCCGTTTGAATGTCCTTGATTTGCACAAAGCGATACGTTCTATTCCTAAGCCTGTAATTGCGATGGTCAATGGCTATGCGATCGGAGGCGGTCATGTTTTGCATGTTGTTTGTGATTTGACCATTGCTTCGGAAAATGCACGTTTCGGGCAGACCGGACCTAAAGTCGGCAGTTTCGATGCCGGTTTCGGATCTTCTTACTTGGCACGTTGTGTCGGACAGAAGAAAGCTCGGGAAATTTGGTTCTTGTGCCGTCAATATACAGCGAAAGAGGCTGAAGAGATGGGTATGGTTAATAAAGTAGTTCCTTTTGAACGACTTGAAGATGAAACGGTAGATTGGTGTAAAACTATATTAAAACGCAGCCCGATGGCGATACGCATGATCAAACGGGCGTTGAATGCCGAACTTGACGGACAGCGTGGACTTATGGAGTTTGCCGGAGATGCGACGTTGATGTATTATTTGATGGAAGAGGCGCAAGAAGGGAAAAATGCTTTTTTAGAAAAGAGAGATCCCGATTTTCAGAAATTTCCTAAATTCCCCGGATAAGAAGAAGTAAATGAAAGCTGCTTATACTCGATATATCCTTGATTTTAAAGTGCCCGGAGGTACTTCAAGAGGTGTTTTAACCCGGAAAGAAACCTGGTTTATCCGTATATGGCATCATGAAACCCCTTGGATATTCGGACTTGGAGAGTGTGCCTTGTTTCGAGGGTTGAGTGCGGATGATCGTCCCGGATATGAAGAGAAATTGAAAGAAGTTTGTGGACAGATCGATACGTTGGATACGGTTTCGTTGAGAGATTGGAGTTCGATCCGCTTTGGGGTTGAAACGGCTCTTCTCGATTTAAAAAACGGTGGTAGACGTAAAATCTGTCCGGGAGCTTTTTATGAGGGTAAGCAATCGATCGAGATCAATGGCCTGATTTGGATGGGTGATAAAGAGACTATGTATAGCCGCATCGAAGAAAAATTGGCTACCGGATTTCGTTGTGTCAAATTAAAAATCGGGGCGATAGATTTCGATTCGGAATTAGAGTTGTTGAAGTCTATACGTTCACGTTACGGAAAGGATGAAATTGAGTTGCGGGTGGATGCGAACGGTGCGTTTTTACCGTCAGAAGCGATGTCAAAATTGGATCGACTGTCTCGGTATGACATTCATTCTATCGAGCAACCTATCCGGCAAGGGCAGTGGAGGGAGATGGAGGCTTTATGCCGGAATACACCGATTCCGATTGCTTTGGATGAAGAGTTGATCGGAATTAATGATCCGAAATTGAAAGAACAGATGTTGGATGTAATAAATCCTCAGTATATAATTTTAAAGCCTGCATTGGCCGGAGGTTTGAGCGGATCTGCCGAATGGATCGATGAAGCCGAAAAACGAAATATCGGATGGTGGATAACTTCTGCTTTAGAATCGAATGTGGGGCTGAATGCCATTGCTCAGTGGACGGCAACACTGCAATTCTCTATTCCTCAGGGATTAGGTACCGGGCAATTATATAAGAATAATATTATTTCACCTTTAGTTCAAAAAGGTTCTGCAATACAGTATGATCCTTCGTTGAGTTGGGATTTATCATCGTTAATATGGGAATAGTACTGAATGATAGATGTTATTCGGATGTCGATGAGATTTCCGAAACAGAAGATAATGTCGATGTCGTTTCATTTTTGACCGAATGGTTCGATGATCGTGAATATGTTGTCGGACATACGTCCGGATCGACCGGAACGCCTAAGAAAATTCACTTATTGAAATCGGATATGGAGGCTTCGGCTCGCCTGACGAACGAGTTTTTCGGTATAGATACCGGTTCGGTTCTTTTACTCTGCCTGTCTCCGAATTATATCGCAGGAAAAATGATGATTGTAAGAGCTCTTCTTGCAGGTGCGAATTTATTGGTCGTAAAACCATCATCTTCTCCGTTAAAAGAGATAAATCGTTTTGTGGATTTTGCAGCGATGGTTCCTATGCAGGTTAAAGAATCTCTTTCAGATTCGATAACCCGGAATAAGATTTCGTATATAAAACAATTGATTATCGGAGGTGCTGCTGTATCTCCGACTTTAGAATCAGCTTTATCAGCGTTTCCGATACGGTGTTTTTCTACTTATGGTATGACGGAAACTGTTTCGCATATCGCTTTGCGTGAATTAAATACCCTCTATTCCGGATATACGGCTTTGGGAAATGTTACGTTCTCACAAGATGATAGGGGGTGTCTTTGCATTCATACTCCGCATTTGAGTAATGCGTTTTTTGTAACGAACGATATCGTCAGACTTTCGGGAAAAACGAGTTTTGAATGGTTGGGTCGCTTTGATAATGTGATCAATTCAGGAGGAGTAAAACTTTTTCCTGAAGAGATCGAGAAGAGAATATCCGAATTGATACCTGATAAACGTTTTTATGTGACCGGAGTATCGGATGAACGGCTGGGCGAGAAAGCCGTTCTTATGGTCGAGGATCAGAATTGGACGCAAGAAAAGATTGTTTCTTTTATGAGAGAGGTAAGATCTATCTTATCTTCTTATCAGATTCCTAAAGAAATACGTTTTGTATCAAATTTTCGTGAAACCTATTCCGGAAAGATAGTACGTGATAATCAAGAATAGCGACGGGGGTATCGAAATAAAATAGCTGCCAGAGCAAAAATGCCCATGAGTATAGGATAATAGAGATATCGGATAATAGAAATCGGGGAGATACTTGCAAGAGAAGCCGCTATCAGCATCTGTGCTCCATAAGGTATCAATCCTTGCACTAAACAGGAAAAAGTGTCTAAAATACTGGCAGATTTTCTTTTGTCTATATGAAATCGATTTGCTATGTCACGGGCTATTTCTCCGGTAGTAATAATGGCTATTGTATTATTTGCCGTGCAAAGATTTGCAAAGCTGACTAATCCTGCGATACTGAGCTCTGCACCTCGTTTTGAGTTGACTCTTCGGGTCAGCTTTTCAATAATGTAATCGATTCCTCCGTTAAAGCGTATCATTTCAAGCATACCTCCGGCTAATAATGTGATTATGATCAGTTCTCCCATCCCTGTTATACCTGTTCCCATAGCACCGAACCAACCGAAAAAATCAAAACCGTTTGTTGTGATTCCTATAACTCCAGATGTGATGATTCCGAGTAATAAAACCAGCATGACATTTAACCCTGCGACGGCACTACCTAAGACAATCAGGTAAGGAATGACTTTTACCCATTGTACCTCTGTAAGATGTGACGGTGAGTGAATATTTAATCCGGCGAATATATAATAAAGCAATACGCAAAAGGCTGCAGGAACAACAATCATACTGTTGACTTTAAATTTATCTTTCATCAAACATCCTTGTGTTTTTGTCGCGGCGATTGTCGTGTCTGATATGAAGGAGAGGTTATCTCCGAAAAATGCTCCTCCGACAACGATGGCAACCATGTAAGGTAATTCTGTATTTGTTTGATTTGCTATTCCTACGGCAACTGGGGCAAGAGCAACGATCGTTCCGACAGATGTTCCTATGGAAAGTGAGATGAAACAGGACGCTATGAATATACCTGCTAATAAAAGATTATCGGGTAATATTTGAAGCGTAAGATTTACGGTCGCATCGATCGCTCCCATAGATTTAGCGGATTGGGCAAATGCTCCGGCAAGTATGAATATCCAGATCATTTGTATGATATTTCCGTTTGCTGCTCCTGATGAAAAATGTGCTATGCGCTCATTTATGCTACCTCCTCGTGATATGATAACGGCAAAAGCCGAAGATATGAGAAATGCCACAGCGATAGGAACTTTATAAAAATCGTTTACTAAAAGAGAGGTAATGAGATATATGCCCAGAAAAACAAAAAGAGGACTGAGTGCCCAGAAATTGGGTTTTCTGGTTTTATGTATATGATAAGGAGAATTGACTGATCTTTGCATTCAGGAAATTTTAATTTGTATAATTCTACAAATGTACTGATAATCTGGTTTCGGGTAGTAAAAAGGATTTGAAAAATCCCTAATGTGATTCTTTAAACTTTTTGTTGTACCTCTCTGTTATGAATTACAGATCTATTTACTTGAAGAGTGATATTAATTTAATAAATTGTTTTTATATGAAAAAGTTTTTTTATTTTTTCTCTATCTTATTGTTTTTCGTAGGATGTTCGAATGATGATGAATGTCTTAATGAAAGTAGTCCTAAATCTAGTAACCTGATAAGCCCGGAATTATTTGTAACCGAATTGAGTACGAATTCGCCATATTCCGGGATCTTGGATATTTATCCGTGTGTGTCCGGTACTCCTAATTATTATGGAAACTATAAAAATGGACAATTAACGTCCTTGAATCCTATATATACTATTGCTTCCGGTTCTATACAGAATTATGTTCGTCCTATGATTTTACCAATTGGTGTTTATACTTTATTATATTGGGGAGTTGCTTCTGCCGGAGCGGGTGGTACGTATGATAATCCTGCATTGACAGAACCTGCTCTTACATTGAATACCGATATGAGTAAACAGTATTATGGGTTACGGGAGTATCCTTCTGATACGGTTTGTCATCCGATATACGATTATGTATTTGCAGTAAAACAGGTTGATTTGGGAAATGAGAGTATTGCTGTTGCTCTACAACGAAAAACGGCGGGTATTAGTGTAACTTTAAAAAATGAGGATGGTAGTTCTTTAGCTACTTCTATTGATTCTGTCAGAGTGTATGTCGGAAATTTGGCGGAAAAAGTAAATGTATATAATGGGAATTATGAGAATTATACGAAAACAGTGATGTTCCCATTAGTGATTTCTGGAACGCAGGCAGAAAATAAAATGGCGATGGTATTGCCTTCGGATGTACCTCCTTATTTTAGGGTAGAAATTGATTTGAAAAATGGGGAAACAAAAAAATATGAAACACACCTCTCTTCGATTTTGTCTCCGGGAACAAAATTGTCGATAATAATGGTCTCGAATATAATATTTTCAGAGACAACCGAAGGTTCGGGATTTGAAGTGAATGATTGGACAGAAACAGAAGAAACAATTACCTTACCGCCTTTGAGTTGATTTTATACAAAACGGGCTGATTCACAAAAAATCAGCCCGTTTTATTTTTATTTTTCTTATTTTGCAGAATCCGGTTGCGCTGCAGGTGCTGTAGTTTGTTGTGTTTCAAAACCGGGTTGTGCAGTAGCAGGAATTTCCTTTTTTATAGCATCTTTAATTTCTGATCCGTGACTGCCGGTATTGGCGGAGGGTAAGAATGCTGAAGCTACGATGCTTAAGATAACGACCGTACCGGCGAGTGTCCAAGTTGCTTTTTCAACAAAATCGGTTGTCTTTCGGACTCCCATAATCTGATTAGTTGAAGAGAAGCCTGATGCAAGACCTCCTCCTTTGGAGTTTTGTACCAATACGATCAATATTAAGAATATTGATGCGATTAGAATTAAGATGGTGATGAACAAATACATTTTATTCGCTTTTTATGTTAATAATCAATTTTTCTAAAAATCTTATTTGGTCTGCAAAGTAAATATTTTTTTCTGGATATTTCAAACTTAATTTTTTAATTATTTCCAAAGCTTTAGAATATCTTCTTTGCTTGATGTATATTTTTGCCAGACTTTCAGTTAAGAAAGCTTCATCTGTAGATTCGGTTAGAGGTGTTTCGGGGACATTTTTTGTGTTTTCCGGTTTTGCTGTGGCATCTATATCGGTAATCAGAGGATTCCCTTTTTCCGATTTTTCAATGAAAGAATCTATCAGGTCGATATTTTGCAATTCGTTTGAATTTGAAGTATCATTTCCGCTTTCAGTTTTGGAGAGAGACAAATAATCTGTTGTTGGTATTCCTCCTGTTTGAAGGATAAGCTGTTCGATATTTTCGGAAAAATTTTCATTTTGTGCCGACAAGAAAGAGTCTATTAGTGAAAAAGATTCCTTACTCTTTTCTGATTCGACATTTTGTCGGTAAAGAGAAGTCCATGATTGGCGAGCACCTTCCAGTAAAAAAAATAGAGATTTGCGGTCTCCTGAATAAATAGCATTTCTTTCAAGAGCTTCGGGGTAGAGAAGCGGTTCTTCTTTTTGTACTCTTTTTAAATATAAAAAACGGATAGCTTGGAAATAAGGATAATCGGATTGTAATGTACGCAAGTCTTCCAATGGTATTTGTGGAACACCTTCAGATAATTCTTTTCGTATTTTTTCTCCGTTTATCGACATAATTACCAACTTCCTACGGTTGCGTTAAATATTAGTTCCGCTAATTCATCTACAATTTGGGAGATTAACTCATCTTGGACTTGAGTCAACATCTGACTACTGGAAAAATCTCTATAAGCTCTAAAAGTCTGATCAACGTTAAGATTAGGATTTTTCGTATTAGTATATCTTACTTTTACCGAGATGGTCAGCCTTGTTTGTGATGCATAAGCATCTTCGGTTACAGCTTGAGGACTCAGGTCATAACCCGTAATTTCTCCTTCAACTTGCAGATCTCCTCCGGTTTTAACCATACTTAATCTGGTTTGTCGTGTATATATATCCTTCAAGGCTTCATTAAATGCAGGACCGAGAGGGGGATATACCAATGCTGCCCTGATCGGAAACTCGGCTACGGATATGGTTTTTGTCGTATTATAATCGATAGCTGCTCCGTTGAATTTGTAAGATATGGTACAAGAGGTCAATATGATCAGCAATAGTATGGTTAATCGTTTCATTCGTGTGGTTTACTCCAAATTATATTCTTTAATTTTACGGTAAAGTGTACGCTCCGATATTTTCAGTTCTTCTGCGGTTTTTTTCCGTTTTCCGTTATTCCTTTCCAAAGATTTCCGAATCATCTCTTTTTCTGCGTCCTCCAGAGATAGAGAAGTTTCTTCGAACTCACTTTCATCATGCACATCTTCTGTAGATTCTTTATCGATATGGAATGTCTTGACGGCGGGAACGGTCGGATGGGTTATTGCTGTATTGTGTTCCGGAGTATAAACTTTCAACCCATGTCCGTTTTCAGATGCCGCCAGATTATCTACAATGCTTTTCAGTTCATTCATCTCTTTACGCATTTCGAAGATGATCTGGTATAACATTTCTCGTTCATTTCCGAATAAAAAGCCGTCTTTCCCTTCTGAACCGCTTACGACCGGTAACCGTTCTATATTATATGACGGTAAATATGACTTTATAATGTCGGCTGATACCTCACGAGAAGTCTCAAAGATGGATATTTGTTCTGTTACATTTTTCAGTTGTCTGATGTTCCCCGGCCATCGGTAAGTCAGTAATAAATTTTTTGCATCATCGGTCAGTTGTATCGCCGGCATCCGGTATTTTTCAGCAAAATCATTTGAGAATTTTCTAAACAGAAGAAGTATATCATCCATTCTGTCTCGTAACGGAGGCAATTCGATAGGTACGGTATTTAATCGATAAAATAAATCTTCCCTGAATTTTCCTTCTGAGATCGCTTTAATCATATTGACATTTGTCGCAGCAACGATACGGACATTGGTTTTTTGAACTTTGGAAGAACCAACTTTTATGAACTCTCCGCTTTCTAAAACTCTCAATAAACGTGCTTGTGTCGTTAGAGGCAGTTCTCCGACTTCATCTAAAAATATCGTTCCTCCATCGGCCTCTTCGAAGTATCCTTTACGATCGGCAAGAGCTCCGGTAAACGAACCTTTTTCGTGTCCGAAAAGTTCGGAGTCGATAGTTCCTTCAGGTATAGCGCCGCAATTTACCGCAATATAACGTCCGTGTTTACGATGACTGTTCGTATGTATAATCTGAGGAAAGAATTCTTTTCCCGTTCCGCTTTCTCCGGTAATTAGTACGGAGAGATCTGTCGGAGCAATTTGTAAAGCTCGGCTGACAGCTCTTAATAATCCCGGTGTATTTCCAATGATGCCGAATCTTTGTTTGGCCTGCTGTATATCTGAGAGTGCGATCATATTTCTTAATTCTCTATTGCAAAAGTAGCAAAAGAGAGATTATAAGCCAAATGTATGCAATATATTTAACGGGTCGGTAATTTAAAATTTGTATAAACGCTTTATGTTCTGTATTTTTTTAGACGTTTTTCTAAATGGGAAATATATTCTTTATATTTTGTTGATTAGTAGGCGATTGTGTTTTATTTGTATTTACATAATTTTTCTAAGGTCGTATAAAATCAAGCCTTTTTTCTTCTTCTGCGAAGAGAATTGCTGTATTTACTAATGCTAAATGAGAATATGCCTGAGGAAAATTACCAAGTTGCTCTTTTGTGTCGAAATTGATGTCTTCACTGAACAGGCCTAAATGATTAGAATAGGAGAGAACCTCATTAAATAGACAACGAGCTTCTTCTTTTTCACCTATGACGTATAATGCTCGGATAAGCCAGAATGTGCAGATTGTGAAAGCGGAAGATGGTAGCCCGAAATCATCCTCATTGTTATATCTGTACATCAGACCTTTATGAAATAAAGCTTTTTTTACGGCTTTTACGGTTTTATGGTAGCGTATGTCGTCTGCTTGTAGAAAGCCGTATGGCTCCATCAATAATAGAGAAGAATCTAAATATAGATTTTCATAAGTTTGTGAAAAGCTCTGTATTTCTTCTTTCCAGCCATATTTTAGAACATCGGATTTTATCTTGTCCGCTTCTTTTTTCCAGCGTTCGCTATAACTGTATTTATCGAGCATGATTGCGATGCGAGAAGCCCTATCCAAAGCAACCCAACACATGACTTTAGAGGATACGAAATGCTGTTCTTTTCCTCGTATTTCCCAAATGCCTTTGTCCGGTTTATGCCAATCTTCGATGACTATGGCTATAATACTTTTAACCATTTCCCAGATGTCTTCAATTTCATCGAGAGTGCCCGGCATTAATTGATAATACTGATAAATGAGGTCCATCAAATATCCAAACGAGTCGTTTTGCCGTTGATGGTAAGCATCGTTTCCTATACGTACCGGTTTCGAGTTTTTGTATCCTGAGAGATGATCGAGGATGATTTCTGTTAATTTACGTTCGCCTCTAATTCCATACATGATCTGAAATGACTCATGTTTGGCAACAAATGTTGATTGTATGAACTTCATGAATCGACGAGCTGCATCCGGATGTCCTATTTGGAATAATGTTTCGATAGACATAGATGCATCGCGTAACCAACAGAAACGATAATCCCAGTTTCTTACTTCTCCGATAGCTTCCGGCAAGCTGGTCGTTAAAGCCGCTAATACAGCACCGTTGTAGTATGACATTAGTTTTAAGATTAATAGGCTTCTTTCTATAATATCATTGTATATAGAATATTTTTTTGTTCGGTTTATCCAGTTAAGCCAATACACTAATGTCCTGCAATATTCTAATTTTTCTCGTTCGATGTTGACGGGTATGACTTTTTCATTATAGGATAAAAGGAGAAATTCATCTTTTTCTAATATGATTTCTTGATGATTTAAGATTGTTTCTAAAGGGAGCGATGAATATAAATATTGTCGGTCTTTGTTATTTTGGGAACTATAAGTTTCTATATATTGAGATGTCATGTTATAAATTACTTTACCTCTTGCATAGTCTGGAGCTGGGTTATAATCGATTTTAAATCGGGGATGCCCTTTAATGCGATTGATATAACGATAAATCTCTGCAGGACGGTAATGCTCATCTTTATTTTGGGAATGATAACACGGCATAAAATCGACAACAACGAATTCTCCTTCCTCTGAAGAAAAACGGGTAGATAGAATATTGGTGTGAGGTACGTATGATTGTGAAATAGAATATTTATTCGATACCTGAAATCCGAAATTACCACCATTTTTACGGTCTAATAATGCTGCAAAGATAGAGGGTGAATCGAATTCGGGGAAACATAACCATTCGATGTTTCCGGTTTCGGAGATTAGAGCTGCGGTACGGCAGTTTCCTATGACACCATAATTCAGATTACTCATATTTGTTTTTATTATTTGTTGTTTGGAAGTAATTTTTTGAAGAAATTCATGATAGAAAAAATATTCTCCTTTCTGTCGAGATTTTTTTGTTGAAATAAATCTCGATGTATTAGAGCTTGGAGAAAAGGTATGACTTCTGATTGAGCAGTCAGATTATATCGTGCATTTTTTGATGCAGTTCCTATTTTTACGGTAACAGCTGTTGCCGGAAGAGCTTGGAACATATCGTCATCAGTCACATCATCCCCTATGGCCAGTATAAAATCGTAATGATCTTTTTGAAGCAGGCGGTTTACTTCAGAACCTTTGTTGTAATATGGAGATTTAATTTCGACCACTTTATCTCCTTGTAATATTTGTAATTTTTGTTGTAAGCATATTTTTATTAAAGAATTGGTTAATTGTTGAGCACGTAGTGCTCCTAACCAACTGTCTGTCTGTCGGTAATGAAATGCCAATGCCGTATCTTTTACTTCGAGGTGGGAACGGGGAGTTTTGGATACAAAAAGTTTTATTGTAGAGAGTAAAGATGGACTCCATTCGGTCGATTGTATATTTTTATTCCATTTCCCGTTTTCTTTATAAAATGCCCCGTGTTCAGCGGCAAAAGATATAGGCAGTTGTCCCAACCATTTTTCTAAAGTCAGATGGTCTCTTCCGCTATTGATTACGATATGATTTTTTTTATCTTCCGCTAATTGTTGCAACAATTCTATCAGTTCAGGATCGGGTTTGGCATCTTCCGGACGATTTCGTATAGCGGTCAATGTTCCATCGTAATCAAGTAATATAAGGCGTTTATGAGCATGTTTATATCTCGATCGTATGTCGCTTATAACAGGACCTACAATGCGCTTTAATCTGAATCGTTGATTTTTGCTGCATATATCATTCCATTCGGTCATAAAATCTGCAGCCCATTTGTTAATAGTTTGATTAGATAAAATTGCCTGCATGTGATTAATTCTGTTTTTTTGTTCTCTTTCAGGCATTTCTAATGCTTTTACGATAGCTTGTTCTATTTCCTCAATATCGTTCGGATTAATTTGTATGGCATCTGTTAGTTCTACTGCACAACCGGCCATTTCGCTTAGTATCAGTACTCCGGGATTGTTTTGTTTTGTTGCGACATATTCCTTAGCTACTAAGTTCATCCCGTCACGCAGTGGAGTAACTAATGCTATATCTGCAACAAAGTACATAGCGGCTAATTCTTCAAAAGAAAATCCATGATAGAAGTAGCATACGGGTGTCCAGTCTATTGTTGAATATTTTCCATTGATTGCTCCTATTTCTTCGTCTATTTTAGTCTTTAATTCTGCATATTGATTTACTTGATCTCTCGATGGCACGATTACCATCGCTAATGTCACTTTACCAAGGTATTCGGGATGGTGTTCTAAGAATAGAGAAAAGCCCCATAAACGATGTAAAATTCCTTTGCTGTAATCTAATCGATCGACGGATAATATCATTTTATGGTTGCCGAACAAATTTTGAAAGCGATTGATGGCTTTTTGTACTTCAGGATTTTCCGATACACTATGATAAAGATCATAATTGATACCCATAGGTAATGCTTCGACACGTATAACCCGATTTCCTATTTGAATTTCGTCTAATTGGAAGTCTATGTTGAGTACCCGTTCTGCTGCACTGATGAAATGACGCATATAATCGTGTGTATGGAATGCGATGAAATCAGCACCCAATAATCCTTGTAGAATTTCTCCTCGCTCAGGTAAAATTCTGAATAATTCGTATGAGGGAAAAGGTATATGGTGGAAATAACCGATACGCAGATGGGGCATGCGTTTTCGCAGCATGCCCGGTAGCAGCATTAACTGATAATCTTGTATCCAAACATAATCGTCTGCGGATACGATACTGCAAATTTTTTCACAGAAAAGAGCATTTACTTCTTGATAAGCTTTCCAAAAACAGTTTTTATATTCTGTATATGCGAAAAAATAGTGACATAAAGGCCAAATCGTACTATTACTATACCCTTCATAGTAGTTTTTATATTGATTGCATGATAAAAAGACGGGGTGAAAATTTAATTTTTCTAATTGTTCTGAAATGATCTGTTCGTCCTCTTTTTTATCTACACAAATACCCGGCCATCCGATCCAATGTTTCTCGTCGGTGGTTTTTAGAGAATTTAACCCTGTCGCTAATCCTCCTTCACTTCGAGAAAAAATGAATGTGCCGTTTTTCTCTTTACAGGCTTTGGCCGGTAATCTATTTGATATAATATATAGTTTCATATTTATGAATTGAGCAAAGGGTATGCCATATATTAATTTGTTTTATATAAACATCTGATATTTAGTATAATATGGTTATTTGTTCTATAAAAACACCTTTTCAAAATGAAAAAGTGCTTTTCTTTTTGAAAAGGTTGTAGATAGGGGAAAGTAGTTGGTTTTGTAGAATTGTGGCAGGATTAAATCAAATATAAAAATAGTTTAGGCTGTAAACAGGTGAGCGATTATTAATAAATGCTGTTTTTGTGTTTTATAGAATTATATTTTAAATATAATTTTTGTGTACTAAAAATCGCTTTTAGATTGTTAATCAATTTTATTTATGTATTTTTGCCATGATTTTTTGACAATAAGTTACTAAAATAAAAAGATAATTTATTGTCGTGTGTATAGTTTTAGGTGTGAAATTCTTTATTTAAATTTATTTCTTTGAAAGCGAAAATTGTACATTGCCGTAAAATTTGTTTTATTTTACTTTGTTTGTTTTCAATCAATGGATATGCACAAAAATTGGCGTTGAAGACCAATTTAGTACAATGGGCGACTGTTTCTCCGAATTTAGGTGCTGAATTTGTATTAAGTAATCATTTATCGTTAGATCTTTCAGCTTCATTTAATGTTTGGTTTCCCGGTTCATCTTTAGATTTGAAGCATGTTTTAGTGCAACCTGAATTAAGGTATTGGTTCGGTAGACCTATGTCCCGGCACTATTTAGGAGCAACAGCTTTTTATACCAGTTACGATGCATTGCTGAAACGTAAATACTATTACGGAGATGCTGTCGCTGCAGGTGTAACATACGGTTATGCGGTAGTGATCGATAAACATTGGAATTTTGAAGCATCGGTAGGGATAGGAGCTCTTCGTTACCGTCAATATAAATATGCTAATACAGAACGTCGGCCTTTATCTGTCAATGATAGAGGATGGGCGCTTGTTCCTGTGAAGTTAGCTCTCTCTTTTGTTTATATACTACGCTGATTTTTTGTGTTTTGTGTTAACAATGCGGTGTATTTGTGGTAAAATATAATTAAGTGTACACGATGAAAAGTTTTATACCGATATGTTTTTTATCTGCTTTGATCTTCTTACTTTCGGGAGTTGATATTATTGCTCAAAATTTACGTGTAGCAGGAGTTGTCAGGGGCAATAATGAAGAGCGTTTGGCAGGGGTTACCATTATAAATAAAGAAACGAAAAAGGTGGTCGGTTTGACGGATGAAGATGGTAAGTATTCTGTTGTTGTACCGGTAAACGGCATTTTAAATTTTACATGTCTCGGATATGACGGGCAAGATATAAAGGTAAAAGGACGTCAGATAATTGATGTTGTTTTGGTTTCTACTGCGGTAAAAATACAAGAAGTTTCGGTCGTTGCAAAAATTAAGAATAAGGTTATTTTCGAGCCTTCCGAGATCGAGGTTGTCGGAAATTATTTTCATTTAAAAACTCGTTTTAAAGTACCTGCGGAGATGTTCTCCAGCAATACCCGACTTATCGTTCAACCGACATTATATAATATTACTCGTAAAAAGGGTGTTTTGTTAAAACCTGTGGTGACAGATGGGCGAGAATATACACTTACGCAGGAGCGTATGTATGAGTTTGATTTGAGAAACGATCCTTTAGAGCCTTATATACGTAAGAGTGAAATGACTAAGAACGGAGAATTGGTTGCATACCATGATTCTGCTTATATCGAAAATCTTAAAGAAGATTTTCGTGCCGATATTCGATTGTCTCTTGAAAATTATAACCGGATTTTATTTACGGATAGTTTTCAAATCGCTCGCGGGCTTGTCAATCCGCTACGTTTTTTTGAATATAAATTGGAAGCAAAAAATATTACGGATGAACGTTATTTCCCAAAACCCGAATTACAGTTGCGTAATGACAGAGGGGAAGTAGAACTTTCATTTTTACCCGGTAAGGCGGATATTAATGATAAAGATCCGAAAAATGCATCGGAATTGGCTAAATTGAGAGAACGATTGTCTTCTATAGAAACTAATCCGGATGCGAAATTACAGACTTTTTCTATCTTGGGTGTTTCTTCTCCGGAAGGACCTCATGATAAAAACCTTGTTTTGGCTAAAAAACGTATGGATTTGGCGGTAAATCGTATTTTATCGCATTTGAATAAAGAGACTCTGGATTTTTTGAAAATTCAGACAGGTTCGAAGGTTGAAACTTGGCAGACTGCAATCGAAATGATGAGACGAGATTCTCTTTTCGGGCAGGCTCAAGATTTACAAAATATCGTAAATAAATATCCCGATAGTCCGGATAAACAATGGCGGGCGATTATCAGGCTTCCTTATTATAGAAGTGTAATCGTACCGCACTATTTGCCTTTAATGAGACGGGTAGAGTATAATTTTGATTATTCGATATATCGTTTTCTCACAGATGCAGAGATCAAAGAACTTTATCTTAAAGATTATAAGCAGTTGTCACGTCATGAATTTTGGCGGATGTTTGAAATCGCTGAGTCGGATGAAGAGAAAGAAACGATTTATAAACAAGCCCTTGAAGTTTATCCTAAATTTATGTTAGCGGCGAATAATCTTTCGGCTCTTTATATAAATCAAGGTAGACCCGATGATTCTATTTTAGAATCGTTTATTAGTAAAGATGCTCCTGAAGAGGTCTTAACCAATCAGGCTGTAGCATTGTTGAGCAATTGGAAATATGAAAAAGCTGATTCTGTCGTTTCTTTGATTCCAGACGGAGTTTCTTCGGAATATTTAAAGTCTGTAACTCGTGCGTTAAACGGCAATTATGAAGAAGCACTGGCAACTTTCGGACAAGAAGGTGGCATTAACGAGGTGGTGTTGTTATTAGCATTGAAACGTAATGGCGAGGCTTGGGAAAAGGCTCAGAATTTACCTGAAACAGCCCGATCAGAGTATGTTAAGGCAATAGCGGCCAATCGGTTAGATAAAGTAATGGATGCGATCAATCACATAGAAAAGGCTTTTGAATTAGATCCGTCCTTAAGAGATGTGGCCAAAGTGGATGCGGATGTGATGGATTTATTGTGATAAAGAACGTAAATAAAAGATTGAAAGTAATATTGCTATGTCATCATCGAGATATTTCTGGTTGTTTGTTCTGAGTCTGTTTTTCGTATCAGGATTTACTCAAGCTCAGATTAATGGATTGGATTATACTTTGCAGAAGCGACGTAAAGCCGAGAAGTTCGAGTCCGGACGTTTTTCTGACCACATGTTCATATCAGGAGGTTTAGGGGCTAATATGAAGCTGAGTCGTGAAGCTTCCGGTATATATGTCGGTCCTTTGGCTTCTTTTTATGTTGGCAAATGGTTTACTCCGGTTATAGGTTCTCGTGTAGGATTAGATGCCAGTTATATGTCTGTTAATAATGGTTTTACTGGGAATAAAGCCGGAATTATCGGCGTTAATTGGGATTATCTTATGAATTTGAGCGCATTTGCCAATCGATATAATCCGGATCGATTATTTGAACTGGTCGGTATTTTGGGTATTAGTTACCATAATGCGTTTCGTCATGCAAGTTATCGCCATGTGTGGGGACTGAGTGGCGGGTTTCAAGGTAAGTTCAATTTATCACCTTTGGTAGATTTGTTTATCGAGCCGGAGTTGTCGATCTATCGAGATAATATCGATGATAGGTCTTCATGGCGTAAATATGATCTTTTCGGATCTGTAATGTTTGGGGTTTCATATAAGATGATTCCTGTCGAGAAACGTGTTACGACAGCATTTTTTCGTCCTTTCCGAAATAATATGTTTATATCTGGAGGGATAGGTACTCGTGCATTGATTTCGAGACAAATGTTTTCTAATGGTATTTTCGACTTTTTTGGTCCGTCTGCTCAAGTTGCAATAGGAGGATGGATAACTCCGGTTTCCGGAATTCGTTTCTCAGCAGATGGAGGTTTTTCTGATTGGAGAGCTCCTGTGAACGGAGTGCATTATCGATTAAAAACTGTTGGACTGAGAGCTGATTATTTATTGAATTTCAATACGGCTTTCGGGGGATACAACCGGAATCGTTTATTTGAAGTTGTCGGAGTTGCAGGAGTAGAAGGAGTTTATGCAAAGAAAAGCATGGATAAGGCGGCTATTGTTCCGGGTGCAGGAATTGGTTTACAAGGGAATCTTCGTCTGACAAAAGATCTCGACTTTTATGTCGAACCTCGTATGTCATTTTATACGAATCGCTTAGCCGGAGGGAAGACTGTGTCGAAATTGGATGCTTTAGGTTCTTTGAGTGTCGGTATAATATATAATACGGTTGAACGGGAAATACGCAGAAACCAAGATAAATTCGTTAATAGCGTATTTTCTGATAATATGTTTATTGCTCTTAGCGGGGGATTAGGAAAAATAGTCTCCAGACCTAAGTTGGGACTTTCTACTCGGCAAGCTTTAAGCGCCAGAGCGACAATATCTTTAGGAAAATGGTTTACTGCTATTTCCGGTTTACGGGTTAATGGTACGGGGATGATAATCGGTTCGGCCTTTCCTGCAGGAAAAGCTACTCGTTACAATGCAATTATAGCAGGAGCGGATTATATGTTTAATATAACGTCTGTTTTTGCCGGATATAAGGAAGATCGCATATTCAATTTGATAGCAGCTGCCGGTCCTTCAGTTTTTTATCGGAATCAAAAAGTCTATCCGGCATTAGAAGCTGGTTTGCAGGCGCAGTTTAATGTTTCTTCTCATTGGAATCTTTTTCTCGAGCCTCATCTTCTTTGGGTTGCCGATCGAGATGCTCTTTCGGGATTATCAACGTATAAGACTGTTCTTCCAACCGTAAATATCGGTGTCGGTTATACATTCCGTGGATATGACCGGGAGACCAACCGTTCTCTATTTGAAGGGGAAAAAGGATCTTCTTATTTTGTTTCTGTTTCAGGTGGAATATCTACTTATGTCAATAATGAAATGTTTCGGAATATAAGCGTCGGACCTGTTGGCAGGATCTCATTAGGCCGATGGTTTTCTCCTTTATCGGCATGGCGTTTATCGTTATCCGGAGAGCAAGTTAAGGATCAAAGTGGCGAGTTTACTGTGCATGGAGGTCTGGATGCCGACTATATGTTGAATTTGAGTACTCTTGCTGCAGGATATAATCCGGATAGATTGTTTTCGTTAAGTGGTATTTTAGGGGCGAAATTAGGATTGGGTGTGACTTCCTTTTATAAAGAAATACGCTTTGTACCGGGAGTTTCAGCCGGATTGCAAGGGGCATTTCGTGTAACTCCTGCTTTGGATATATTTTTAGAGCCTCAAATTTCGGCATATTTCAATCGATTTGATGGACGCAGGAATCAGGTAGTTGCCGGAGATTTGCTTTTGGGATTGACCTACAAGTTTAAAAATAGGGCGGAGCGATATTTAAATAAGGACGAGGTTGATAATTCAACGTTCGTTTCGGCTGGAGTTGGTACAGGCGTTTGGGGAAATACCGTTGTTTCCCGTACGGGAAAGGTAAAAAATAAACTTTCTTTTAATGCCGATGTATCGTTGGGTTATTGGTTTAATTCTATTTCTGGAGTTCGTTTGTCTTTCGGAACAAATACTTTCCGTCCTGCGGTATGGTATGATGCAGACAAGATGACAATTTTATCTTTACGCAGTGATTATTTAGTAAATCTGACTTCTTGTTTTTCGGGATATGATCCGGATAGATTATTTGATATGATAGGAATTGTGGGAGTCGGAGCTGCTTTTCCGACTAACGCTACGGATGCAAAAACGACATATACGGCGATTGTCGGTATGCAGGCTAAATTCAATATAAACCGTAAATTGAGTATATTTGTTGAACCGAGGGGATCGTTTTTCGGAGATAAAGTCGATGGAAAAAAATGTTCTGCTAAGTTTGATGCGGCGGCTAATCTCTTGGTCGGTACGACATATTCTTTTTAGAACCGATAAATAAGCCTGCCTAAATTTTCCAATAAGAAAATTTAGGCAGGTTCTAAAAACTCAGTTTTTATTTACTTTTCAATTTCTTCAAATATTCTGATGGAGATATTCCGAATTCTTCTTTGAAACATTGTCTGAAGTAGACGGGACTATTCATTCCTACTCTGAAAGCTATTTCAGAAATCGTGTATCTGCCTTCCAACATTAGTTTTTCTGCGTTTTGCATTTTTATTTTTCGTACATATTCGTTTGTCGAAATACCGGTTAAAGCTTTTATTTTCCGATAAAGAGTGGATTTGCTCATGCATAATTTATCGGCAAGGTAGGCAACATCTATTTTTTCTGATTTAAGATTGTCTTCGATAATTTGTGTGATCTTTTGTATAAATTCATTATCAAGTTGGTTTAGGGATTCGTGAAGTATTATACTTTTATCGGAGCTGATGTTTAGGTTATTACTGAACTGATTAGCCAATTTTTTACGGGATTCTAATAAATTGTGAATACGGCTTCTCAATAAACTCGCACTGAAAGGTTTCGTCAGATACGAGTCTGCACCGGCCAGATAACCCTCTTCTTTATTCTGCAAAGAGTCCTTTGCTGTGAGCATTATAACCGGAATATGGCTTGTGCGTACATCTCCTTTTATAATTTTACAAAAAGTGATTCCATCCATACCGGCCATCATAATATCTGTTACTATAATGTCGGGGATCTGAGAGATTGCCGTACGATAACCAGCCTCACCTTCCTCTGCAGTTATGACTTCGAATGAATCGGAAAATGATTCAGATATATATTCGCATATATCGGGATTATCTTCTACTACTAATAAAATGGGTTTTTCTCCGGAAATATGACTGTTGAGTAGAATATCTTCGGTAGATTCTGTATCGAGGTTATCGTTTTGTTCTTTTTCTTCAGAGTCTGCATGAAGAGCATTCGGATATATGTTGTTTATAATAAGAGAAAACCTGAAACTGCTGCCTTTCCCGGGAATACTTTCTGCATGAATCTCTCCTTGATGCAGTTTAACGAGATTTTTTACTAATGCCAGCCCTATACCCGTACCTGATACATGACGATCGTTTTTGGCTTGATAATATCTTTCGAAAATGTGAGGTAGCTCTTCGGAAGAGATACCCTGTCCCGTATCGGAAACTCTGATTTCTGCATAGTCCGTATTATTTTTTCGGATAGTATAAAGAGATATGTTGATATAACCTTTCTCCGTATATTTTATAGCATTTGAAATTAGATTGTCAAGTATTATCGTTACAATCTCTTTATCGAAATATAAGGGGAGAGGATCGCTTTCGATCGTAATGTTGAATTCAATATTTTTCTTAGGATTCAGTTCTTTGTATTTGAGACCGACTTCTGTAACCAATGCGGCAAGGTTATTTTTACTTACACAAAGTTTTTTGTTTTGTGTCTCTGTTTTGCGAAATTCGAGTATTTGGTTGATTAAATTTAAAAGTCGAATGGCACTATTATGAATGATTGATATCTTTTTTTGTTGATGCGGGAGCAGATCTTTATCTTCTTGCAAATCTTCCAAAGGGCCTAAAATTAAAGTTAACGGTGTGCGCAATTCGTGTGTGATATTGGTAAAGAAACGTAACCGTTCGTTATTAAGCTCTTGTTCCTGTTCATGATTTTTTTTCTCCAGTTCATAAGAACTTTGCATATCTACTTTTTTCTTGTAAAGTCTGAGAAGGTATAAAATAATGCTTACCGAAAGAATAAAATAAAGGATTTTAGCCCACCATGATAACCAAATAGGAGGAGTAATACATATCGGAAGAGTATTGATCTCTTCAGTCCATTCTTGGTTACGAATTCGAGTTTTTACTTGGAATTCGTATTGTCCCGGAGGGATATTGCGAAACAATGCTGTATTTTCGTCAACGGTGTACCAAGAGTCGTCAAATCCTTTTAGTCGGTATGCATAATCGACTAAACCGGCTTGAGAATAGTCCTGAATATTGTATGTCAAGTTAAAAGTATTTTGTTTATACGTTAATTCTATATCTTTATTGTTTTGTCCATAAAAGTTTATAGTATTATTATTTTCGTATGAAGACTGTCCGTCAAATATTTTCATTTCGGTAATGATAACACGAGATACTTTGCGCTTACTTAGTACGGCACTCGGATCGAAATAACGAGCTCCATTTATCGATCCGAAATAGATAATTCCATTTTCGTCCTTCGTTACGGCTGCGCTGGTAAAATTGCCCATTGGGACTTTTTCGAAATAATTGTAATTTATAAATTGTTCGGTATTTGCTGTATAACAACTGATTCCGGCGTTGGTACTGAACCAGATATTCCCTTCATTGTCTTCGGTAATAGCTCGGATATGGGCATTGTGAATGCCGTCTTGTCGGTTATAAATTTTGTATTTCCGTTTTTCATTAGCGGTGAAACAGACTAATCCGTCTCCGGTTGCTACCCAGATTCTGTTTTTTGAATCTTTGAAAATATGATTTATACAATTAGAACAAAATCCGTTATTTTCATTGAAATGATCAATCGGTCGCATATCTTTTGTAAAAACAGACAGTCCCTGTCCGAAAGTGCCGACCCACATTTGACCTTTATCGTCTTGAACAAGACTACGTATCATGTTTTCGGGAAGAGAAGAATTTGCCGAAGTATAGTGAAATGTATTTTCTCGTGTTTGAGTATTGACGATGAATATTCCGGAACTAGTTCCTATCCACATGTTGTGTTCAGTATCTTCATAAAAGCAACGGGCATCGTGAGTAGGTGCTTCTTTCAGGTCGATATGAGAAAAAGTATTTTTCTCGTTATTATATACATCCACTCCCCCCATGAACGTTCCTATCCATATATTATTTTGAGAGTCGCAATATTCACTTGTAATAGAATTGTGTCTTAGTTTTTTGTTTTCTTCAGTGTAAATGGTTGTACGGTTACCTTTTTCAAAGACATTGATTCCTCCGCCATCAGTACCGATCCATAATTTATTATTTTTATCGGTACATAGGCTCAATACGATTCTGTTGTTGAGGTTGTTTTTATATTCTTTAATCGGGGAATAGCTGTAAGTTCTAAAAAAAGGCTGAATATGACCGATAAAGTCAATGCCTCCTCCATACGTTCCAATCCATATATTTTTAAAAGAGTCTTGAAATAAACATCTTACTGTCGAGTTCGATAAACTGTAATTATCGCTTCCTACTGTAAGATGCTCTGGATTAATCGTATTTTGTGACAGATAATATTGATGTTTGAGATCTATGATAAAAATTCCATTCAGTTCTGTGGCAATCCAAATTTTGTTATTATCCATTTGACGAATATCAAAAACGGCAGATATTGAAGGTGTGTTTATAAATTGACTTATAGAAAAAAATTGTTCTGTTTTCGGATCGAATAAGGCCGCACCTTTTTCAGTTCCTACCCAGATGTTATTCGAATTATCTTTATATATGCAATTAACTCGGTTCCCGGGTATGCTGTTTCTATTTTGGGGATTGTGTCTGAAATTCTTTACATGTTTGGATTTCAAAGAAATAATACTCATTCCATGTTCTACATGTCCGATATATATATTTCCGTTTTCATCTTCTAATACAGTCCAGGTATTGTTGGAGGGCAAATCAGGTAATGTGTTGGTATTGAAATGAATGAACTCTCCGGTATTTTTATTGAAATATTCTATTCCCCGATAGTAAGTACTGAGCCATAGATTTCCGTCTTTTGCAGGGGAAATATGTGTGACATCGTTTGTTATGAGGCTGCTGGATATAGAATCATTATGTGTGAATACGGTTAATTCGTTTTTTTCATAATTATAAGCGTTCATTCCCGCTCGTTGAGTGGCTATCCATATAATCGGTTCTGAGGGGTCGGCATAAATACAGTTCAATTCGTTCCCACTGAGATGATCGGTATGTTTATAATAATTAATAAAACGACTACCGTCAAATTTATTGAGACCTTCTTCAGTAGCAAACCATAAAAATCCGTCTTTATCTTGAGTAATATTTACGACATAGTTGTTTGATAGACCTTGTTCTATTCCCAATTGTTTGACATAATAGTTTTGGGAATATAAGAGGGTGGGAATAATAATACCGAGACTTATCAATAGAATTTTCATGATATTATATGCATTTAAAATAAGTAATTATAGTGTTATATAATTATTTGTGATGTTTTTTTCTGGTTTTAGAGTCAGTCATCTAAATTTTCCGATAAAAAAATATTATCAGGTCATCTTTACATTTTCTTCCGGTCTGTTTTTCTGTTTTCATTCGTTAGAAAGTTGGATATCTCCTTATAAAAAAGATTCTTAAATCAGAGCTGAGCCTTTCGATCGCTAATTTACAAATATACCGATTAATTTATTTTATTTCGATAATGATAAAAAATACATTGCACGATTTACTGTCTATGTTTGAATGATTTGGTATGTTGCTATTTTACAAGAAAAGAATATGTCGAAGTAGAAAATTTGTATATGCATGATTTGACGTCTGTTATTGCTTGATTTTTATTCCGTTGTTTTGTATTTAAGTGAATAAATTTGTATAACAGAGTTTTAGGTAGGAGTCATTCGCTTAAATATTTAGATTTTTAAACATTGCACCCGTTTTGTCTCGGGTATGAGTTAAGCAAGTTTTATATTGTTTTACTATAATTTTTGTATCATGAAAAAAAATGTGAGTTTGTTGTGTGAATGTATCCTGTTTGTATGATATATTTCAAGGTTAGATGGCGGTCAATCGCTTTTGTTTCGGTAGTTACATTATTGAATATTTGGGTCTTCGCTAATGGCGATTATTTGTAAATGAGAGTTTTTATAGAAATAGTAATTAAAAATAAGAAATATGGATATAAAGAAACTGTTGATACTTATTGCTTTGATTTTACCGGGTTGGCTATTGGCTCAGAATTATGCGGATTATAAATTGTATGCATCCTATAATTTTGAACAAGGTACGGCCGAGGACAACCAGTCCAATACGAGCATGGAGCTAAAAGGGGCGAGAATCGTCGATGATCCTGTTCGAGGAAAGGTGCTTTCATTCGACAGAGTTAAGTCTCAGTATGCAGTGATAACGCCTGCACCTGTTATAGGAGATACGTTGTCGCTTTCTTTTTGGTATAAACGCAGCTCTTTCGATGACGATGTGCAATGGAAACAGATTTTTGAATTTTATAGTTCCACTAATGGCAGTAATATTTATTTGATGCCGATGTATGATGATAATTCAAGTGGTATTGTTTCTTCTGCCAATAAGATCAATAATGGTATTTGGGAGCTGTTGTATGGTCCTCGAATAGAAAAGGATAATACATGGCATCATATCACTTTGGTAGTTGCCGGGACTTCTTGGAATTATTATCTGGACGGTAAGAAAGTAGGTTCGAAAAAGATCTTGGCTCCTATATCTTTGTTGGATCTGACACATCTTTATTTCGGTGTGAATCCCGATCGTTCACCGCGTCCAAATACCGGATCGATAGATGATATCAATATCTACCATTATCCGTTGAGTGCGAGCCAGGTAGCTCAAATATATGCGGGAGAAGCCATAACGGAACCTCTTTCGGAAGGCCCTATAACTTTCCTTTTCGATAATGATCTGAAAGAGGAAGGCGGACGCATCGCTATCGAGGGGTCAGGATATTCATTTGAAGAGGATTCACAGAGAGGCCAGGTCGTAAAGTTGGAAGCAGGCGGACAATTGCAGTTTTCCGATAATATCATCCCCGATGAAGCTTCGACGTTGAATTTCCTGTATAAAAAAGAGTCTATTGATGATGCAGATCATGGCAAATATATTTATCGGGCTTTTAAGGATGAAAAGAACGGCTATGGCCTTAAGATAAAGGTTGATGGGGACGCGGCCTATGTGGTTTTGGAGACTATTGTAGAAGGGGAGAAGACCGAGACGGTGGGCAGTGAGCTTTTAGAGTCCGGAAAATGGAATGCGATAAGTGTAGTGCATGCGGTAACCCCCAGAATCATTATACGCGTTTATCAGGACGGTAAACAGACCGCAGCGAAGGTAGCGGTAAATCCTTATAATTTGGGTTTTGATAAATGGAGTTTAGGTGGAAGTACGGCATCTGAGAGTGCCGGAGGACTTTATGATGAGTTGATGGTCGATGATTATGCGATGGATGTCGAAGATGTTGCCTATTACTATTCATCGATGCTTATGTCGCCGGTCGAGATAACTGTTAACTGTTCAAATGAATATCAGACAATACGAAATTTCGGATCGTCAGATGCCTGGAATGCCGATTGGTTGGGTCGACTTTGGCCTGAAGCGAAGAAAAATCGTCTTGCGGAACTGCTTTTCAGCAAAGAACTGGATGAAAATGGGAATCCGAAAGGTATAGGACTCTCTTGTTGGCGGTTCAATATCGGTTCGGGATCGGCAACGCAAGGCGATGATGCCGGAATGGGTGATTCGAAACGTACCGAGTGTTTCTTAAACCCCGACGGAACTTATACATGGGAGAGACAGACCGGACAGCTCTGGTTTCTTAGAAAGGCGGCTTTGGAATATGGTGTGGAGGATCTTTTGGGATTTATGAACTCTCCACCTATATATATGACGAAGCATGGGTATGCCTATAATAAGGACAATGGATCGAACTATATCCTTGCAGAGGATAAATATGATGATTATGCGTTGTTTACCGCAGAGGTTGTAGATCATTTTGATAAGGAGGGTATTCATTTCGATTATATCAGTCCGATGAATGAACCGCAGTATGCTTGGACTGGGGGGCAAGAAGGATCGCCGGCCACCGATCAAGAGATTGCGGATGTGATAAAAGCGATGAGCAGTGCGTTCGCAGAAAAACAACTGACAACGCAGTTGACTTTTGCTGAGGCTAGTTTTCTCGGTAGTGCAGAGACTCAGATTCCGAAATTTTGGGGAAATGAGCAACCGACGATGAAGGTTGCGGGATTACCGAATGTTTCTAATATCGTATCTGCTCATAGTTATTGGGCTGACAAAGATGCTCAGGGCATGTATGATACTCGCGTTAATTTTAGGAAAGCTATGGATGCAATAAACCCATCACTCGAATATTTTCAGTCGGAGTACAGTCTTTTAGACGGTGGGTACAGTTGGGGGCATCCAGGTTCAGAAGGGGGATTCAGTGAAATAGAATGTGCCATCTCCTTAGCCCGTATGCTGCATGTCGATTTGGTGGTAGCCAATGCTACCGGATGGCATTGGTGGACAACTTTTGAATCGGGTGATCATTATGGAGAAAGCCGCTTTGCTTTAATTGAAGCTCCGACAGTAAAAGATCTTAATGATGGTTTTATTCACGGAACAAAACTCCTTTATACATTAGGTCAATATTCCCGCTTCGTACGTCCTGGAATGAAGCGGGTGGAAGCGAAACGGTCAGATAATTTAAGTGTCGTCGATGCGTTGAAGAACGATATGTATTCTTCGTACATTAATGAGGAAACGCAGCAAGTCGTAATTATTGCGACAAATTCGAGAACTGTGAAAAGGCCGTTTACGTTTAAGGTAGAGAATATATCAGGTAATACAGACTTGGAGTTTACACCTTATGTGACTTCAGAGGATGACAATATGAAAGCTTATCCTAAGATTAAAGAAGGCGATGTGTTTACGATACCCCCTCTTTCAGTAGTAACATTTGTGTCGGGTTCAGGAGATATTTCTTCTGTTACAACGGTAAAAGAGGAAGATAAGAATACGGATATTCATATTCAGCCGAATCCGGTTGGGGATGAAGCGACGGTTAGTTGTGGGAGTTCTATAAAAAATGTCACCTTATATGATGTTTACGGAAAGCCTGTTTATCAGCAATCGGATATAAATGATAAAATCTGTAAATTATCTTTGTCGGGTTTGTTGGCCGGTATATATATTGTAAAAATAGAGACAGATAATGGTTATAATACACAGAAGGTGATAAAGAAATAATGGTTTTATAGACTGTTTAAAATTTTATTTGGAATGAAATTTTAAATGAACTTTTAGAATCCCGGAATTTCCGGGATTCTTTTATTATTTCTACCTCTAAACAATTTATCTCATAATTTGTTTTAAGTAATAAATCGACATTTATTTACATAATAAAAATAGAATTATGGGAAAAAAAGGAGTTGAAATTCTTACATTAGATGTAAAGAGTTTGATCGATGTTCTGAATCAGGCATTGGCAGAAGAATGGTTGGCATATTATCAATATTGGGTAGGGGCACGTGTAATGAAAGGTCCGATGCATGATGATATTGAAAAAGAATTATTGAAACATGCAGATGAAGAACTTGATCATGCAAAACTATTGATTGACAGAATTATTCAATTGGATGGGACTCCGGTTTTGTCACCTGAAGAATGGTTTAAATTAGCTCATTGTAAATATCTTCCTCCCGTAGATCCTAATATTGAGGCTATATTGAAACAGAATCTCGGATCAGAAAGATGTGCCATTCAGAGATACGAAGATATCGCTAATTTCACTAATGGAAAAGATTTTACGACTTTCAATATCGCTACTCATATTCTTGCAGAAGAATTGGAGCATGAAGAAGATATTGAGTCATGGTTGGAAGATATGCGTATTTTCCGCCAAGAAGTTTGCAAAGCTTAATATGTTGGGGTGTTTTTGATGAAGAAAAGACTTTGTCTGAGTGATCGGGCAGAGTCTTTTTGATATTGTTTGCAGATAAAAATCCTGATTTATTTTATGAATATGAAAAATAGTTTTTAAGTTTGTATTCGTAAGCTTTCTAATACCGAATAGAGGATGACCTTGATAAATAATAAAAATATATTTGTTCGTATATTTCGATTTTATGTAGACGGATTCAGAAATATGACTTTGGGTAAGACCTTATGGACAATTATTCTGATTAAATTATTTATTATGTTTTTCGTACTGAAGCTGTTTTTTTTCCCTAATATTTTAAATGCAAATTTCAATACTGATGAGGAGCGGGCCGAGCATGTAGGCATGGAACTTACGTTTCCTGTTCCTGAAAGCAGATAAATACTATAAATTATAAACGTCTAAGTTATGAATGATCTATTTTCTGTTGTAGATTGGTCGAGGGCGCAATTTGCTTTGACGGCCATGTATCATTGGCTTTTTGTTCCGTTGACGTTGGGGCTGGGAGTTATTGTCGGGATTATGGAGACAATTTATTATCGTTCTGGAGATGAACGGTGGAAACAAATGACAAAATTCTGGATGACTCTATTCGGAATAAATTTTGCCATTGGCGTTGCAACCGGTATTATTTTGGAGTTTCAGTTCGGAACGAATTGGTCTAATTATAGTTGGTTTGTCGGTGATATATTCGGAGCTCCGTTGGCTATCGAGGGAATTATGGCCTTTTTTATGGAATCGACTTTTATTGCAATTATGTTCTTCGGATGGAATAAGGTGAGCAAAGGTATGCATTTGGCTGCTACTTGGTTGACAACTTTGGGTGCTACGATTTCGGCTTTGTGGATATTGGTAGCCAATGCTTGGATGCAGTATCCGGCAGGAATGAAATTTAATCCCGATACCGTCCGCAATGAAATGGATAGTTTTGCAGATGTCGTATTATCGCCTGTTGCAATCAATAAGTTTTTTCATACCGTATCTGCCGGTTGGGTATTCGGGGCTATATTCGTTGTCAGTATTAGTGCTTGGTATTTATTAAAGAATAGAGAACGTTTTATGGCTGTCAAAAGTATGAAAGTCGCTTCATGGGTCGGGCTTATAGGAATGATGGTTGTTGCTTATACCGGAGATGGGTCGGCGTATCAGGTTGCAGAGAAACAACCGATGAAACTTGCAGCTATGGAAGGGGTATATCATGGAGAAAATAGACAGGGATTGGTCGCTTTCGGCATTCTTAATCCTGAAAAAAAGAGTTATACGGACAATATCGATCCGTTTTTATTCGAGGTGAAAATTCCCGGACTTTTGTCTTTCCTCGCTACTCGCCATATTGACGGTTTTGTACCGGGAATTAATGATATTATCGATGGTGGGTATGAGATGAAAAATGCAAAGGGAGAAGTGATTATCGCCCCTTCTGCGCAAGAACGTATCGAAAGAGGGAAATTGGCTATTAAGGCATTGTCCGATTATAAAGTAGCTCAAAAAGCCGGAGATAAAGCAGCCATGGAAGAAGCAGGGAAACGATTGGAAGAAAATTATTCTGATTTCGGATATGGGTATGTGACCGATATGGAACAATTGATACCGCATGTTCCTTTTGTCTTCTATTCGTTTCATATTATGATTACGTTAGCATTTTTCTTCATTGCGCTTTTTCTATTGATATTGGCTTATATCTCTAAAGATAAGTTGGATAAGGCCAAATGGGTACTATGGATCTCTCTCTTATCTCTTCCTTTGGGATATATCTGTCTGGAATCGGGATGGATTGTTGCGGAGATGGGACGTCAGCCTTGGGTGATACAGGATATTATGCCTACGTTTGCTGCAGTATCGAAAATTCAGACATCTGCAGTGCAGACGACATTCTGGATGTTTGCCGTTCTTTTTACGGTATTGCTTGTTGCCGAGATTGGAATTATGTTGAAACAAATAAAAAAAGGACCTGTTCAAAAATAGAAGATTATGGAACTGAATGAATTTTTTTACCAGCATTATTGGTGGTTTATTATTTCGCTGTTAGGGGCGTTATTGGTGTTCTTACTTTTTGTGCAGGGTGGGCAGACTTTACTGACGACTATTGCCAAGAAGCCGATAGAGAAGACTATGCTCGTTAATTCTTTAGGTAGGAAATGGGAGTTTACGTTTACGACTTTGGTGGTGTTCGGAGGGGCTTTTTTCGCATCGTTCCCATTATTTTATTCTACGAGTTTCGGAGGAGCGTATTGGTTATGGATGGCTATTCTTTTTAGTTTTATCATACAAGCTGTTTCTTACGAATATCGTTCTCGTAAAGGGAATCTTTTGGGAACGAAAGTATATGACATATTTTTATTGATTAACGGTGTTGTCGGAATCATTTTATTAGGGGTTGCTGTCGGTACTTTTTTCAGCGGAGCTGATTTCAAAGTTGATAAAGAAAATCTAATGGATATATATCAGCCTGTAATTTCTACGTGGGTAAATCCGTATCATGGATTAGAAGCGATAGCCGATTGGCGTAATCTTTTGTTAGGAGTGACTGTTTTCTTTTTGGCAAGAGTTCAGGCCTCGCTTTATTTTATGAATAATATTGCGGACGAAACGATCTTTAATCGTGCCCGTCGGCAAGTATTGATCAATGCAGTACCTTTTGTCGTGTTGTTTCTTATATTTGTCGGTGTAACGCTTACAGCCGACGGTTATGAACTGAATCCTGTAAATGGAGAAGTGTTTGTGAGAAAATATAAATATTTCTTTAATTTGATAGAGATGCCTTGGGTTGCGGTTATGTTTCTGATTGGTGTCGTGTCGGTATTGTATGCAATTATACGAGCAGCATTTTCCAAGACATGGATTTGCGGTATTTGGTATAGCGGTATTGGGACAGTGTTAGTCGTTTTGAGCCTATTCTTCTTGGCAGGTTATAATAATACTCCGTATTATCCTTCTGCTGTTGATTTGCAAAGTTCTCTGACGATTTATAACAGTTCATCGAGTCTCTTTACTTTAGAAGTAATGACTGTCGTCTCTTTCTTAGTTCCTTTTGTTTTAGCTTATATTGTCTATGCGTGGAGAGCTATGGACAAAAAGCCTATTACCGAACAGGAAATGGAGAGTGGGGAACATACTTATTAGAAATTTATTGTCTTAAAAAGCGGAATCGCTGAAAACCATTTAGTTTTCAGCGATTCCGCTTTTTAAGAGCAAATATTTATCCGATTTTTATACCCGAAAATCCCATGAAAGCCATAGCTAAAAGTCCTGCTACCACTAAAGCGATAGGAATTCCTTGCATAGCTTTAGGAACTTTAGTCGTACTCAATTGTTCTCGGATACCGGCGAATAAAACCATTGCCAATGTGAAGCCGATAGCGGTCGAAATGGCGAATACGACAGATTCCATCAGATTATAATCTTTTTGTATTACCAAAATAGCAACTCCCAGAATGGTGCAGTTGGTGGTAATCAAAGGGAGAAAAACTCCTAATGCCTGATAAAGCGGAGGAGATACTTTCTTCAGAATAATTTCTACCATTTGTACCAATGCCGCTATTACTAAAATAAAGGTTATGGTCTGCATAAATTGTAATCCGGTAACATCCAGCAGATATTTTTGCAACAAGTATGTGACGATTGTTGCAATTGTCATTACAAACGTTACGGCAGCTCCCATTCCGATTGCAGTGCTTACTTTTTTAGAAACTCCCAAAAAAGGGCATATCCCTAAAAATTGTGCCAGTACGATATTATTGACGAATATGGCGGTAATGAATATGGATATATAGGTAATCATCTCTTATTTGGTTTTAAGTTTGTTAACAATGAGAATGAGATATCCCAGCACGATAAAAGCTCCCGGAGCAAGGACGAAGAGTAAAGCTCCGTATTGTTCGGGGAAAATTGTAGCGCTGAATATTTTTCCTGTACCTAAAAACTCCCGTACAGCACCTAAAAGAGTCAGTGCTCCGGTAAATCCCAAACCGATACCTACACCGTCGAGCATCGAATCGAATGCGTTGTGTTTTGCCGCAAATGATTCGGCGCGACCTAATACGATGCAGTTTACTACAATTAGAGGAATAAATAATCCGAGACTTGCGTATAGTGCAGGGACATAAGCTTTCATGCACATTTCTAAAATAGTAACGAAAGCTGCGATTATCACAATAAATGCCGGAATACGGATTTTATCGGGAATGAAGTTTTTTACTAAAGATATAGCTACGTTCGAACAAATCAGAACAAATGTTGTCGCTAGTCCCATTCCCATTCCGTTTTCTGCGGATGAGGTCGTTCCCAAAGTAGGACACATCCCCAATAATAGAACAAATGTCGGATTTTCTTTAATAATTCCGTTTAGTATGATGCTCATTTTATTCATAATATCATCTCCTGTTTATTTGGTATGCGCTTTAGATGATGCGCCGCTTTGTGCGTCGGTTCGATTCATATAAGCATTATAAGCTGTTTGTATGGCATCCAGAAATGCTCTTGAACTAATAGTTGCAGCAGTGATAGCATCTACGCTTCCACCGTCTTTGCTTACTGTCAGGCGGTCGGTTGCAGGGTTCTTACCTAAAATATTTTGATTGTTTTTGTCTGTTCTGAACCACTCATCCATTTTAGACCCTAATCCCGGAGTCTCTGCATGTTTCAAAACTCTATAATTACGTATTGAACCGTCTGCATTAAATCCTACCATGATTTTTATTTCTCCTCCAAAACCCTTTTTCGTGATTGCTTCTACTGCCGCGCCGACTTTTTTACCTCCTTTTTTTGCCGGGAAAACGATAACTTCCAAACTGTCCGCTCCGATTTTCAGCGAATATTTATCCTCGATCGGTGAATTGTCAAATTCCGGAGCTACCATTTGTATGGCCTCTATTTGCTGTTTCTGTTCTGCTTCGGCAATAGGTTTTTTGGTGATGTTGTACACATATCCCAATGCCGCTCCGACAATCAGAGTGATGACCGTCAAGACGATAAGCATATTTAAAAATGTAGATTCTGTTTTAGCCATGTTTTACGACCTCCCCGAAACGTTTAGGTTTGACATACATATTAATTAACGGTGTGAAAGCATTCATAATCAATATAGCGAACGACATTCCTTCGGGATAGGCAGCCCATTGGCGGATAATGACCGTTAAAAGTCCGATAGCGACACCATAAATGATCATTCCTTTGGGCGACATCGGTGATGTAACGTAATCGGTAGCCATGAATATCGATCCTAACAATAGCCCTCCGGTAAGAAGTTGGGTCAGAGGATCTATGCCTATTAAAAGAGAGAAGAGTGCGACGGTTGCCAATATCGATACCGGAATGTGCCATGTAATGATTTTTTTCCATAACATATAAGCAAAACCTAAAAGTAGGGCGATTGCCCCGATTTCACCGAGACTACCTCCGACATTTCCGAGTAATAAATCTAAAGTCGTGTTTTCTATCGGCATACCTTGTTTTAACATACTAAGAGGTGTCGCACCTGTTGTCGCATCCAGATAATGTGTGTTGAACGCCTCCGGTTTTGGCCATGTTGTCATTTGTACGGGAAAAGAAATCAATAGAAATACCCTCCCTACTAATGCCGGATTGAAAATATTATTTCCCAATCCTCCAAACGACATTTTCCCGATCCCGATAGCGACCAATGCTCCTATGATGATGATCCATATCGGAAGATTTGAAGGGACATTGAATGCTAATAAGACCCCGGTAAGAATTGCTGATCCGTTAGAAATAGTTACTTTTCCCTTTAAAATGTATTTTTGAATCAGGTATTCGAATAAGACACATGCCAATACCGATGTAACGGTCACGATCAATGCTCCCAACCCGAAAAAATAGAGTGCTACAAGAAATGCCGGGATCAAGGCGACCAGAACACCGTACATACATCCTTCTACAGAATTTCCGCTATGAATATGCGGTGAAGGTGATATTATAAATTTTTTATCCATAAATTAAAGAATTTCTTTTTGTTATTTTTTGACAGCCCGGTTACGGATAATATTTCCGACTTTACTTTTACCTAAACGAATAAAATCGAGTAAGGGACGGTGTGCCGGACATGTATAGCTACACGAGCCACATTCAATACAATCCATGACGTGTTCTTTTTCCGATTTTTCCCAATCGGCAAAATCCGATAATTTCGCTAAAAGATTGGGTTCGAGTCCCATCGGGCAAACAGCTACACATTTTGCACAGCGAATACATGGCGACATCTTTTTTCTTTCGGCTTCCCGGTTTTGAATAAGGAGAATACCGGAACATCCTTTTGTCGTCGGTATATCTGTCGATACCACCGCTTTTCCCATCATAGGACCTCCGGATACGATTTTTTCGGTATCGTCAGGCAATCCTCCGGCAGCATCGATCAATTGTCCGATAGGAGTTCCTATTCGTACCAGAAAATTAGACGGAGATTCTAACGATTTCCCTGTTACGGTTACTATACGTTCGAACAGCGGTTTATTCTTTTGTATCGCTTCATATACTGCAAATGCCGTACCTACATTTTGTACTACAGCTCCGGTAGCGATAGGTAATCCGCCACTTGGAACTTGACGGCGGATAATAGCATCGATCAGTTGTTTTTCACCTCCTTGGGGGTATTTTACTTTTAGCGGACAAATTGTGATTCCGGGATATGAAGACACCAGACTTTGCATCTTGGATATAGCGTCTTTTTTATTATTTTCTATTCCGATTACCGCATGTTCTACTCCAACCGCTTTTTTCAATATCATAATTCCGACAAGAATCTCTTCGGTTTTTTCCATCATCAATTGATGATCTGAAGTGAGATAAGGTTCACATTCTACGGCATTTATAATCAGTATCGATGCTTTCGTTCCCGGAGGCGGAGACAGTTTTACTTGAGTAGGAAATGTTGCTCCTCCAAGTCCTACGATACCGCAATCACTGATTCGTTGTATTATCTCTTTGTCACTAAGAGTACACTCTTTTTTCAGAGTTTTACTGCGGTCAATGCTTTCTTCCCATTCATCACCTTCAACATCGATAAATATTGCCGGGCGTTTGTAACCTGACATATCGGTAATTTGATCTATTTTTGCTACTGTTCCGGAAACAGAAGAGTGAATATTGGCGGAAACAAAACCTCCGGCTTTTGCCAATAACGTTCCCACTTTTACCGAATCACCTTTGTTTACGACAGCTTGAGCCGGAGCTCCTATATGTTGTCCTAAAAGAATTACAGCTTGTTTGGGAAGAGCTGCCGTTTGTATGGTTTTTCCGGCAGATAATTTATTTTCCGGTGGATGTATTCCACCTATCCGAAATGATCTTAACATATATATTATGTTTATAATTGGATTCTGATTTGATAATTCATAATGGTTATTTTCAGGTTTATACTTCGGATGTTACCGTAGTTTCTGCCGGTTTTCGGAGAGGAAAGTTTATTGCATGAATTGCTCCGGTAGGACATACGGTTTCGCATTTACGGCATAAGCGACATTTGTTATCATCTATATATGCGAGATTATTTTCTACAATAATCGCATCGAACGGGCATTCTTTAGCACATTTCCCGCAGCCTATACATGCGGCTGTACAGGCTTTTCGTGCTATGCCACCTTTGTCTTTGTTCATGCAACTGACATATATACGGCGTGATTTAGGTCCTTTTTTCCGCAATTCGATAATCATTTTAGGGCACGCTTTTACACATGCCCCGCATGCTGTACATTTTTCGTCATCGATTTCGGGTAGCCCGGTTTCAGGGTTCATCTGTATAGCCCCAAAAGAGCAGACTTTTACACAATCTCCGTTTCCCAAGCATCCGAAGGAACATCCGGTGTCACCTCCGTAAAGCGAAGCTTCGATAGCACAACTTTTAGCCCCATCATAAATATTCGTTTTAACTCTGTTGTTACAAGTGCCGTTACAACGGATTACAGCGACTTTGGGAGTGCCTTCGATTACTTCTTTACCTAAAATTGCAGCAACTTTGATCATAACGGGAGTACCCCCTACGGGGCATAGAAGACCTTCTAATGATTCGGCTTTGACGCAGGCATCTGCAAAACCTTTGCATCCGGGGTATCCGCATCCTCCGCAATTAACTCCCGGAAGCACCTCTTCTACTTGTCCGTTTCGAGGATCTTCGTACACCTTAAATTTTTGTGCGACAAAATACAGGATAACAGCGCTTATTGCCCCGATTGCTCCAAGTGAAAGAGTCGCGATTAATACTAAATTCATGTGTTTGTTCTATTTAAAGTTTAAGTCGTTCTGTTTATTCTTTCTCCAATGTGAATATGAAATCTTTTCTTAGTTTGCTTTTACGAAAATATAGAACTGTGTAATAGGGTATTAGAGCTATGATTGATAAAATACCGGATAGCAATTCATTTACAGAAAAAGCGTATGCAATGCAAAGTATGCCGAAAAGACAAAAAAACGGATATATGATTGCCAGCTTTAAAGCCTTTCGGCTCATTGTTTCGTTTCCGACTACAAAAACACGGTCTCCTGTTTTTATGTCGTATCCCGAACAAACTGTTTCAATAATTTTTTCTTGTTGATCTGCTATCGTACAAGCTGCTTTGACGTGACATCCTGAACATGCGGAATGTTGTATGATTTTTACATAAGCAATACCGTTTTCAATTCGTTCTACGATACCTTCGTGTTTTATAGTATTATTCATTTTGCTATCTCGACATTGCAATTATGGGGCAAATATAGAAAATTTTTATTTCTTTGTATCTTATATTCGTACAATAAATGTGTAAAAAATGACGATTTTTATTTGAGAAAATAATTTTAGCTTATATCTATATTATATTAAAAGCCAGTCTGAATTTTTTATCAGGTTATAAAAAAAGAATCCGATTTAAGGTTAAATTTACGGTATTCCATGAAAAAATATTCGTATCTTGCAACGTTTTATTTTAATAAATGATTTATGAGAACATACTTGGTAACGGGAGCAGCCGGGTTTATTGGTGCAAATTTTGTAAAGTACATGCTTAAAAAGTATGAAGATATTCATATAGTTATTTTAGATAAGTTGACTTATGCCGGTAATTTAGGGACGATAAAGACCGAATTGAAAGATCCTCGTGTAAAATTTGTAAAAGGAGATATCGGCAATGAAGAATTGGTTTCTTATATTTTTGCAGAAAATGATATAGATTATGTTGTCAATTTTGCTGCCGAATCTCATGTAGATAGAAGTATTACAAACCCTCAGTTATTTTTACAGACAAATATTTTGGGAACTCAAAATCTGTTGGAATGTGCTAAAAAAGCATGGATGACAGGTAAAGATGCAAATGGTTACCCGACTTATCGCGAAGGTAAAAAATATTTGCAGGTATCTACTGATGAGGTATATGGATCATTAAATAAAGATTTTGTAGATCCTCAGCCTTTGGTTATTAAAGATGAAGCGGTGAAGTCTGTTGTGAAAGGACGTTCGGCAATACATACCTACGGTAAGTATTTTTTTACGGAAGAAACACCTTTAGATCCGCGTTCTCCATATTCATCTTCAAAGACAGGTGCCGATTTGATTGTTAGAGCATATCATGAAACATATAAATTTCCTGTAAATATTACTCGTTGTTCGAACAATTACGGTCCGTACCATTTCCCGGAAAAATTGATACCCTTGATTATTAAAAATATTCTTGAAGGTAAAAAGCTGCCGGTATATGGTAAAGGTGAGAATGTTCGCGATTGGTTATATGTCGAAGATCATGCTAAAGCAATTGATATGGTATTGAATTCGGGAAGAATAGGAGAGGTGTATAATATAGGAGGATTTAATGAAGAACAAAATATCAATATTGTAAAGCTGATTATCGATACTGTCGTGCGTTTAATGAAGGAAGAACCCCATTATCAAAAAGTTCTTAGAACCGATATTTCGAATATAAATTATGATTTGATTATTTATATGGGAGATCGTTTGGGGCATGATATGCGTTATGCGATAGACCCTTCGAAAACAGCGAAAGAATTAGGCTGGTATCCGGAAACTCCATTTACAGAGGGGATAGAGAAAACGATTCGTTGGTATCTTGAAAATCAGGATTGGGTTGAGGAAGTAGCCAGTGGAGATTATCAAAAGTATTATGAACAAATGTACGGACATAAAGATTAAGAAATGAAAGGGATCGTTTTGGCCGGAGGTTCCGGAACACGTTTGTATCCGATTACGAAAGGAGTTTCAAAACAGTTATTGCCGGTATATGATAAACCGATGATATATTATCCTATTTCGGTATTGATGTTAGCCGGTATTCAGGATATTTTGATTATTTCTACTCCATTCGATTTACCCGGATTCGAACGTTTGTTAGGTGATGGATCTCGGTTTGGTGTTCATTTTGAATATGCCGAACAACCGACTCCTGACGGTTTGGCACAGGCATTTATTATCGGAGAAAAATTTATAGGTAATGATTCGGTCTGCTTGGTGTTGGGTGATAATATTTTTTATGGACAGAGTTTTTCTGCGATGTTGCGTGCTGCTGTTGAAAATGTCGGGAATGGGTATGCTACGGTATTCGGATACAGAGTCAGTGATCCCGAACGATATGGAGTTGCGGCTTTTGATCCAGAAGGAAATGTAACTTCTATCGAAGAGAAACCAGAAAAGCCGAAATCTAATTATGCAGTTGTAGGACTTTATTTTTACCCGAATAAGGTTGTAGATATAGCTAAATCGATAAAACCTTCTGCACGTGGGGAACTTGAAATAACTTCGGTAAATCAAGCCTTTTTAGAAACTGAAAAGTTGAAGGTACAGTTAATGGGACGAGGGTTTGCATGGCTTGATACGGGAACACATGATTCGCTGTTCGAAGCATCGGCTTTTATAGAAACTATCGAACATCGTCAGGGATTGAAAGTCGCTTGTCTGGAGGAGATTGCATACAGAAAAGGTTGGATCTCGAAAGAATCTGTGTTGCAACAAGCGAAACCTATGTTGAAGAATCAGTACGGGCAATATATGATTAATCTTATTAAAGATGAAGCCGATGGGGTTGGAGGCCGTTAAAATAGTCGATTTGCCTAAAATTGTAGATGCGCGCGGAAATCTTTCTTTCATAGAAGAATTTCGGCATATTCCTTTTCCTATAAAACGGTCTTATTGGGTGTATGATGTTCCCGGCGGTGAAAAGCGAGACGGACATGCTTTTATAGAGCAGCAAGAGTTTATTGTGGCTTTGTCCGGTAGTTTCGATGTCATTCTGAATGATGGACGGCAAGAAAAGGTATATCCTCTGAACCGTTCTTATTATGGGGTGTATGTTCCTAATATGATTTGGCGCAGATTGGAAAATTTTTCCACCAATTCGTTAGCTTTGGTATTATCTTCTACATTGTATGATCCGAAAGACTATATTGAGGATTACGATCTATATTTAAAATGTCTTGAGCATGGATAATACATTTGTAATGAGTAGAGTCGGTGATTGTCAGGTGATAGAACTGGACAAGCATTCTCGCCCCAATGGGAATATAACGGTCGTAGAAGACAACATAACCGTGCCGTTCGATATTCGTCGTGTTTATTATTTATATGATGTTCCCGGAGGAGAAGAACGGGGAGGACATGCCCATCGTGATTTATACCAGTTGATCGTTGCTGCCAGTGGAAGCTTTGATGTTATTTTGGATGATGGGAGTGAGCGTTGTATTGTATCGTTGAATCGTCCTTATTACGGATTATTGGTACGTCCCGGAATTTGGCGTGAATTGAATAACTTCTCTTCGGGAGCAGTTTCTTTAGTATTGGCTTCCGAATTGTATGACGAAAATGATTATATTCGAGAATATTCCGATTTCTTAAAAGAGAAAAAGGTTTCGTTGAGTAATGTCTAAAGGGCTCTTAACTTCTTTTTTAATTATAGTTTTTATGGTATGTGTGGGCAGATACTATTTTTGTTGAAATAGCTTTGAGAATTTATATAACAAGTATCCCGATATTGCTCCTGCAATGGAATAGGACATTTTTGTTCCTTCAAAGAAGTTTTTAATTAGTGAGTCAAAGTTTATATTATAGTTGATGTGGAGACTTATCCACCATGGGATATGTGTAACAACAATACCTGTTAATAATGCATATAAAATTGTATTTGGTTTAAGGAATTTATTGGTCATTGCACAAATAAGATAAGTCAAAGCAACAAATAGTAAACCCCATATAATTTTTGACTTAATTTCGAAAATCGTTAAACCATACGATATTAAGATTGCAACTATCACAAGACCGATGATACTTATAACTCGCTTTTTCATAATCATGCTATTGGAGATTTGCAAATACCATTACAATCAAACTTTTACAATGTTTCGTTATTGCAAGAAATAGATATATTGATTTCAACATTCGATCTAAATGTACATAAAAAATTCAAATTTATATACAGATAATTTTATTATTTTTATATCCTTCAGAGATGATTTTGAATTGAATAAAATAATATTTGCGGTCGTTGTTGGAATAATTTAATGGAGTAAAGAGGTGTGAGGTTCAAGAACTTTTTGCGCTAAAGTTCTTTGAACCTCTTTTTTTACTAATTTTGTGCTCCCAAAATTAGGAGTTATGCAAGAGCAATCTTTCCCAAACGCTGCTGAGAGTACAGCTTTTCGAGTGTTATTGGCATTGGGCCTTTCTCATTTATTGAATGATACATTACAGTCTGTAATTACGGCTGTATATCCTTTGTTGAAAGAGAGTATGGCTTTGAGTTTTGTCCAGATCGGATTCATAACATTGGTTTACCAGATCTCGGCTTCGGTGTTTCAACCGTTAGTCGGGTTTTATCTGGATAAAAAGCCTAATCCGTGGTTCTTGCCGATCGGGATGAGTTTTACTCTTATCGGACTTGTTGTTTTAGCTTTTTCGGGAACTTTGCATCAGGTTTTATTCTCTGTGTTTTTGGTGGGTATAGGATCTTCTATACTGCATCCGGAGGCGTCTCGTCTTACTTCTTTAGCTTCCGGTGGGAAGCGAGGACTTGCCCAATCGGTTTTTCAGGTCGGTGGGAATATGGGAAGTTCATTAGGTCCGTTACTTGCTGCGTTGTGTATAGCACCTTATGGACAGCGTAATATTGTGTTTTTTGCTCTATTGGCTTTATGTGCCATAATTGTAATGATACCCATTTGCCGGTGGTACAAAAGAAAACTGAAGGCTTTACGGTTAAATAAGGATGGAATGAAAACTGAGGTTGTGTCACCGTTACCTCGTAAAAAGACGATATTTTCGTTGTCGGTTTTGTTGATTTTGATTTTCTCCAAATATGTTTATTTAGCAAGTATAACCAGCTACTATACATTTTTTCTAATAGAGAAATTCGATGTAACTGTTCGTGATTCGCAATTCTTTCTGTTTGCTTTTCTGTTCGCTTCGGCGCTCGGTATTTTATTGGGAGGACCGGTCGGAGATAAAGTAGGCCGGAAATATGTAATCTGGGTTTCTATTTTAGGAGCAGCACCTTTCAGTTTGATTATGCCTCATGCAAATCTTTTATGGACTTGTATTTTAAGTATCCTTATCGGATTGATTCTTTCTTCGGCTTTTTCTGCCATATTGGTTTATGCTCAAGAATTATTACCATCTAAACTCGGCTTGATTTCGGGGCTTTTTTTTGGTTTGGCTTTTGGTATTGCCGGAATTGCTTCGGCCGTTTTAGGAGGTTTGGCAGACAAGTTCGGAATAGAGTATGTATATCAATTGTGTGCTTATATGCCTTTATTGGGATTGATTGCTTGGTTTTTACCGGATATACGTAAGATAAAAAAATAGAGATGTATCTTTGGGTAATTATATTTGAATAATCCTTTAAGATACATCTCCGAGCGAATTATTCTTTTTTAGCTCCGGCTTTAATCCATTCTTTCAATAAAGTTATATCGTCATTTTTTAAAGAAGATAAGGTCGTATGGTTTGTTTTGGTAGCTTGAGCGTCTGTCAGTACCGTAATAATAAAACTGCTGTTTGGAAGTCCCGGTTCGACTAACATTTTATCCGGATGAGTTGAAGAAGCTTTATTTACCAAAGCATCGTAACTTTTATCTTCCGTAAGATACAAACCTCCGGCACCGCCATGACAGGCAGTACATTGGTTAAATACCTGTTCCTGGATGCGGTTATATTGTACAAGGTTTACATTCATATCAGATAGGGATATGTTTGTTTCACTACCGGGTAATTGTTGTTCATTGAGATTACAAACCCATTTTCTGTTATTCATGATCGATACGGCAATATTCTTGGCTTCGAATGGCACATTGTGCATAAGATAAGTACCTGAGCCTTCGTCGTTTTTTTCCAGCAGTAGAGTAGTTAGCGGAGTATCCTCGTTATCACCGAAAGATGTGAGTTTCAGTTCATATTCTTCGGGCCATGCATTAACACCGGAGAAATGGAGCGTTACGTTTACATTGCGTCCGCTGTACTCTTCTTCCTTAGGATATATGTCTCCACTGTCACAAGCTGAAAATGCAAGTAATCCTGCTATTATAATAAACGAATATTTCATTTTTGAAATTTTTAAAAAGTATATTGCAACATTACTGTGGCACTGTGCATTGCCATTCCATTATCGTCCATGTCTCTGTCGAGTTGAGTTTCATGTCCCCAACGACCTATGTATTGGTACATTGCTTGCAATTTTAGATTACACCGAGAAAAGAAATAGTTGAGACCTACGGCAGGCATGTTCAAGCTTCCGTCTTTATCTGTTCCGTTTCTGTCAAAAAAGTCGTATCGTAAAGCTGTTTGTAGTTTGCTCGTGACAAAATATCCTCCTTGTATATAAGCTCCCCAAGCTGTAAAATCGGCTGCAGATTGCATTCGTTTAGTGAAATTCATACGCAACATATAAGCCTCGCCCGATATATAAAATCGGTTTTTTAACCATGCGAATTCAAATCCGGCACGCAAATCATCGCTACTTTCGTCTTCGGCTTCTACATTATAATTTCCCGAAATGGCAAATAAAAGTTTGTTGTTGTGCAGATCGTCCGGATTTCCTTGATAGGTCGGCATCGGACCGAACGGCATATATGCAAAACGTGCGGCATATAAAAGAGACGGGATTCCTTTATGATCATCGCTTGTCGTTTTGGTTGCAGTATTTACGTCTATTCCTGTCCCATTAAATACGCCGACCTGATATCCCCATTTTTGTTTGATGAGTCCGTGTAGTTCTATTCCTAAGTCGAAGCCTGTTGCAATATTGGGCTTTACGGCATTTAATGATTTGTCGAGATTGACTCCTGTGGTTAGAGATGACGGTAATACCGGGAAAAGCGTTTCTCCTAAAGTAACTAAGTAAGCTTGATTATAAGGCGTTTTAAATTTCCCTGCACGTAATTGCAAGGCCTCTTTCATTTTTACATCGAACCAAGCTTGTTGTAACAATGCTCCTCCGCTTTGGGATGCGTTCAGGGCAAAGTTGAATGTCAGCCTGCCAAATGCCCTGCCTGAAAAACCTATGATCGCATTTGGTATGGCAAACCCCGAATTTGCGACTTTATCCTGATCTGCAAGATTTAAACCTTCATCATCATAATAATTAAATTTTCCGGCTATTTGTATGAGAGCGTACGGTTTAAATAGAAATTTTTTGTTTTTTGTTTGAAAGCTGAATCCTTGCCTTCCTGCCGAAGAAATTACTCCGTTATCGATATCGTTATCGTCAGTATTATTTTGAGCTGTTACCGGAATTATTAAGAAAGAAAATAACAGCAGAGCTATACTTAATTTTGAATAGATATATTTCATAATTTGTAGATCGTAATAAAATGAATGTTTTATAAACTTTCGATAAAAAGAATCAGTGCGTCCCGGTCTTCCTTGCTCATTCTTTTGAACAGTTCGCGCGATACGGCGCCTTCGCCCCCGTGCCACATGATCGCCTCTTTTAAGTTGCGTGCACGTCCGTCATGTAAGAATTCTGTATGTCCGTTAACCACCTCTTGTAAGCCTATACCCCATAATGGAGTTGTCCGCCATTCAGCTCCGGTTGCCAGACCTGCCGAAAGGTGGTCGTCTAATTCGGGTCCCATATCGTGTAGAAGATAATCTGAATATGGGTGTATAACCTGATTGCAGAGCCAAGGCAGTCGAGTGCCGTTAAGTAATAAAGGCGCATCTGCACGGGTGTGTAGAGTAGGCATATGGCACAAATCGCATTTTGCTTTATAGAAGTTTTCTTCACCTTTTTTTACTTCGGCGTTATTGACATATCTTCGGGCAGGTACGCCTAAAGCGTGCAGATAGAAATCGACATATTCCATATCTTTCGTACTTATTTGTATCCCCTGTAACCCGTGAGGCGATTGGCTTTGGCCTTCGCAAACTTCTTCAGGATAACGGTCATTTGTGACACCCAGATCCGAAGAAAAGCCGAGTTCTACCGTCAAGTCCAAATGGTTGGCTTTATTTCCGGATACTCCGATTTTTCGTACCCCTTTTTCGGTTACATAATTTAGTTTTCCGCTGATTCCGTATTCCGGGTAATTACTTTGGGCTGCAATTTTTATGAGTTCCGTTTGGCTGAGTGCCATCATTTGTCCCATCCCTACATGGCGCAACGGAATACGAGGACTTATATATAGGTCTTCGGGACGAATACTATCGGCATACCATTCGGTAACTCGATAATGCGGTGTTTGTAGTTCATATTCTTCTCCGTCCGGAAATTTGAACTTTTCTGTTGTATATGTTACAGAAAGTTTTCCTTCAGCTTGGCTGCCCACAATGCTTTGATCATGCAGTACGCGCCCGTATTGGCGAAAATAACCGCCATCTTTACGAGTTATGTAGATTAATATGGAGGAAAAGCCGTTTCCCGAACCTCCATGAGTAAACAAAGTTGAAGAGGTTCTTCCTGCATTATTATGGCAGCTTCCGCAAGAATAGCCTCCATATACAGGTCCTAATCCTCCTGTAGAAGGATCGTTCCCGCTAACCCTGGGGTCATCATATAACATATCTCCATTGGTGAACATTGTTTCCAGATCGCCTGTTACCCAGTTAGCTTCGGTGTCGTATGCACGGCTGGAGGATGAGAATATTGTAGAAGTTCCGGCGGACAGTTCTTTATAACTGGCTACAGTTCCGTTCGGTTTCAGTATTACCGTGTCATCGAGAGCTTCGCTACAACTATAGAGAAGCATTGCCGGGACAATAGTCTGGGCAATGCTGAGTACAAGGGGAAACGAGAACAAATTTTTAAAAAATCTGTATTTTGTCATTTTAAGAATTCAAAAAATATTTTTAAAGAACACTTTTAATTTTTTCAAGTGATTTATTCAATTCGGCTAATTTATCCATTGCTGTATCTATTGTTGCAACTTTTCCTTTTGTGACTTGATCACGGAAGGGTGCAGGAATGTCCCGAATCGCTTTTCTTGCATCAGAAATCGCTTTGGTTATTTCCGCATCCAAGTCACTATTTTTTGATGCTACATAAGCCGACATGCTGGTTTCTGATTTCCGCGTTGTCTCTGGTCCTCCCAAATAAGAATTCTCAATACTGATTATGTTATTTTCATAATCGTCCAAAGAATTGAAACTATACCATGATTCTACGGCATATACATCTTGTTCGCGATAAGGATTTCCGATTTTTTGTGTTCCTACCTCATTCGCTATGTTACACAATCCGTTATCTATTATTTCTTCAAGTACTTGATTTTGAGTTTTATATTTTTGATACATGTTCGGATTTCTCAATAATTCGGCAAATCCATCTTCTCCTCCGGCAATTGTGATTTCATCATTTTCAATCAACTCTGCATCGCGTTGATCGCTTATTGCTTTTTCACCGTGCCATTCTGCCCAAAGACGTACGGTATCATCCAATAATTTTTTTGTTACATAATAGATATACTCTTTTTGGCGGGAAGAAATAGATGAAATATCTCGGGGATTTCCGTCTAAGAAAATAAGATATTCAAGTGTATGAAACCCTGAATTGTCTTGTGCGAAAGTTTGTTCCGCTATGTTTTGGCTACTATTTAACAACGCCTCTATATTTACTTGGTCGAGAGGCCATGAGTCTAAAGATGGGTCTATGCTGTAATTAGCTGCCGGACCATATAGAAATCCCTCGCTCAATTCCCACGGTTCACGGGCATTTCTCCATGCCGCACAAACAGCATTGAGCTGATCTTGTGTTGCTGTTTCGCTTTCGAACATAACGGTTACGGCATCCATCAGATCCCATACTTTAGCTTTCATGTCATCGTAAGTAGGCAATACGGTAAGATCGATATAATCATTGATAAGGGCGGTTTTAACCGGATCCATAGCCGAATCATCCACTGTGTTATCATTGTTATTATCATCGCTACATGATGATACGGCAAATGCCATAGAGCTTATGAATAAGCTCATTACTAACCAATTTTTCTTTTTCATACGTTTTGTAGATTATTTATTAATTTATTTTGTTATTTAGAAAAGAACCAACCGATATAAGCTAATCCTAATGATATAGTACTTTCATTATTGAAACGTCCTCCTCCGATCCATCTGCGTGTATAGTCTGCTTTGGCAACGAGATTGGGGAGTATATAATAGTTTAAGCCTGCAGTAATAAGATCTACTTTATAACGAGGATCGGCAGAAATACTGCTTGCTGTTTTGTGCATCGAATTATAATATTCGTAACGTACAAATGGAAATAAATTGAATTTGTGGTTAAAAAATGCACCGATGTTGTATCCTACCTCTGCACCGTATGTCAAAACATCTTTTGCAACAGGGGTTTCTGAATATCCCAGAGCTGTGGGATTTCTTAAATTTTCTTTGTAAATAAGGTCGCTTTCGGTCAAATTTCCGTATATAACGTTTGCTCGTGCAATAATATCGCGGCTGTAATATTGCGCATCGGCAGATAAAATGGTGATTGCACCTTTTATCCCTTCCATTCGGCTCGGTTTAGTCGAGTTTTTGGCGGTGCTTGGAGTATAATATGCCGATATACCGAATCTCGTATTTTTAACGCCCGAATAATCTACCCGTGCTGCATATGCCGGATTGGTCATATTCGGTATTTCGAATTTGTTCTGTTTTCCGTTTTTAATCCAATTGGCAGCATCGAATCCGTTGGGATCTAATCCGCTGATGACCATTGCTTGATAGTCGAAATCTCCGGCTTTTCCCAAAATGGCGATCCCGGTTTCATGCCAAGTAGACGGGATTATCTGTGTTTCGCCTTCCGGTCGTGTAGCACCGAAAAAGAATATCGGTTCGTGATGTGCATTTGTCAATCCTATAGGAACGATCATGTGTCCTGCTCGTACGGCAAATGCCGGATGAAATATTTTAGTAATGTGGAATTGTTCCAATGCGACTTCTCCACCTTTTTCTATTTCAGCTTCGTATTCGCCTCCTTCAGTGTATTCATGTTCTATACTTGCACCCGTACCTCCGTATTCGAATTCTATTTCAGCAGATAAAATGATAGATGGAGTAAATTTGTAATCGAAAGCTAATACAAAACGGGGAAGCGATATAGAAGATCGTTTATCACTCGGAGAGCCAGCTCCGCCGTTTCCAAAACGATATGGGCCATAATCCATATGTTGGAAAAGCATTTCTCCGTAACTACCGACTCTGAATTTTTTATATTCTTCGTGATTTTTTACTTTTGTAGTATCGTTATTTTGAAAATTTCGGGCTTGTATTCCCTGACATAAAAGCAGAATAAGGAATGTTAAAGTAGTAAATCTTTTCATTTTTTTTGACGTTTTTACAGGAGGCAAAGGTATAAGTGTTGTAAAGTGTTGACAATACCTAAAAATAAGTATTGTCTTATTTTTTCTCATTATAAATCGGGATTCTAATGGGTCATTATTTGTACTGAAAAAACTTTGTTGAAATACCTATAAATAGGGATTGTATTTTTAGCTAATAATCCGTTATTTTGCGCCTGTACTTAAACATATAAAAGTGAAAATATGAGCGATAATGTTCCCAAATATAAAGCGACGGATAAGATGAGCGATCTTATTTGTGAAAACTATACTCTATTGATGGTGATGAGCCGTTTCGGTTTGCCGTTAGGGTTCGGGGATAAAAATGTAAAAGAGGTTTGCGATGCTTGTAACGTAGATTATAAAACGTTTTTGGCAGTCGTCAATTTTATGGATACCGAGCAATTTGTTGTCGGAGGCACAGATCTTTCTATCCAAGCATTAATGGAGTATCTGAAAAATTCTCATTCTTATTTTCTCGATTTTTGTTTGCCGGCAATTCGCCGTAAGTTGATTGAAGCCATAGATTGCTCCCAAGATGGTGTCGCTATTCTGATTTTGAAGTTTTATGATGAATATGTTCATGAAGTGCGCCGGCACATGGAATATGAAGACAATATGGTTTTCGGATATGTTTCATCTTTATTAGAAGGGAAGAAAAAAACCGATTATAATATATTGGTATTTGCTCGAAAGCATAATCAGATAGAGACGAAACTTACCGAACTGAAAAATATAATAATCAAATATTATCCGGCGGAAAAAAGCAATAATAGCTTGAACTCTGTTTTGTTTGATATTTATTCTTGTGAACAAGATTTGGCATCACATTGTAATCTGGAAGATTTGTTGTTTGTCCCGGCTGTAGCCCAACTTGAAAAAAATTTCGAGAAAAATGAAAAATAATGAAGCAATAAGGATTGCTATTGCTGAAAATTCTGTAATTATTCGGAATGGCATGACCGCAGTACTCAAACGTGTTCCGAATTTAAAAATACAGCCGATGGAGGTGTTGAGTACAGATGCTTTGCAAGAGTTTATGCGGATGCATACACCGGACATATTGATTGTCAACCCTGTATTTGACGGATATTTCGATTTGAACCGATTTAGAGAAAATCCTCGTACTTCTCATATTAAATGCGTTGCGCTGCAAGGCTCTTTGTTAGATACAACTCTTTTGAATAAATATGATGAGGTTATTTCTATATTCGATGATATGGATACGATAACCGGAAAGATTCTTCAATTACAAAAACATTCCGGAAATGAAGATGTTGAAGAAGAATCTGAATCACTTAGTTATCGGGAGAAAGAGATCGTGGTTTGTGTTGTTAAGGGAATGACTAACAAAGAAATTGCATCGAAATTGTGTTTGTCTATCCATACCGTTATTACTCATCGTCGTAATATTGTACGTAAATTGCAGATACATTCTCCTGCAGGATTGACGATTTATGCCATAGTTAATAAATTGGTTGAACTTGATGACGTAAAGAAATAAACAATTTTCCATGAAAATCCGTTTAATTAGAAGATGTTTCTATTTTTTGAGGAAAAGTAGTGGACTATTATCTGACGAGTGAAAACGTAAAAAAGATCTGAGAGGGTTATCTTATTGAAAAATTGTTTTTTAGAACTGAGACATATCGTTGATTTTATTGTGACTAAACCTCCTATTATTCAGTATTTTATGAATGAGAGAGATAAAATACCATAAATGTGGTATAGGATGAGTTTTTCTTAAAACCTACCTTTGTCAAATATGATATGATAATTGTTAAATGGAGAATGATATGGCAAGAATAGCTAAAAGTTTGACCGAATTGGTCGGGAATACACCATTATTGGAGTTTTCTAATTTTAATGCAAGTAAGAATTTGCAGGCGAAAGTAGTAGGTAAGCTGGAATATTTTAATCCCGCAGGTAGTGTGAAAGATCGTATTGCTTTGGCAATGATTGAGGATGCAGAGACACGTGGAGTCTTAAAACCGGGTGCTACGATTATAGAACCGACCAGTGGAAATACCGGAGTCGGATTGGCTTTTGTATCTTCTTCTAAAGGATATAATCTAATTCTCACAATGCCCGATACTATGAGTATTGAACGTAGAAACTTGCTCAAGGCATTGGGGGCTCAACTTGTACTGACTCCCGGAGCAGAAGGAATGAAGGGGGCTATCGCCAAAGCAGAATCTTTAAGGGATGAGATTCCCGGATCGGTTATTTTGCAACAATTTGAGAATCCTGCTAATCCGGCCGTTCATCGAAGAACTACTGGAGAAGAAATTTGGAGGGATACTGATGGTAAAATCGATATATTCGTGGCTGGAGTAGGTACTGGAGGAACAATAAGCGGTGTCGGAGAAACATTGAAGAAGCATAATCCTGCGATAAAAATTGTTGCAGTAGAGCCTGCGGATTCTCCTGTTTTATCTGGAGGAGAACCCGGACCTCATAAAATACAGGGTATAGGAGCTGGGTTTATTCCCCGAACTTATAAAGGGGAAGTTGTTGATCAGATTATTCCGGTACAGAATGACGATGCTATACGTACCAGTAGAGAATTGGCAAAAAAAGAAGGACTTTTAGTCGGAATATCTTCCGGAGCAGCAGTTTTTGCTGCATCTGAATTGGCGAAGCTTCCGGAGAATGCCGGAAAAACTATCGTTGCATTACTTCCTGATACCGGTGAACGTTATTTGTCCACAGTCCTTTATGCTTTTGAAGAATATCCTTTGGATTAAAAGGTAAATAACAGGTTCTAAGGCTGTCTTCATGACAGCCTTATTTTTTATATGCAGTATTCTGCCATGTCGATTATTCCGGCACGAAAGGCATACCGGGTTGCTTCATGTATATTGTTAACGTTCAGTTTTCGGAATATATTCTTTTTGTGAGTAATAATGGTATGTACGCTTGATATGCGGATTGCCGCGATTTCTTTAACGGATTTTCCTTGTGCGACCAGTTTTAGTATTTCTATTTCTGTAGTGGTTAATAAAGATTGTTCGGCGATTCCTTGTTCTGTATTATTTTGCAGTTGATTTTTTGATTGGGCACATAGATATTGTCTATCGGAAGTCGTATGCTTTAAAGCATCAGAAATTTCTTGAAATGAGGAATTTTTGAATAAGATGCTGAATGCCTTATCAGAATAAATATTACGGATAAATTCGGTAGTAAGTTCTTCGGAAAATAAAATCCACCGGACATAAGGGAATCGTTCGTGCAAGTTTATCAATTCTTCGACTCTTGAAAAATCGAAAAGTGTATAATCTAAGACGATTACAGCCTGAGAATCTTTTTTCAATAAGTCCGGTAGTTCTCGTTTTGAATATATATGTACAATATTTTCGGACAGATGTAATTCCCGTATTATGAAATTTAATCCGGCTCGTGTAATGTCTTGATTATCGGCCAGTATGTAATATTTTTGAGGCATGCTATAAGTTATCCGGTTTATTCGAATCTTTCGTAATAGGCCCTTTCAAGTTGTTGCAAAGCGCGGTTAAGAATAGCTCGTGGACATGCAATATTCATACGCATAAAACCTTCTCCTTCTTTTCCGAACATGCTTCCGTCATTCAGAGCGAGATGAGCTTTATCGACAAAAAATTCGACCAGATCTTTTTGTGACAGGTATAATTCTCTGCAATCTAAAAAAATTAAAAAAGAGGCCTGTGGAATTATAGCCTTTATACGGGGCATTTTTTCTTTTAGATACTGTTCGGTATAAATTACATTTTCTTGAAGGTATTCCAATACTTGTGATAACCACTCTTCTCCGTAGGTATAGGCCGCTTCTACACTCCTGAACGCGAATACATGTCCTTCGGTAAGATCGCTTCCTTCTGTGAATTTTTTGAATTTTTCTCGAAGGAACTCGTTTTTTATTATGCAAAATGAACTGGCGAGTCCTGCCATATTGAATGCTTTACTGGGCGACATGAAAACCAGCGAATTATCTGCGGCTTCTTTTGATACTGAGGCGAAAGGTATATGCTGATATGGCGGGAAGGTGAGATCTGCATGGATTTCGTCCGAAAAGACCAGTACGTTGTTTCGGGCACAGATTGAGGCGATCCGTTTCAACTCTTCCCTGCTCCACACCCGTCCGCCGGGATTGTGGGGGTTACAAAGAATAAAGGCTTTGCAGTCTTTTATCTGTTTTTCGAAATGTTCGAAATCGATCTGATATTGTCCGTCTTTTAAAATCAATGGACAAAATACGACCTCACGGTTTTCATTTTCCGTAACTAAAAAGAACGGGTGATAAACAGGAGGCATTACCAATATTTTATCTCTTGGTGAAGTAAAACATTTTATTGCGAAAGCAAGTCCGGGTACGATACCCGGAGTATAAGAAATCGATTTGCGTTCTATATCCCAATTATACCGTTTTTTCAACCAACCGATAATTGCCGAATAATAAGAATCTGGTTTGCTCGTGTAACCTAAAATCGGGTGTTGACATCGTTTTTGTAGTACCTCCATAATAAATGGAGGTGTAGCTAAGTCCATATCGGCAACCCAAAGAGGAATAAGATCATTTCTTCCCCATCGGATAAGCAACGCTTCTTGTTTTATAGCATCTGTATTGTTTCTGTCTATTATTGTATCAAAGTTGTATCTCATAATAAGTCGATTTTAATACAAAGTTTTGTTATTTTGATTATGTGAGAGGTTTATCTTCCGAATGAAAGCTTTTATACAAAACGTGTCGGCATAAACGATTCTCGGGAACTACATTCGGATGATCGAATTCTCCGATTTTTTGTAGTCCTATTTTTTGCATGATGCGTTCTGATCGTTTATTGATAGCAGCAGTGAAAGAGTATATCTCTTTAATATTTAAATTAATAAATCCATATCGAAGGCATGCTTTGGCAGCTTCTGTTGCATAACCTTGATTCCATGCATCTTTTATAAGTCTCCATCCGATTTCGATACAGGGGGTAAAGTTAGCAGGAAAACAAGCTTTATGCAATCCTGTATATCCGATAAACTTATGATCTGATTTTCTTTCTACGGCAAACAGTCCGTATTTCGCTTCATCGAGCTCTTTGCAAATACGTTGGTAGAAGTCTGTAGATTCTTTACTATCCAATGTTTTTGGGAAAAACTCCATTACCTCCAGATCTTGATTCATTTTAATGAAGATCGGCAAATCATTTAAATTCCATTCTCGTAATAAAAGCCTTTCTGTTTCTATGTATAGTTTCATAATTAATATCAGATAATTTACAAACTTACGTTTTATTTTGAAAAAACAGAGAAGTTTCTTTTATAAAAAAATAAGGAGTATGTCAAGAATAGGACTTATATCCTATTTAGACATACTCTTTACTCAGGCAGATCTGTTTAAGAAGATTAAGAACCTGTTTAGAGCCTGTTTAAATTTTCCGGTAAAAAAAGTACTATCAGGTCATTTTTGCGTTCTCTTTCGGTCTGTCATCCCGTTTTCACTTGTCAGATAGCCCGCTATCATCCTCGTAAAAACAGAAAAACATACTCGGAAGAAATTCTCAAAACCGACCATAGTAAAATTTAAACAAGTTTTAGAGTCGGTTTTTATTTACTTTTTTCATGAACAGAGTCGATTCCTTGTTGTACTTTTTCTTTGACGGTGTCAGCAGCTTGTGTCGCTTTCTCTTTTACTATATTTGCTGCATGTTGGGCTTTTTCTTTCAATTCTTGAGTTTTTTCCTGAGCCTTTTCTTTTATTTTATCGGCAGATTTTTTTGTTTTAGCTGTGGCCACATTTGCGGCATCTTTAGTCTGTTCTTTTATTGCATAGACTTTTTGTTCCAGTTTTTCCATATTTGTTTACTATTTAGAAATTAATCGATATAAATACAATATGAAGTTTAAAAATGTTGATCCGGTTAAAGTAAATTATAGATCTTTCTGATTTACTTCGTTTATATCGGACAGACTCTAAGAGATTTATTCTTCTTATATCTGTCTTTTAGAAATAGTCAACAAAATATCGGTTATGCTTGTTATCTGAAAGTGAAAAGAAAAATTATTTATTAAATAATCTGTGATATGGAGACAATCTTACATTTTTTTCGTACCTATCCGGAGATGGCTATATTTCTTACAATCGGCATTGGGTTCTGGTTGGGACAATTGAAATATAAATCTTTTTCTCTGGGGACGGTAACATCTGTGCTCTTAGTAGGTGTGGTAGTAGGACAAATGGATATTCCTATACCAGGACCAGTAAAATCGGTTTTCTTTTTATTGTTTCTTTTCTCTATTGGTTACAGTGTCGGTCCTCAGTTTTTTCAGTCATTGAAAAGCGATGGCATTCCTCAAGTCATATTTGCCTGTGTACTATGTATTCTCTGTTTGGGCGTGACTGTTATTATAGCCAAGATATTGGGTTATAATCCCGGAGAAACCATCGGATTGTTCGCCGGAGCTCAGACAATCTCTGCTGTAATCGGAGTCGGGACTGATACGATCGGGACATTGGGTGTTTCAGAGTCAGAAAAACAAGCTTGGTTGAATATTATTCCTGTTTGTTATGCAGTGACCTATATTTACGGAACAATCGGTTCTGCTTATATTTTGGGGACATTAGGACCTAAAATGCTGGGCGGGTTGGAAAAAGTAAAACAGAAAACCCGGGAACTTGAAGCTCAAATGAGAAAAGGTTCTATTGAAGATGATCCGGCTTTGATCGACGCCAATCGTCCGGTTGTTTTTCGAGCTTATTGTGCTTGTAGTGATTGGTTCGATACACAGAGAACAGTTGCCGATGTGGAGAAACAAATGCAAACTTTGGGACGGAGAATCTTTGTAGAAAGGGTTCGCTCTGCAGGGAAAATAGTAGACGCGACTCCTGATCAAATCATTCATAAAAGCGATGAACTTGTTTTGAGCGGAAGACGGGAGACTGTTATAGAAGATGAAAGCTGGATCGGTGATGAAGTAAATGATCCTGAATTGTTGACATTTCCGGTTGAAGATATTTTTGTCATGCTTACTCAGAAAACGGCAAAAGGAAAAACGATAAGAGAATTACGCCAACAGCCGTTCATGCATGGCATTATTATTAAGAAAGTAAAAAGAACAGGGGTTGAATTACCTATTTTAGCAAATACGAAGTTGCAAGCTGGGGATCTACTTGAGATTGTCGGTATGGCAAATGATATAAAGCAAGCTTCACCGAAATTGGGATACGTAGATCGTCCGACTAATAAAACAGACCTTATTTTTGTCGGTTTGGGAATATTGATCGGTGGTATTGTCGGAGCATTGACTATACGTTTAGGCGGTATTCCTATTAGTTTAAGTACCAGTGGCGGGGCTCTGATATCGGGTTTGTTTTTCGGATGGCTGAGAACCAAACATCCGACCTTTGGCCGTATTCCTGATCCGGCGGTATGGATTTTTAATAATCTCGGATTGAATATGTTTATTGCAGTAATCGGAATTACTGCCGGACCTACTTTTTTATCCGGAATAAAAGAAATGGGATTCATAATTTTCTTTGCGGGTATTTTGTCCACTTCCATACCGTTGATATTAGGAATCTGGATCGGTGACAAGATATTTAAGTTCCATCCGGCCATTAATTTGGGATGTAATGCCGGTTCTCGTACTACGACAGCGGCTTTAGGTGCAATACAGGAGTCGATAGAGAGTACAGTCCCGGCTCTCGGATATACGGTAACGTATGCCGTCGGGAATACTTTATTGATTCTTTGGGGAGTGGTTATCGTATTGCTGATGTCGTAAATAATAAGTGTAGAATAATATTGATAATTTAAATTTGTAATATGGATTGTAAAGAAAAATTACCTTCGGCTTTAATGAAAGGATATAGCCGGAAGTTTGAAAAAGGACTTGAATCGATGAGTCCGTTCGAGATTAAGAATAAGTTAATAGAGTTTGCCGAAGAACATACTCGAAAAGCTTTTTGTTTATTTCTAAATGCCGGGCGAGGAAATCCTAACTGGATCGCGACAGTCCCTCGTGAAGCTTTCTTTTTATTAGGAAAATTCGGACTGGAAGAGTGTCGTCGGGTATTCGATCTCTCTGAAGGGATTGCAGGTATTCCTGTAGAGAAAGGTATTGCTAAACGTTTTGAAGATTTTATTCAGCAGCACAAGACTTTGCCGGGTGCTGATTTGTTGAATGAGACGTATCGTTATTTTGTCGATAAGAAAAAAGCCGATCCGGATTCGTTGATACACGAATGGGCTGAAGCGATTATCGGAGATCAGTATCCTGTACCTGATCGTATGTTGAAATACGCCGAAATGATTGTACACGATTATCTGTTACAGGAGATGTGTGATCGTCAGCCGGTAAATTTCAAATATGATCTGTTTGCTACGGAGGGAGGTACGGCAGCTATGTGTTATATTTTCGATTCTTTGCAAGAAAATCGTCTGCTGGACAAAGGTGATCGGGTCGCTCTTATGACACCCATATTTACCCCTTATATCGAAATTCCAGAACTTGATCGTTTTCAGTTTCAGGTGACTAAAATTCAGGCAAGTCAAATGACTGAAACAGAACTGCATACTTGGCAGTATCCTGATTCGGAGCTCAATAAATTGAAAGATAAATCGATAAAGGTTCTTTATATCGTCAATCCGAGTAATCCGCCCTCTTATACATTAGACAAACGGTCTTTGGATAAGATCGTAGATATTGTCAAGAAAGATAATCCGCATCTGATGATTATTACGGATGATGTGTATGGGACATTTGTGCCGCATTTCAAATCTTTGATGTATGAATTACCATTGAATACATTGTGTGTATATTCTTTCTCTAAATATTTCGGAGCTACCGGGTGGCGCTTGGCGGTAATAGCATTGAGCGAGAATAATATTTATGATGAGATGATTGCTGCGCTTCCGAAATCGGATATTGAAGATTTACATAAACGTTATGAATCTATAACTCTTAATCCGGAGAAGCTTAAATTTATAGATCGTATGGTAGCGGATAGCCGTATGGTGGCATTGAATCATACGGCAGGACTTTCTACTCCGCAGCAAATGCAGATGGCTTTTTTTGCAGCTTATGCTCTTTTTGATAAAGAAGACCGGTATAAGAAAAAGATGCAGAAAATAATTAAAGAGCGACTGGATGCCATGTGGGAAAATACAGGTTTCGAGCTTGTTCCTGATCCTTTGCGTGCCGGATATTATTCAGAAATAGATATTATGGTATGGGCGAAGAAATTATACGGAGATGAATTTGCTTGTTATCTTGAAGCTAATTATGACCCTCTTGATTTTGTAATTCATTTGGCGAAAGATACTTGTATAGTGTTGCTTAATGGTAGTGGTTTTGATGGCCCTGATTGGTCGATACGTGCATCTTTGGCCAATCTCGATAAAGATGATTATAAGAAGATCGGGAAAGGAGTACGGCTGATATTGGATGAATATGCTTTAGCATGGAAAAAGGCGAAAGGTGAATCGAAATGATTTTATGGAAAGAAGGGAGACGGAATTTTCGTCTCCTTTTTTATTATCTTTTTTGCTTATAATATTTTGTTTTCAGTTTTTGAAATTCCGGACATTCTTTGATATCTTTTAGCCAGATGTTGAGACTGTCGAGAAGTAAAGGCGATGTGAGTCGTAAAGCCCAAGAGCGGAATTGTGTAAAACTTATATCGGTGCTGAAATCGATTTCCGGATAATGCTTACTCATTTCTCGGGCAATTGTTTCGTCGCATACGGCAAATTCGATTTCGCCTTTAGCGACCATAATAATTAATTGTTCGTCACCGTATGTGTTTTCTTCATTGACATAAATCGTATCGCCTATTTCATGTGCTAAATTCATAATCCGCAAACGGGTAGGAGCGTCACTGATAATGTTCAGATGTTTTTGAGCCAGATCAAGTTGATTTCGTATAGGATCTTTCCCATTATTATATTCGGCTTTTCTTTGTACTAATACTTGTTTGTTGAGTAGGATAGGATCGGTGAATAGAAAGTTTTCTTTACTGTCCGTAGTGACAGGAATAGGACGGCCGATAATATCGTAGCGGTTTTTCTCGAGACCTTCTACGCTTTTGCTTAAACTGACTTCGGGATATACTTTTACATGCAGACCGCTCCGCTTGGCAATCAGTTGAGATAATTCATAATCAAATCCCGATATGGTGTCATCAGATATGTAGTAATTTATCGGAGTATAGTCTGTTACAATCCGTAGTGTGTCTTGCTTGATTTCCGGAATATCTCTCGGAGTATATGACGGAACGAGTATTTTGGTACGTATCATGTACATAATGAAAAGTACCATAACCAACAGAACGATATAGAGAATGAACCGTATTTTGTATTTCATATATTCTTTTTTTATCTCTATAAAGGTTTAATTTGCAAAATCGACTGAGACTCCGAATTGTAGTGTTGCAGGGTTTATTGGGTAATGCAACATAGAAAAATAGTTGTTTCCGCCGAACATTCCTTGATTGAAATTCGAGTATAAAACGTAAAAACGCACCATTTTCAATTTCATGTTTGCATAAACATTCATCATCGGATAATTACCTATTTTAAATTCCCTTTGGTTATAAAACGATAGAGTTGCCGGTTGGTATCCTTCTGCATAATATTCGGTGTGATACCGACAATCTACGCCTATTTGGGTATTCAGTACCTTCGCTATCGGAAAAGATAAATACAGATTTCCGTATGCGCTGAGGTCGGGAAGAGGAATGATAGAAGGTTTACTCGATTTTTGATAAACTGCTTCGAGATCTAAATTGAGAATACCGACTTTGAATGATTGGTTTAGTTTGGCACTGAAAATTTGCATGATCGAACTTTCTTGACGAGGCATACAGTTTTCATCGAAATAGACATAGTTTTGGACGTTTTCTACACCGACGTTCAATCGAGTGCCCCAACGTTCTACTTCAAATTCTCCTCCGACTCGAAAATTCCTGATTTTATTAAAGTCGTTGTTCCATATAAAATGGTTAGAGACGTAGTGTTTATAATAGAATGCTGGTTCGAGATTTTTGAAAAATCCGTAAGCGCGTAATTGCACCGTGTCTTTAAATAAGGGAAAGCGAGTCTGTATTTCTCCATTCACGTCAAACGATCCTACTTCCGGACCGGTTAATCCTAATCTTCCGTTTACAGTATAGGTCAGTATTTTCCCTTGCCGTTTCGAAACTTCAGCGCCTATCCATAATAAATTTTCAGTGTAATATCGGCTTGATGATCGTCTTATAAATGTTACGGGTTCTCCGAGTACCGGTGTTTCAGGTGCGAAAGCGAAGGCTGAAGGAACAGTATCCGGCATTAGCTTAAATTGGCGAATTTCGTATGTCATATAAGCCGCCAATCCCATTTTTGCATATTTGTTGAAGCCTTCGAGCAGAGAAATTCCCAATGTATTTTTGAGAGACCAATAAGAAGTTGTGTCGTTCGATCCGTTTTTATTGAAATAAGTATTTTTGAAAAATTTTTGATCTTCGTCTGCCGAGAGGTTGACAAAACGACGGAAATTTCGATTGTATTCTATTGTATGAATAAAACTGGTGACAGGCACAAATGTCTCTATTGTTGTCGTATCTTTTGTCTCTGTTTTATAAAAACCTACATTATAACGTTGTGTGGCATAATAATTTTGTCCTCTCACACGGTTGTATGCATCGCTTAGGTTGATCGGAATACTTTGTGAATCGATACCCGTTCCTCCATCCATTTCGGTAGGATGAAGGATGTAGTTGTCGTCAGCAAGCCCTCCGTTTTCTTGACATACAAAATTGTATGTGTTGAACATTACTTGTAGTTGATATTTTTCTCCGATATAATTAGATGAAAGTTGCCAAGAAAGCTCGTTTGTTGCCTGATGATCATAACTTCCCCGAGAATATAGATATTGAATATTAGCCCCGAATCCTAATCTGGCATTTACATTTCCTGAAAAGACGGCTTTTAGGTCGTCTTGTTTTTTCACTTTAGACCCCCCTGTAAGGTAGGATAAAAGTGTCATGGGAATGCGGGTGTTATAAAAGTCGAAATTTTCAGGGGTTGTTATCCATGGATAAAAAGGAGCTTTGAATATGAACTGAGGCATCTGCGGGCGATCGAAAAATATTTTTGAATATCCCGGACCTCCTAAATTTCCGGTATAACCGTAAGCAGTCGAATATGAAGAGGGTTGGTCGGTCTGATAAAAATTGAGTTGAAGCGTGTCCATCGGTACACGATACCTGTTGCCCAACGGTTGTGTATTGCGCCATGCATACGGTTCTGCAATAACCGGCTTTTTCTTGGCAAATACCGAGAAAATACAGCAGATACCGATAATAAAAAGTACCGAAATTCTTTTCATACGGCTGCAAAGATAAAATTAAAAAATCAGAATTAAAGGTGTCAGGCTTATAAAAAGGCTTTCGTAAAGAGAGGGTTGATTAGGTTTTGATAATCTTTAACGTGTATAAATCAATCTAAACGGCATTTATTCTTGTTATACATGCAGCTTGAGAGCCTGTCTGAGTTTTGCTCGGGTCGGGTTTGAAAGTTTCTTTCGAGGATGTTTTGTCGTTTTTACGAGGGAAGATAGCGGGCTATCTGATGAATGAAAACGGGATGACAGACCTGAAGAATATACAAAGATAACCTGATAACATTTTCTTATCAGAGAATTTAGACAGGCTTTAAGCGTTTCGAATTAATATGGTAAATCAATAAAAGTAAAGATTATGGAACTTACGACTTTTAATTTTTGGGGAAAGACCAAATATTGGTGGGGAATAATGCTGGTAGGAATCTTGTTGATACCTGCCGGTTTATGGCTACTATTTCAACCTGTTATAGGATATGCTGTTATTTCGATGTTGTTGGGATGGGGGCTGATCCTTTTCGGTGTTGTTCAGTTAACTGTTTCGGGAGATATAGAAAAACGAGGACAAGGATGGGGCTGGTGGCTGGCCGGAGGAATATTCGATATATTTATCGGGTTCTTACTAATCAGCAATTTGGCATTGAGCGAACTGACTCTTCCTTATTTTTTCGCTTTTATATTTTTGTTTAAGGGACTTAGCAATATTATTTCTGCATTTTCTATGACATCGTCTTATAAATATTGGTGGCTGTATTTGATTAACGGAATTATCATGCTTTTGATCTCATTCTTGTTTTTCTTTACACCTTTTACTGCAGCTTACAGTATCGTATTTCTCTGTTCATTTGTTTTTGTTTATTGGGGAGTGGCATTGATTATCTTCTCTTATGACGTAAAGCCGGACAAGACAATAGAACAGCCTAAGTAATCAGGCCAATTGTGTTTTATATATTTCCTATTTTCTTTATCGATAAGGCATGTTTTGCGTGAGCAAAGCATGCCTTTTAATGTATTTTATAGGGTAAATTATTCATTATTAAGTATTCTTTGACCAGTATAAATCTTATCTTTGCTTCGGGATGCAGCGAAATATTCGAATTGTTGCATCTTTACAATAAGATGATGCTTGTTCTTATATTTATTCGTTGATGTATAGACATTTGAATAAAATATAATATATGGTAAAGTGTGACAGTATAGTTAAACTTTTGCCGACAGGACAAGTCAAAATAGAAATTATTATAGGGAGGACATCGCAATGAAAATAAAAAGATTATCGTCTGTCCTGATATTTTTAGGATTATCGATTGTTGCTTTCGGGCAAAAATATATTCCCGAAGACGATTTATATTATCAGCCGAAAGATAAAAATCCGATTGTAGAAAAAAAGAAACAGGAAAAATCGACTTCGACTTATCAACAGCCGGTAGCGACGACAACGACTACTACTACAACAGTTACGACAACTACTGCTCAATCTGATTATGATCGGGAAGTCGATGCATATAATCGCCGTTATTCTCCGGAGGCCACTGATACGATTCCGTCTATTACTCTTGATGAGTTTACCCGAATGACTCAGGAGAATGAGCAGGATGCGGATGATGACGATACCGGATATTATCTTAACGGTTTTGAGGGTACTCAAAGTGACCTCGAATATGCCGAACGGATACGCCGTTTTCACAACCCGAAATTTACCATACATATTTCTGATCCTGCTTATACAGATATATATTTCTTGAATCCTACGGATTGGAATGTATATATTGATAATTCGTATGCATTCGTGACACCGACATGGACCAATCCATGGTATTGGAATTATATGTGGGCGCCTTACAGTTATTCGAGTTTGTCTTGGCGCTGGAATTTCGGGTTCGGTTCATGGGGATTCTCATGGGGATATGGTTATCCGGGATGGGGCTACAATCCTTATTGGGGTTGGGCAGGACCATGGTATCCGCATTGGGGCTGGGCAGGTCATCACCATTATCCCGGCTATTATCCGGGACATCGTCCGGGATGGAATAACGGGCGGGATATTCGTTATTCGAATGGGGGACGCACGACTTATGGAAATTATGGTTCTTCAAATCGTTACAGTGGGGGAAGAAGTACGGTAAATACCCGTCCGTCTTCTACGGGGAACAAATACACTCCAGGGTCTTCTTCTTCAAGTAAGCAACCTATAATGAGAGAAACCAATTCGAATCGTGGACGTACTCGTATCGGTACATCAAGCGGTAATTCTACGTATAGCCGTCCTTCAGGAACAACCAATCGCCGGTCAACTTATACTCCGGGATCTTCTTCAGGACGTACTTCCGGCTCTTCATCGCGAGTACGGAACAGTAGCGGAGGACGCAGCACATATACTCCATCAAGCAGCCAGAGGCGGGAATCGGGGAGTAGTTATAGCCCGTCCACATCTCGCAGTAGCGGATCGAGCGGTAGTGTTGGCCGTAGTAGCGGAGGTTCCCGTGGGCGTACGAGATAAAAAGATAAATTTAAGATAATATTCGATAATGAAATAGTGTAATGAAAGCCCATAATCATTGTGAATGAGAATTCGAGGAGTGATGTGGGCTTCCGTTTTTTATATCAGAAATATTTATGAAAATGAAACGGTCAATTTGTATTATGGCGATAACGATGTGTGGCGCAACTTCGCTATTCGCACAAGGCAGTATGAATGCTTATAATTATTCTCGTACCGATATAAAAGGTACAGCTCGTTACATGGGAATGGGAGGGGCTTTTGGAGCTTTAGGCGGTGATATATCGACGTTGTCGCAAAATCCGGCGGGTATCGGAGTGTATAGAAGTAATGAAATCGTTACGACTTTGGGTATAACCGGAGTTTCTGCAGAAACAAAAACTTCTGTAAATGTGAATAATAATCTGACAAAATTTGCTTTTGATAATGTCGGTATAATAGGAACTTTTAATACCGGAAAAGATCTGGGAATGGTCTCTTATAATTTCGGGTTTGCGTATAATCGTCGTAATTCTTATGATCAGACATATCGGGTACAGTATAGTAATCTTCGTTCCTCTGTCACGAATTATATTGCCGATAAATCTTCCGGAATTTTGGAGAACGATTTGGCCGGAGCTAATGTGCAAAGCGGGGATGCTTATGATATAAACGGTCTTCCTTGGTTGAGTATTTTAGGATATGAGTCGTTGCTGATCTCTCCTCAGGAAAATCCGGAAGGAGATTATTATGATGACAGATATGAGGGGCTCTTTGGAGCAAAAGCTACCGGATCAGGGTCGCTTTATGTCAGGGAAAGAGGTCGGACAAACGAATATACGTTCAATTTCGGGGGAAATGTGTCGAATGTAGTTTATTTCGGAATAGGGCTCGGTATAATGGATCTGGATTATGAAATGATATCTTCTCATGATGAAAATTTATTCAATACATCAGGATTTGTTCCTAAAGAAGAGAAAATAGAAGAACCTGATAAATTTAAGATTTATAATTATCCGATAACAGCCAGTAATTTTTCTTTGTGGAACCGTTTGAAGACAGAAGGTACAGGTGTTAATGTCAAACTCGGATTAATAGCTCGTGTTACCGATTATTGGCGATTAGGATTGGCGTTTCATACGCCGACCTACTATTCGATGAGCGATTATTATATGGCGAGTGTAGATAATGCCTATACTTATGTCAATACGAATACTAATGAAACGCTTTCGGAAAGAGATGTGACCGATAGCCCGGAAGGCCGTTATGATTATAGCTTGGTTACTCCGTGGAAATTTATGGCGAGTACGGCATTTATAATCGGGAAAAAGGGAATTGTCAGTTTTGATTATGAATATACGGCGTATGACAAAATGAGTTTGAGCGAAACCGACGGATTGGAAATGAATGATGTCAATGATGATATTTCTTCTTATTTTAAAGCCGGACATACATTCCGGGTAGGGGGAGAATATCGCATTACTCCTCAGTTAAGTGCTCGTTTGGGATATGCCAACCAGTTATCTCCTATGAAAGTGAGTACAGGAGATGAATTGAATATTGCGGGTATGGCTCCTCACTATACGCTTGATCGGGGTACGCAATATTATACTTGTGGTTTGGGTTATCGGTTCGGAATTTTTTATGCAGATATGGCTTATATTCATAAAAACGCAAAAAGCGATGTTTTAGCGTTTTCTCCGATTCCGAGTACGGGCCTGACTTCGGAAGTAGCTACTTTACATGCTAAAAATAATTCGTTTATATTGACTCTCGGTTTTAAGTTCTGATAAGAAACTGAATCTTTTTATCGGAAAATTTAGACAGGCTCTTAAAGGTTTAATGAATGAGAATGTAATATTTTTATGCCCGGCTTGTTCGGGCATTCTTTTATTAAACAGATCGAATGAAAGATTTTATAGAAAAAATCAGAAAAGTATATCCTCTTTCGGATGAAGCTTTGTCTTTGTTTATTGCAGAAACAGAACGAGTATCTTTTCCGAAAGGTCATTTGTTGATACGAAGCGATGTTAAAGAAAAATATTCTTATTTCATTATAAAGGGATATGCACGGGGATTTTTTTATAAAGAAGATCGGGATGTGACTATTTGGTTTGCTTCGTCAGGGATGTCGTTATTATCGATGAATGGTTATATGTTCGGTTCTGCAGGATACGAAAATATCGAATTACTTGAAAGTTGTGACTTGTTGAAAATATCGAATGATGCTCTTAACCGACTTTTCGACTGCAATATCGAATTGGCCAATTGGGGGAGAAGAATGTCTGACCAAATAATTTTAGAATTGGAAAAATTGATTATGGAACGTTGTTTTATTTCGGCTTCCGAACGATATCATCTGTTGATAGAACAAGAACCGGAAATTTTACAAAAAGTGCCACTCAGACACATTGCTTCTTATTTAGGTATTTCTCAGGTATCTTTGAGCCGGATACGTGCCGGTGTACAATGAGTATCCTATTCTTTTTTTACATATGTAAATTGATAATTATTTTATTATTCCCAATTTTGCGCCTCGAAAAATACTATACTTAAAAAATAGAGAATAAATGAAACAATTCAGAGGTATATTTTTGGCGATATTGTCTTCTTCTACATTCGGAATGATTCCGTTTTTTGCTTTACCGGTAATACGAGAGGGTGTGGGTATCGATTCTATATTGTTTTATCGTTTTGCCATATCGGCGATTCTGGTGGGGCTTTATTTATTATTTGTAAAAACCGATTTTCGTATTACGATCAAGGAGCTTGTTACATTATTTTTTCTTGGAGTTTTTTATGCCCTTACCTCTTTATGCCTGACGGCATCTTATTTGTATATTCCCAGCAGCGTTGCAACCACTGTACATTTTTTGTATCCGGTGTTGGTGACGACTATTATGATATTATTTTTCAAGAGTAAGGTATCTTTGCCTGTCGTTACGGCGGCGGTGATGGCGATTGCCGGAGTCTATTTTTTAAGTGGAGGCAAGAACGGAGGAGTCATTAATGTAAGGGGATTGGCATTGGTTTTAGTAACGGTGCTCACTTATGCGATATATATTGTCGGTGTAAATAAGTCTTGTGTTCGAAAAATGGACGGGTTAAAGATGACTTTTTATGTTTTATTTTCATCGGCACTTATTTTTGGAGGAAATCTTTTGATAAAGGGAAACGGTTTAGATGCAATTCCGTCTTATAAAGCAGGCATAAACTTATTCTTACTTGCACTGATCCCGACTCTTATTTCTGATTTTACCTTGATTTTAGCAATTAAGCAAGTCGGGTCTACTATTACTGCTATCTTGGGTTGTATGGAGCCTCTTACCGCTTTATTTTTGGGTGTATGTTTTTTAAATGAGACTCTTGATGGGGAACAGTTGATCGGTATCCTTGTTATTTTATCGGCAGTGTTTATTATTATATCCGAGAATAGGATAAATAGTGATTTTGTAAAACGGTTTATTCCCGTATTTTTGTTTAACCGTTCTAAATAAATATAAATAATCTATGATGCAATTAATTCGAATTACTGATCCTGATGATGCTTTCTTGAAAAGACTCATTACTTTATATGAAGAATCTTTTCCGTTGGAAGAAAGGCGTCCGGTAGAACAATTGAGACGTTTGATAAAATCTGCCGACTCGATGCATTTTAATGCTGTCGTTTTGGATGGAGAATTATGCGGACTTTTTGTGTTTTGGGATTTCGGAGCGTTCTATTATCTGGAACATTTTGCCATATATCCTCATTTAAGGAATAAGAAAATCGGACAACAGGTTTTAGATTATGTGGCGAGGAATCTTCCGGGATTGAGGTTGCTTGAAGTAGAGCCCGCGATTGATGATGAAATCGCTGTACGACGTGTGGAATATTATCGCAGAAATGGATATAAGGTTCTTGAAAAAGAATATACACAACCTTCTTATCATAAGCGAGAAGATGCATGTCCGTTATGGATTATGGGGAATGAGAATTCTGACTCTTTACCGCAGTATATAGAGCGAATTAAAGATGAAGTCTATCGCCGGAATATATCGGAATAACAATAGTTTATAAAAAAATCACCGGAAAGAATAAATTGTATTCCGGTGATTCTTTTTATTGAAAAATTCAGACAGGAGCTTAACCCGATTTTAGAAGATCGCTCCTTTGGTACTCGGTAACTCATAATGAAATATATCTCGTCGTATAGCCATTTTTAAAGCACGAGCCAGAGCTTTGAATATTCCTTCTATTTTATGGTGTTCATTGTCTCCTTCGGCTTTGATGTTGAGATTCATTCGGGCGGCATCGCTGAATGATTTAAAGAAATGGAGGAACATTTCCGTAGGCATATCTCCGATTTTTTCTCTTTTAAATTCTGCGTTCCATACTAACCATGCCCGTCCTCCGAAATCCAATGCGACAGAACAGAGACTGTCATCCATCGGCAGGTAATAACCATAACGCTCTATACCTCTTTTATCTCCTAAAGCTTTACCGATAGCTTCACCAAGAGCGATACCTGTATCTTCGATCGTATGATGTTCATCGACATTCAGGTCTCCTTTGACCTGAACCGTCAGGTCTATTCCCGAATGTTTTCCGATCTGATCGAGCATATGATCGAAAAATCCGAGTCCGGTAGAGATATTACATTTACCGTTACCGTCTAAATTGATCACTACACGTATGTCGGTTTCAGAAGTTTTACGTATTATTTCTGCACGTCTTTCTCCGGCAAAAAGAAATTCTGTGATTTTATCCCAGTCGGGGGTGACCAATACGCAAGTTTGATCGAGCCCGTTATCCGTTATTTCTTGTGATCCTTGTTCTTCATTTTTTAAAAATATTCCCCGGCAACCCATATTCTTTGCAAGCTGCATATCTGTGATGCGATCTCCTATGACAAAAGATTGATCCATGTCATAACTTCCGTCAAGATATTTTTTTAACATTCCGGTTCCGGGTTTTCGAGTAGGGAGATTTTCTTCAGGGAAAGAACGGTCTATTAAAATATTATCGAAAGTCACTCCCTCATTCTCGAAAGCACGTATGATTTTATTTTGGGCAGGCCAGAAAGTATCTTCCGGAAAAGAATCTGTCCCTAAACCGTCTTGATTACTTACCATAACCAGTTCGAAATCGAGTTTTTCTTTAATGAAATGCAGGTTGCGAAATACTTTCGGAATAAATTCTAATTTTTCAAGACTATCCAGTTGATAATCGACAGGCGGCTCTACCACGAGAGTTCCGTCTCGATCTATGAATAAGGCTTTTTTTATAGAGTTCATAACGTTACTTTTTTTAATGCGTCGATCAATGCCTTGTTTTCTTCGGGTGTACCTACTGTAATACGGAGGCAGTTTTCGCATAAGGTGATTTTGTTGCGGTTACGGACGATGATCCCTTTTGCGACCAAATAATCATATAAGGCTTGAGCATTCCGGGTTTTTGCCAGTAAGAAATTTGCATCGCTTGGATATATGTGCAGTATGACCGGAAGTGCGGATAACTCTTTTTGAAGGTTTTCTCTTTCTGAGACAAGTTCTTTTACCCATGCCTGTATTTCTCCGTTTCGTTTCAGTAACTCCAAAGCGTGTTCCTGTGTCAATCGGTTAATATTGTAAGGATATTTTATTTTGTTGAATATCTGAATAATATTTTTTGATGCAAAAGCCATTCCTAAGCGTATTCCCGCGCTTCCCCATGCTTTAGAAAAAGTTTGCAATACCACCAAGTTAGGGTATTGGTCGAGTTTTTCTAAAAGAGAAGGATAAGCGGAGAAATCTATATAGGCCTCATCGACAATAACAATACCTTGGAAATTATTTAATATATACCGGATTTTTTCAAAGGAAAACGAATTCCCCGAAGGATTATTCGGAGAGCATAGAAATAGCAATTTACTGTTAGAGTCGGCTTCTGCCAGAAGTTTGTCCGGTTCGAAATCGAAATCGTTGTTGAGTCGGACAGGGCGGTATTCCACATTATTGATGTCGGCGCAAACTTTGTACATTCCGTAGGTCGGATCGATAGCGATAACGTTATCCACACCCGGCTCACAGAAAGCCCGGTATAAAAGATCGATCGGCTCGTCGCTTCCTACGCCGAGAAAAATAGACTCTATGTTTACCCCTTTTAAGTCGGCGATTTTTTCTTTAACTTTCCATTGCAAGGGATCAGGATAACGGTTATACGGAGTATTATACGGGTTTTCGTTGGCATCGAGAAAAACAGATGCTTCACCTTTAAATTCATCGCGTGCCGAGGAGTAAGGCTTGAGCCCCCATATATTGGGTCGAACCAGTTTTTCTAATTCTTTCATGTCGTGTTTATTATTGGTTTATTTTTGCGAGTCTTACCGATACGGCGTTTTTATGAGCGTCGAGCATTTCATTGGCGGCCATTGTCTCTATGGTGTTTCCGAGATTCTGCAGCCCTTTTCGGCTGATTTCCTGAAATGTTATCTTTCGTATAAAGCTGTCCAGATTTACTCCGCTGTAAGCTTTTGCATATCCGCTTGTCGGTAAGGTATGATTTGTTCCCGAAGCATAGTCTCCGGCACTTTCGGGAGTATATGGTCCGAGAAAGACAGATCCTGCATTGATGACCCTCTCTCCCAATTCTCGATAGTTACTGCTTTGAATGATGAGATGTTCGGGAGCATATTCATTGGTAAGGTCGATGACTTCATCCCAGTTATTTAATAATACGAGACGACTGTGTTCTAATGATTTTTGAGCCAGATCTTTTCTGGGGAGCTGTTCGAGTTGACGTTCGATCTCTTGTTTTACGTTTTCGATCACCGATTTTTCGGTAGTGAGCAAAATCGATTGACTGTCTGCACCGTGTTCGGCTTGTGATAAAAAGTCCGAAGCCACAAATTCAGGAAAAGAAGAGCTGTCCGCAATAACTTCGACTTCTGATGGTCCGGCAGGCATATCTATTGCTACATCTTTCAGGCTCACGATCTGTTTTGCTGCGGTTACGTATTGGTTTCCGGGACCGAATATTTTATAAACTTTAGGAACACTTTCCGTGCCGTATGCCATTGCCCCGATTGCTTGAACGCCTCCTAATTTGAAGACTCTATCGACTCCGGCGGAGCGGGCAGCAAAGAGAATTGCCGGGTGGATGTTTCCGTTTGCGTTACACGGGCTGCACATGATGATCTCACGGCAGCCGGCGATGCGAGCCGGTACGGCAAGCATTAGTACCGTAGAAAACAAAGGTGCTGTACCTCCCGGAATATAAAGTCCGACTCGTTCTATGCCTATTGCTTTTTGCCAGCATGTTACACCTTCTGTCGTTTCTATTTTTTGAGGTGTTATAGCCTGTGAAGCATGGAATTTAGCTATATTTTTTTTTGCGGTCAAAATTGCTTCTTTCAACTCTTCGTCAAGCAGATTTTCGGCTTCGGCGAATTCGTTTTCCTGAACTTCCAGTTCTGACAATCTGACTCCTTGAAATTGTTCTGTGTATGAACGCACCGAACAATCTCCGTTTTCCCGGATTTCGTTTAATATGTTTCTAACCTTTTCATGCAAGGCTAAAGTATCCAGATGAGGACGTTCTGTGATTTTGCTCCATTCGTCTCGAGAAGGATATTCGATGATTTCCATTTTATAATACCATTTTTTCGATGTTCAGTACCAATATACCTTCAGCTCCGGCAGTTTTTAGTTTATTGATGATTTCCCAAAAACGTTTTTCTTCAAGAACCGTATGCACCGAACTCCAACCCTCTTTTGCGAGAGGCATGATGGTGGGGCTTTTGATTCCCGGCAAAACCTCAAGTATTTTATCTAAAGAGTTATTGGGGACATTCATTAAGATATATTTTTTATCTTCTGCAGCTTGAACAGCATTTATACGGAATATCAGTTCATCAAGTATTTCGAGCTTTTCATCCGTCAGATTATTGTTGGCAATGAGTATAGCCTCTGATTCTACAACGACCTCGACTTCTTTCAGCCGGTTACTGACAAGGGTACTTCCTGAACTGACAATATCGAAAATCGCGTCGGCGAGACCTATTCCCGGAGCTATTTCTACCGATCCAGTAATGACGTGTATATCTGCATTTATGCAGTTGTCTTTTAGAAATTTATTTAAGATTACCGGGTAAGACGTTGCAATTTTACGTCCCGAAAACCATTCTAAACCTTGATATTCTTCATCTTTAGGGATTGCGAGAGAAAGCCTGCATTTGCTAAATCCCAGATTTTTAACGATGCGAGCTTGCTTTTCTTTTTCCATAAATTCGTTTTTACCCACTATTCCTATATCGGCAACGCCGGAAGCGACCGAATCAGGAATATCATCGTCTCTCAGAAAAAGAATTTCTACGGGAAAATTCCGGGCGGGAATCAATAAAGTCCGTTTAGCTGAAGATAATTTGATTCCGGCTTCCGTGAGAAGTCCCATTGTGTCTTCATATAAACGACCTTTTGATTGAACAGCAATGCGTAACATGATAAATTGTTTTTATAAGTTTATAAATTAATTTTGTTCCGGACATAAAAAAAGGCTTACCCGATTGGCAAGCCTTCTATTTATATTTCTTTTTTACAATACAATTACAGCTCACCTCATTTGAGTTAAGAATGATGATGACCGTGATGTAAAGTAATATTTGTCATAAGTATTTTATTTTGACATTGCAAATGTACACTAAATATTATTATTTGCAAATAATATGGCGATTTTTCTTTTTGAATGTTTCTGAAAAAATGTCGAAACCGATAATTCGTTATTTATTTTTCTCTTTTGACAGAGGAATGAAAGCTCCGAGAACGATACCGAATATTCCATAAGCGATAAGCATGCCGATTGTGTCTAATATAAGGTTGGGAATAAGTATATTATCTACTGCTATATATAGTCCTATTTCCAATAATATGGCTATTACGATCCCGTATATCAATCCTCTTATCCAGTCGTTTTTTGCCCAGCTTAGTATTTTGATAAAGAAAAGACTGTATATGAATGCCAATATCCAGCCTGTAATTAATTGCAGGAAGAAAGCCCCTAAAATTGAATTGTCGGCTATTGACGATAAAAATATAGGAGAAATATAATTAAATGAGCCGCTGATATTTTCGATGAAAGAGACCAGTAATAAAGCAAGGGTTGCAAAGAATCCTCCTATGATAGGTTCTTGTATTTTTTTCATGTTGTTATAATTTTGCGGTTTGAGATAAGGATACGAACCGTATTCTGTATGCTGTTTATTCGTTCAAGTGTCTTCTCAACAAACCGGATGATTTGTTGATTAAACACATTTTACGGTCATTTTGTTTTTGTGTATTTATTTTTCTCAAGATATCTATTAACAACAGATGCCCCACTCAAAAAACTTCTGGATGTACTGTTGTATTTAACCAGCTGATTGTATGCCTCGTTGTCACTTACTGTGATCATCTCGCGAAGAAGTCCTTTTATCGTGGAACTGTATGACAAGTTTCCCTTTTGAATCTGATCAAAAGTCGATGCCATTACAAAAGGTTTGATTATACTCGCAGAATACATGGCACTTTCATTCAGATTGACCCCCCCGCCAGTCTTTAAATCTTTCACATAAACTGACCATGAACCATAATAACTGTTCAACATCGTCCGCAGTTTTTTCTTCAGACTGCTGATCTCCATCTCTGCTTCCGTACATCTGCG
>URAV01000009.1 GCA_900545915.1 uncultured Porphyromonadaceae bacterium
AGAAAAATATCCTCGAAAGAAACTCTCAAATCTGACCCGAGCAAAATTTAGACAGCCTCTAAGACATCTTCTGTTCAAAAAAATCTTTATTTTACAGCTACTATTTCTATTTCTACTAATGCTCCTTTAGGCAACTCTTTAACAGCTACTGCAGAACGTGCCGGAAAAGATCCTGAAAATTGAGTCGCATACACAGCATTCATATCTATAAAAAGCGACATGTCCGCAAGAAAAACCGTTGTCTTTACAATATCATCAAACGTATAACCTGCTTCTTCCAATACGGCTTTAATATTAGAAAAGACTTGTGCCGTCTGTTCTTTAATTCCTCCTTCTACGATTTCAGAAGTAGCCGGATTAATAGGTATTTGCCCGGAAGCAAAAAGCATATTTCCAACTTCTATCGCTTGACTATACGGGCCTATCGCAGCAGGAGCTGCCTTTGTAGCTATTACTTTTTTCATCTTTTTTTATTTTATATTAAACATACAAAGATAATCAATAATACGGAGAAGACATCAATTATGAAATGAATGTCAATAACAAGCGTTATCAAGCCGTTTTTTATCAAAAATCGACAACTATAGATTCCACAACTACTAAAAAAGAGGTAAGAGCTCTCCTATTATCTAAATATTCAGAAGAACAATTAGCAAATCCGACAGAAAAAAATCTTATTATGACGACCAAATTATTAAAATTCCTTCTGGAAAATGCGTAAAACAAATAGGGGTATATAAGTATCTAACAAAGGATGGATTTGAAAAAACTGTACCTATCGTTGACATCCGAAAAAAATAAACATGTTATGTTTTGGATAAAACAGCCGACACCCGATAGAAGTGCCGGCTGTTTTTATAAATTAGGTGTCTATCCTTTTCTGACAATAAGATTATAGTTATTTAACACTTATAGTTATTGTACTAAATCAGATAAGAAAAATGTTTCTTAGATACTGTAAAGACGACACAAAGGGGGAATCTTATTGTACAAAATACAAATAGAATATCCGACATACAAAATAAAACTGCTAAATAAAAGGTGATTAGGCTTTTATTTCAAAAATATATCTTCTATATTTGACATACGAATTTCTAAAAAAGGTAAGTTATTCGCTATGAAAACACACGCTTATAACCCTCATGTTTCTGTAGATTGTGTCCTTATCGGATTTAACGGAGAATCGTTAAAAGTCTTACTTACGGAACAAAGTGAAACTCCCAATAATAAAAAAGGAAGCGGTATGAAACTACCGGGTCGTCCGATATTTGATGATGAAGATCTGGATGAAGCTGCACATAAAGTTCTTTTAGAAATTACCGGAATGAACGATCCGTATCTAAAACAATTTAAAACTTTCGGTGCTCCCGATCGAACCAATAACCCTGATGATTTATCTTGGTTAGAAGAAACGACTCAAGTAAAAATGGGACGCATCGTCACAATCGGCTATATGTCGGTCATTCGCATCACGAACAAAATGAATATGAATTTTCAAAATCATAAAGTTACTTGGTGTCCTGTTCAAGAATTGCCACGTCTTGCTTTTGACCATAAAAATATTATTGAAGAAGCTATACGAGAAATAAGACGTACTTCTAAACTATATCCGGCTATTTTATTCGAATTATTACCTGCTAAATTCACAGCCTTAGAATTACGTCGCTTATATGAAGTGATCTACGATAAGGAAATGGATGTAAGGAATTTTCATAAAAAAATAACTGCAATGCCTTATGTCATAGCATTAGAAGAAAAACAAACGAATGTCGCACACAGGGCTGCCAGATATTATCGGTTCGATAAAAAAACATATAACAAACTATACGGACAATATTAGGATTATCAACTTTAAATCATCATAAAGCAAATGTATTTATTAGGATATGACATAGGAAGCTCTTCTGTAAAAGCATCATTAGTGGATGCTCAAAGCGGATTATGCGTAGCTTCGGATTTTTTCCCGAAACAGGAAATGGAAATTATCGCTGTAAAATCAGGTTGGGCGGAACAAAATCCCGAACAATGGTGGAAAAATCTGAAATTGGCTACAGAGTCGGTACTCAAACAATCTAATGTCGATGCATCCGATATAAAAGCAATCGGTATTTCGTATCAAATGCACGGTCTCGTCGTCGTAGACAAGAACCAAAAAGTATTGCGTCCGGCAATCATCTGGTGCGATAGTCGTGCAGTACCTTATGGAGAAAAGGCATTTGAAACTCTCGGAAAAGAGTACTGCCTTTCTCATCTATTAAACTCTCCGGGTAATTTTACGGCCTCAAAATTAGCATGGATAAAAGCTAACGAACCGGAAATTTTTGAGAAAATAGACAAAATAATGTTGCCGGGAGACTACATCGCCATGAAATTAACAGGCAACAGTTGTACAACTATATCCGGATTGTCCGAAGGTATTTTTTGGGATTTCAAGAACGAGACTATCTCAAAAGAACTAATGGACTACTACGGATTTGATCAAAGTTTGATTGCCTCGATCGTCCCGACATTCGGACTACAAGGTGAGATGAATGCCGAAGCTGCAGCAACATTAGGATTAAAAGTCGGTACTCCCGTTACCTACCGTGCCGGAGATCAACCTAATAACGCATTATCCTTAAATGTTCTAAATCCCGGAGAAATCGCATCTACTGCAGGGACATCCGGTGTGGTTTACGGAATTAACGGTCACGTTAACTATGATCCATTATCGAGAGTCAACACTTTCGCCCATGTAAACCATGATAAAACAAATACTCGGCTCGGTGTATTACTTTGTATAAATGGGACCGGTATTCTAAACTCATGGATCAAACGGAATATAGCAACTGCCGATACATCCTATGCAGACATGAATGACCTTGCATCTCAAATAAAAATAGGTGCTGACGGTGTGAGCATCATACCTTTTGGCAATGGGGCGGAACGCATTTTACAAAATCGAGAAATATCAGCATCCGTACACGGCATAAATTATAACATACATGATAAACGTCACCTGATGCGTGCAGCACAGGAAGGTATAGTATTCTCGTTCAAATACGGAATGGAGATCATGGAAAGTATCGGGATTGATATTCATACGATCAAGGCCGGACACGCCAACATGTTTTTGAGTCCGTTATTTAGAAATACTCTGTCCGGAATCACTCAGGCAACAATAGAACTGTATGATACAGACGGTTCGGTAGGGGCAGCCAAAGGTGCAGGAATAGGTGCAGGAATTTATAAAAACGCTAAAGAGGCTTTTGCATCATTAAAGAAAATAGAGGTGATCGAACCAGAAATAAAAAACATCGCAGCTTATCAAAGTGCATATAATTTGTGGAAGAAAAGACTTGAAGAGTCTATGAAATAAAATAATAACTTTTTATAAAACAAAAAACTATGGCAACAAAAGAGTATTTTCCCGGCATTGGAAAAATTAAATTTGAAGGTGTAGAAAGTAAAAATCCGATGGCTTTCCGGTATTATGATGCTGAAAAAGTCGTAATGGGTAAAAAAATGAAAGATTGGTTGAAATTTTCTATGGCTTGGTGGCATACACTATGTGCAGAAGGTGGAGACCAATTCGGAGGAGGAACAAAAAAATTTCCGTGGAACGATTCTGAAAACCCGGTAGAAGCTGCAAAACACAAAATGGATGCAGGATTTGAATTCATGCAAAAAATGGGAATCGAATACTACTGTTTCCACGATGTCGATTTAGTTGCAGAAGCTGAAACTATCGAAGAATATGAAGCAAATTTAAAAGAAATCGTAGCTTACGCTAAAAAGAAACAAGCAGAAACCGGAATTAAATTACTCTGGGGTACTGCTAATGTATTCGGACACGCACGTTATATGAATGGTGCAGCAACTAATCCTGATTTCGATGTAGTAGCACGGGCTGCCGTTCAAATCAAGAATGCTATTGATGCCACTATCGAATTAGGCGGAACTAATTATGTATTCTGGGGTGGACGTGAAGGTTATATGTCTCTTTTGAACACCGATCAAAAACGCGAAAAAGAACATTTAGCCCAAATGTTGAAAATAGCTCGGGATTATGCTCGTTCAAAAGGTTTTAAAGGGACTTTCCTAATCGAACCTAAACCTATGGAACCGACAAAACATCAATACGATGTAGATACAGAAACTGTTATCGGATTCTTAAAAGCTCATGGTCTGGATAAAGATTTTAAAGTAAACATCGAAGTCAATCATGCAACATTGGCAGGACACACATTCGAACATGAATTATGCGTAGCAGTGGACAACGGCATGTTAGGTTCTATCGATGCTAACCGCGGAGACTATCAAAACGGGTGGGATACAGACCAATTTCCTATTGATAATTTCGAATTGACTCAAGCAATGATGCAAATTATCCGTAACGGTGGGTTCGGTAACGGCGGTACTAATTTTGACGCTAAAACTCGTCGTAATTCTACTGATCTTGAAGATATTTTTATTGCACACATTGCAGGTATGGACGTTATGGCCAGAGCATTATTAAGTGCAGCCAAACTGTTGGAAGAATCTCCTTACAAAAAAATGCTGGCTGACCGTTACGCTTCTTTCGATTCAGGTAAAGGTAAAGAATTTGAAGAAGGGAAATTGTCTCTGGAAGACATCGTAGCTTACGCTAAAGCTAACGGTGAACCTAAACAAACCAGCGGCAAACAAGAATTGTACGAAGCAATCGTAAATATGTATTGCTAATTCGCACTACTAAAGTGATAAGGGATAAATCCCTTATCACTTTTGCATAATATCAACTTTAACTTCATTATCTTACTTAGACACTATGAACAATACAACTACAGAAGGGAGTAAATTTTATTTATACTCCATCACAGCTGTAGCAATCTTAGGAGGTTTGCTATTCGGTTACGATACAGCTGTTGTTTCTGGTGCAGAAAAAGGGTTAGAAGCCTTTTTCCTTACCGCCACTGATTTTCAATATGACAAGATATTACATGGTATTACCTCTTCCAGCGCTTTATTGGGCTGTGTTATCGGAGGTGCGATCTCCGGTATAGCGGCATTGCGCTTAGGTCGTCGTAACTCTTTACGTCTGGCTTCAGTTTTACTTTTACTTTCAGCATTAGGTTCATACGATCCTGAATTTTTATTTTTTAAACATGGAGAAGCGAACTTAAATGTCTTGATAGCATTTAACTTTTATCGTATTTTAGGAGGTGTCGGTGTAGGACTTGCTTCTGCAATATCTCCTATGTATATTGCAGAAATAGCTCCGTCCGAAATACGCGGTACTCTTGTTTCTTGCAATCAATTTGCCATTATATTCGGTATGTTGGTCGTATATTTTGTCAACTACTTGATTTTAGGCGACCATCAGAACCCTATTATATTGAAAGATGCTCAAGGCGTACTCTCGGTAAGTCCGGAATCTGACATGTGGACAGTAAAAGAAGGCTGGCGTTATATGTTCGGATCAGAATCATATCCGGCAATACTTTTCGGAATTTTACTATTTTTTGTACCTAAAACTCCTCGATATTTGGTGTTGATAGAACAAGAAGAGAAAGCTTTCTCTATTTTAGAGAAAATCAACGGACAGAAAAAGGCTAAAGAGATACTCAACGACATAAAAAGTACGGTACACGAAAAAACTGAAAAGTTGTTTACCTATGGTGTTCCGGTAATCATTATCGGTATATTATTATCGGTATTCCAACAAGCTATCGGGATCAATGCGGTTTTATATTATGCTCCCCGCATGTTTGAAAATGCCGGAGCCGAAGGCGGTGGTATGATGCAAACCGTGATTATGGGTATCGTTAATATCCTTTTCACTCTTGTTGCAATCTTTACAGTCGACAGATTCGGTCGCAAACCGTTATTAATTATCGGATCTATCGGTATGGCTATCGGTGCATTTGCCGTAGCTATATGTGACAATATCGGTCTTAAGGGTATTATCCCTGTTCTTTCCATTATTGTATATGCAGCTTTCTTTATGATGTCTTGGGGGCCTATTTGTTGGGTACTAATTTCAGAAATATTCCCTAATACGATTCGAGGAAAAGCTGTCGCTATTGCAGTAGCATTCCAATGGGTATTCAACTATATCGTATCTTCTACATTCCCGCCTCTATACGAATTCAGTCCTATGTTCGCATACAGTTTGTATGGTATCATCTGCGTAATTGCAGCGATCTTCGTATGGCGTTTTGTTCCCGAAACTAAAGGTAAAACTCTGGAAGATATGAGTAAATTGTGGAAAAAATAATTTTTATATTTCTAGCATCAAAAGCGGCGAAATATATCGCCGCTTTTTTTATACCTACTGAACCAAAATAAGATACTAACAGAACATAAAAAAGCATTCTCACATTTGATTTGTAAAACAAACAAGGATATATTTGCAACAAAATAAGCTCTAAATCTGTATTATATCTTACAAAGATATTATTATAACTTATATTCGATTTTTATGTACATAACCCTCACTATCTTAGTATTATCCGCAATTTTCTTCATGAACGGCAAAATTCGTTCGGATGTGGTAGCTCTTTGTGCACTCGTGCTTCTTTTAGTTTTTCAAATATTGACTCCGGAAGAAGCGTTATCAGGATTTTCCAATTCCATTGTCATTATGATGGTAGGGTTATTTGTTGTCGGAGGTGCTATTTTTCAGACCGGATTGGCTAAAATGATCAGTGCGAAAATATTAAGGATGGCAGGCAAAAGCGAACTGAAACTATTCATCCTTGTCATGCTGGTAACCGCTGCAATCGGAGCATTTGTCAGCAATACAGGAACAGTTGCTCTGATGTTACCCATCGTCGTCAGTTTGGCTTTAAGCGCAAACATGAACGCCAGCCGTCTGCTCATACCGTTAGCATTCGCAAGCAGCATGGGAGGTATGATGACTTTAATCGGAACTCCGCCTAACCTTGTCATTCAAAATACGCTGACAGAAAACGGATATGCACCCCTTTCTTTTTTTTCTTTCACTCCGGTAGGTATTATTTGTGTCCTGACAGGTATCATCGTACTTATTCCGTTAAGCAAAATATTTCTTTCCAAAAAAGGACAAAACAACGATAATAAAATAAACAGAAACAAATCTTTGAATGAATTAGTTAAAGAATACCAACTTGCAGATAATTTATTCAGAATAAAAGTAAATCCTAAATCTCCTGTTATCGGGAAAAATGTAGTCGAACTGGATATTCGAAATAAATACGGGTTGAATGTTCTGGAAGTACGACGTATTTCTCAGTCTCAATCTCGTTTCTTAAAGTCGGTCAATCAAAAACTTGCAACTGATACGACATTACAAAACGAAGATGTAATTTATGTAATGGGAGATTTCGACCGAATACACCAAATTGCACAAGAATTAGATCTTTACATTATCAATTCGCATACTACCGAAGAATCCGGAAAGAATAACGAGAACTCTCTCGATTTTTATGATATCGGTATCGCCGAAATTTTATTGATGCCAAATTCGCGCCTCATCAATCAAAGTGTTAAAGACGCCGGGTTCAGAGATAAATATAGCCTGAATGTACTCGGAATACGACGAAAAAAGGAATATATTTTACATGATATAAAAGATGAAAAAATCCACTCGGGAGACGTATTACTCGTGCAAGGAACATGGAATGATATAGCCCGGTTAAACGAAGATCAGTCTGAATGGGTCGTATTAGGCCAACCACTTACCGAAGCTGCCAAAGTGACTTTAGATTATAAAGCTCCTGTCGCTGCAACAATCATGGTTCTTATGATAGCTGCAATGATGTTCGATTTTATTCCGATCGCTCCTGTGACAGCTGTTATGATAGCCGGACTGCTAATGGTTCTTACCGGATGTTTTCGAAATGTAGAATCGGCCTATAAAACCATTAACTGGGAAAGTATCGTGCTCATTGCAGCAATGCTACCTATGTCCTTAGCTCTGGAAAAAACAGGTGCATCAAAAGTCATTTCACACTCGTTGGTTACAGGATTAGGACAATACGGTCCGATCATACTGCTGGCAGGAGTTTATTTTACGACGTCATTGATGACGATGTTTATCAGTAATACAGCTACAGCAGTATTGCTTGCTCCCATCGCAATGCAATCGGCTATAGGTATTGGAGTAAGCCCCTATCCTTTCTTATTTGCCGTAACCGTTGCGGCAAGTATGTGTTTTGCATCTCCGTTTTCTACACCTCCGAACGCATTAGTAATGCCGGCAGGACAATATACATTTATGGATTATGTGAAAGTCGGATTGCCTCTCCAAATTATTATCGGAATTATCATGATTTTTACTTTACCTCTTATATTTCCGTTTTAAAAGCATTCTCTCTTCTTTAAGTTTCAGTGTCGGTCTTAGAACCGCCTGTCGAAATTTTGCACAAATATTTTTTGAGAGATGTTGTCGAGTCACTCTTTCTACACATTATAACTAAGTAGTCTTACGTAACAATATCAAAATCATAAAAATAACCCTTTCAGTACATTTATTTCTGAAAGGGTTATTATCCTCTATAATCATTCAATTATTATTCTTTATGAGTGAGAATAGTTTCGATATTATACCGAGGGCGATCCTTCACTTCGATATAAATTTTTCCGATATACTCCCCTATTATTCCGATAGAAATCAGAACTAAAGCTCCGATAAACCACACAGAGAGCATTAGTGATGCCCATCCGGCAACAATATCTCCTGTTAAATAAGAACATAACGTATATATAAATGCACAAAACGTCATAATCAGGAAAAATACGCCAGCACCGAATATCAAACGCACAGGTTTTACCGAAAATGAGGTTATACCGTCTATCGCAAAATTGAGCATTTTACTCAAAGGATATTTAGATTCTCCGGCAAAACGCTCATGACGGTCATAATATACACATGTCGTATTGTAACCTATCAACGGTACTATACCTCGTAAAAATAAATTACGTTCTCTGAATTTCATAAGTTGTTCCAACGCCCGTTTACTCATCAAACGATAATCGGCATGATTATAAACCGATTTCACTCCTAATCCCGTCATCAACTTATAAAAACAAAGAGCTGTAGTCCGTTTGAAAAAAGTATCTTTCTGTCGAGATTTTCTCACTCCATATACAATGTCGAAGCCTTCATCGTATTTCTTTACCATTTCTTCTATAACCGAAACATCATCTTGTAAATCGGCATCTATCGAAATCGCAAGATCACTCATATCTTTAGCGACCGTCAATCCTGCCATCAATGCATTCTGGTGTCCGACATTACCGGCCAGATTAACACCATATATATACTTATTCTCTTTATATAATTTAAGGATAAGTTCCCATGTATTATCCCGACTACCGTCATTGACAAACAATATAAAACTGTCGGGAGAAATCATCTCTTTCTTTATCAATCCTTCAAGGACGGCAATGAGTCGTCCGGATGTTTCGTTTATTACTTCCGACTCGTTATAACACGGGACAACGATACTTAGTATCATATATTTTCAAAGTTAAAAGACTAATTAATAAATTAACGAAATCAAAGATACATAACATCTTGCATTAAAACCAATCAATTTATATAAAATCTTGCCATCAGTTTAAGAGCCTGTCTTAATTTTCCAATAAAAAAATATTATCAGGTCATTTTTGCGCTTTCTTCCGGTCTTTTTTCCCGTTTTCACTCGTCAAATAGCCCGCTATCCTCCTCCTGAAAACAGAAAAATATCCTCGAAAGAAACTCTCAAAACTGACCCGAGTAAAATTTAGACAGCCTCTAAGAGCCTGTCTTAATTTTCCAATAAAAAATATATATTCAGACAAGCTCTTAATACCTAAAGGGTAATTTACCTATAATGCTTTCACACTAAAGAGATAATGTCCTTTCTCCACCATTTTTTTTGCTGTCAGGGAAAGGCGAAATATTTTCTCCCCCCAAACATTAGATAATCTGGGATCAGTAAGCAAGATTGTTTCTAAAGACGGTATAAACAAGGAGCTATCATAATGGAGTTCTACGGTTTGCCCCTTTACTGAAATTTTTACTCTTCCTGTCGTACCTAAATCAATATCTCCCCACAATAAGAAATTTACCTGATTTTCATTTTGCAATCCCTTCAAAATAAAATCATCGGAAATATCCAGACTTCTATCCCTGAGACGATACGTTCTTATCCACTTTTCGACCTCAGCATTATCGGGATAAGCAGTCGCAATATTCATAGATAATTGCTTTTTCTTCTTATCCAGCACGACATCCGTCGCTTTATATTCAGACCCGAATTTTTGAGGTACTCCGTTGATCATCGGTAAATTATGATAATTGCTTTGCATCGTCCATATCGTATAACGTTCTTTTCCGAAAGTCTGCCGTGTATAAGTACCGACTCCAGCATCTATAATAACCGGAACTGCGTTGTAATATAAAGAAAATGTCCCGACATCATTATGATTATGGCTTTCATTATTATATCCACCTTTAACGGCTAAGAAAAATCCATTTTTATTTTTCAAATAACAGAATTGCGTTTCCGGATACCACGTTACCTCCGGAGTCTGATGTACAGCGGTCATCTTTTGCATATCTTCGCTATAAAGCAGGCATTGCAATGTACGGAACATATCTCTTCCCGACGTTATAACAATTCCACCTTTTTCACGCGACAGCCAAGCTGCATACTCCTGCATTTCCTTGCTGCCGATCGCCTTTCCATAGCGAAAAATCAAACCTGCATCTCCTCCACCTTTTGCAGAAGCATCGGCAAAATTAACGACCCAGCCGTCACCGACATAAGTCCGAGAAATATATTCCCCCATATTACGAATTAAAGGGTTCGTAAACAAAGACAATTTTCCTCCCGTAGCGTCATACAACAATTGCAGATAATCATACATTTTTCCAGCAGCATGCCCCCAATAGGACGGTCCTTCTTCACATGCTCCGTCAGAATGGACATAATTTATAAATTTATCTGTCGAAACCATTGTCCTATATACGGCATCGGCCAATTTGTCTTTATCATTCTCCAATAACAAAAAGCATTGTAATACATTTGCATTACACCAAGGATTCCAATTATTTACCAACTGTCCCTTGTAATCAAACGCCATCCACCAGAAACGATTTTCCCGCATATAAGTGTCCATAATTCGTTCTTTTATCTCCTTATAAAGTCGTTTTGATATTATAGGATCTACTTTATCGAACTCTTTATGAAAAAAATAATACACCCATGAAAGAAGAGCTCCCATATCACCAGAGACTAAATCGATTATATGTTCTGTGTAATCGGGTAAAGACCGTTTAGAGTGCTGAGCAGGCAGATGAGCAGAAAGAGCCCAAGAAGTCATTTCGCACGAATATACTACTCCATTGATCAGTTGATCGATAAAACGACCTTTTCCCTCAGCCAATTCAGCAATTGCCAAATCTGCAATCGCATTATTATTACTACTATTAGGATTTTCCATAATTTTACGATTACCTGTACGTTCGTACTCCAAATAATCGGTAGCTTTTATGACTTTCCACTCATAATTCAGTTGCTTCTCTCCTCGTTTAATCAGGGCTTCTTTATAATTCTTCGTCAAACTGTCCCACCCGGCACGGTCGGAATATTTAGGATAAGATACCCATTTTTGGTCGGAAATAAGAATTTCTTTAAGCCGCGTTACATCGGCCTGTTTTTCTAAAAGATTTCTCTCTTCATATCCATATCCGGAATAAGAAAGAATCAAAAAAAGCATAAGACATGAAATCTGCTTCATAGTTAATCAAAGGTTAAAAATAATTCGGTCGATACAAATATAGGCAAATCAATAAGAGCCTGCTCATATTTTCCCGATAAAAAAATATTATTTTTCTTGAATTTTTACAGGTAAATCATTAAATGTCAAATCTTTTAAAAGCACTTTATCTGCTGTATCATACATCTGTTCACGTGCTTTTAAAAGAGCCACCCAATGCTTGTTATAAAGGGTATCTCTATTAATTTTAAACTGCTCAGAACCCAGTTCATCTATACGCATTAATAATGTTCCTACCGTCATTCCGGAAATATCGGATGCCGGCTGATATGCCAACAAACGTTCATCATCAGTTGTCGTTTCCCTAACAATTCCTATCTCGATGAGCAAATATAGTATCTGACTGGTAAGTTTAATCGGAATCTGGTAAGCCTTACTTATCTGCTGCATTGTCAGAGGGGGTTCTCCATTTTCAAAACGTTTTACGATAACCGAGGCAATCAACAACACGACAAAATCTTTATACCGACGACTTATATTCTTTGTATCTTGTTCAAAATCATAACTCTCTATATTTTGAGCCGAAAACGAAAGAACCGCACCGAAAAGACAAATCAGCCATGAAAGTTGCATCCATAACAAAAACAACGGTAAAAATGCAAAACTTCCATAAATGGCATTATACTTCGATACCCATATCTGTCCGCTGATATATAAAAATTGAAAAACTTGAAAAGCCGTACCACAAATAATACCTGCAATAAAAGCGTTCCAGAACTTAACTTTTGTATTAGGCACTAAAACATATATTCCAGTAAATAATAAACAGGTCAAAAAATATGGACTAAACGAAATGATATTTCTTACCAAAGGACTTATAAAATATAGATATGCATTGCTGTCAATACCCGTAGATATGAACAAAGAGATACCACTGGAAGCTATCATCAAGACCGGAAGCAAAACAAACATCGAAGTATAGTCGGTAATTTTACGGTAAAAAGAACGATTCTTTTTCACTTGCCATATATCATTCAACGTACTTTCGACGGTGCTCATAAGGCTTATTACCGTCCAAAGCAAGAAAATAATCCCGACTCCGACAAATATCCCACTTTTAGCCTGTGTCAAATAAGCATCAACGAAAGAAAGGGCATGTTCAAGCGCTTCTTTTTGAGCGGGGAAATAATCGAACAATTGACTTTGTACAATATTTTGAAAACCGAATCCTTTAGCTATGGCAAACATTAAGGCTAAAGCCGGAACAACAGCTAATAATGTACTGTAGGTAAGTGCTGACGCTTTTGACTGAAGATCATCTTCTTGAAAACGACGTACCGAAATGAATATAGTTTTTGCCAGATTAATCAACCTGCGCCGTAACCCCGAAACATCATTTCCGGTAATACGCCACATATCTTCAAATATGAACTTTGATGCGGTGCGAAAGAATGTTCCAATCCGGAATACTATACTATTTTTCGCCATGTTTTCAACAATATTGATATATGAAAAATACAGCAGAACGATAAGCCGGGTTCTGTACCTTATAAAAAGGTGTCTGTCATTTATCTTGTCTTTATGTCACCATAAAGCTTTAGCGGTTTACCCCCCGACATCGGACGAGCAGCCCTACTGCGCCGGTATACATAACCTTACAACCCATAAGACGTACGGCTTCTCGTGTCACCACGAAAACCGGTGAGCTCTCACCTCACCTTTTCACCCTTACTGCAAGCAGCGGTTATTTTCTGTTACGTTACTCTATTCTTACGAATAGCTTCCCGTTAGGAAATATGGTGCTCTGTGTTGCCCGGACTTTCCTCACATGTTGCCATGAGCGACAGACTGTCCTGCTGTATATACTTGCAAAGATAATCGATTACTGGCGGTTATCCAAACCGCTGCTCGATAAAAAGAACAATCTTGCACGATTATAACATCATTATAGAGATGATTGTTTTCATCTATCAGACTTTATGTCAGTTATATCGGTAACTTTGTCGGTTTTCCAGACAACGGTCAGTTAACCCCTGTTAATCACCTAAGAGAGCTATTAAAAGTTTCTAAAAAGAAACAGAGAGAGAAATAACCGCACGGATATTGTATTAAATTTAACGACTCAAACATTTAAAAACGGAGATTTATTAACAAATGAATAACAGAAACGTCATGGAAAATTTCAGCAAAAAACTTATCAGTTTTGCACTCGTGGCTCTCGTTAGTTCCGGAGTATCCATTGGTGCTTACTCCTTTCTAAACCGTTCGAAATCAATAAGCGATAACGCTATTGAGGAAACCGGAAGCAAATACGCAAAACCCGTAGCTTTTACTCCGGTTTCGAACCGTCCGGCTATTGAAACCGATTTTACAAAAGCGGCGGCCAGTACAGTAAATGCCGTTGTCAGTATAAAATCTACAACATCTGCCAAACAACAGCAACAAGGAATGATGCAAGATCCTTTCTTTGAATTCTTTTTCGGACAAAGAGGGGGCGGAAATATGAAACCTCAACCTCGTGTAGGAATGGGATCGGGAGTAATCCTCACCCCCGATGGTTATATTGTAACGAACAACCATGTAATTGAAGGCGCGGATATATTAGAGGTAACTTTAAATGATAAAAGATCTTTCAATGCTAAAATCATAGGAACAGACCCAAGTACCGATTTGGCTTTAATCAAAATCGAAGCAAAAGATCTTCCGACATTACCTTTCGGAGATTCGGACAAGCTACAAGTCGGAGAATGGGTACTGGCTGTCGGAAATCCATTCCAGCTCTATTCTACTGTTACAGCCGGTATTGTAAGTGCCAAAGCTCGTAGCTTAGGTATGATCAGTACAGGAAAAACCATGGGTATAGAATCTTTTATACAGACTGATGCAGCAGTAAATCCGGGTAATAGCGGAGGCGCTCTTGTAAATACAAACGGAGAATTAGTCGGTATAAACACAGCTATTTATTCCGAAACAGGAGCTTACTCCGGGTATTCTTTTGCTATTCCGACAAGTATAGTAAGCAAAGTAATTACCGACTTGAAACAATACGGAACAGTACAACGTGCCGTGCTTGGAGTTATCATCCGCGATATTAATTCAGATCTCGCAAAAGAAAAAGACATCCAGATACAAGACGGTATCTATATAGAAGAAGTCAATGACCGCAGTGCCGCTATGGAAGCCGGAATAAAGAAAGGCGACATTATCATTGCAATCAACGATGTACCTGTAAAAACTGCTTCTGCATTACAAGAACAAGTAAACCGTTATCGCCCCGGTGACAAAATAAAAGTAACAATTCATAGGGGAAAAGATACTAAAACGCTTTCGGTTACGTTAAAGAATAACCAAGGTAATACCGAAATCACCAAAACAAAAGGTATCGAGAGTCTTGGAGCAGCTTTCAAAGAGTTGAAAGATAATACTAAACGAGAATTAAATATCAGCTCAGGGGTTCAAGTAGTCGGCATCAAGGCCGGGAAATTCCAAAGAGCCGGTATTCGCGATGGATTTATAATCTTTAGTATTAACGGTGTCAACGTAAAATCGGTCGATACGATCGAAAGTATTTTCAATGACATCATGAAAGGAAACAGCAGAGATAAAGTCATGTTCATCACCGGTATATATCCGAATGGGAAAACAGGATATTATGCTGTAGATCTTTCGGAATAAAGCATAGTTCTTAAATCAAATCATAAAAGCACAATTTACTGTAATTAAATTTGCAGAATTGTGCTTTTATCTTGGCAAATGGCAAAGAAGATTAATATCGGAAACAAATTATTTCCACCGTACGTTTTGCGAATAGCCAATACGGAAGAAAAGACTTAGGACAAAATGGGACAAAGTTCTTTTCTTAACCGTAAGGTTTGAGAATTTGTAAAAAAACATTATATTTGCACTCCAAATTTCTAATCTGCAGGATGAGACAATTAAAGATCACAAAATCAATTACCAACAGGGAGAGCGCTTCGCTTGACAAGTACCTTCAGGAAATCGGACGAGAAGACCTGATTACTGTCGAAGAAGAAGTTGAACTTGCCCAGCGCATAAAAAAAGGAGATCGGGTCGCTTTAGAAAAACTAACCCGTGCCAATCTGCGTTTTGTCGTTTCTGTCGCCAAGCAATATCAAAACCAAGGATTAAGTCTTCCCGACCTAATCAACGAAGGGAATTTGGGTTTGATAAAAGCTGCTGAAAAATTTGACGAAACCAGAGGTTTTAAATTTATCTCTTATGCTGTGTGGTGGATACGTCAATCGATTCTTCAGGCTTTAGCAGAACAATCTCGTATCGTACGTCTTCCTCTCAATCAAGTAGGTTCGTTGAATAAAATCAGCAAAGCCTTTTCTAAATTTGAACAGGAAAACGAACGACGTCCTTCTCCGGAAGAATTAGCAGATGAATTGGATATCCCCGTAGACAAAATTTCGGATACAATGAAAGTTTCCGGACGTCACATTTCTGTTGACGCTCCATTTGTCGAAGGAGAAGACAACAGCCTGTTAGACGTACTTATCAACGACGATTCGCCTATTGCCGACCGGTCATTGATCAATGAGTCCCTCGCTAAAGAAATAGATCGAGCATTAGCTACATTAACCGAAAGAGAAAGTGATATTATCAAAATGTTTTTCGGTATCGGATGTCAAGAAATGACATTGGAAGAAATCGGCGACAAATTCGGCCTCACCAGAGAGCGCGTACGCCAGATCAAAGAAAAAGCCATAAGAAGATTGAGACAAAGTTCTCGTAGCAAACTGCTTAAAACTTACTTAGGATAAAACCTTACAAGAAAGAGTGATCCTAAAAAAACAAAGAGTGAATTCGGACAACTAATTCCGAATCACTCTTTTTCATTTGATCCAAAAACCAATACCATGCCTAAAAGAAGAATCTTATTATTCATTTTTACTATTGCAATTCTACACTCCCCGATCATCAGTGCTCAAAAAGTAAAAGAGAGAGCAATGGTCGTCTATTCTAAAAAAACAAAAGAACACTCTAAAGCAAAAACATTCGCAGCATTTGCCGATTTCGGAACTTCCCTTTTTATGAGACAAGATCCGATGTACCCCGATTTATCGGAGTGTAATGCGAGCTTAGATATAGACATATCATACGGTTATTTTATCAACAGTTATTTTTATATAGGACCGGGTACAGGAATACGAACTTATTTCGGAGAGAATTTCACAATGTTCCCCTTATTCGGTGAGTTAAGAGGATACTGGAAACGAATATTTATATACAGTAGAGGAGGATACAGTTTATCTACTTCAGGAAACAATGACAGAGGCGGAGCATACGCCTCAATCGGTTTAGGGCTCAACTTTATTTCCAAAACAAGATACAAACTGTTTTTCAGCATGGGCTATGAATTTCAAGATCATAGACGCAAAGATACCAGCGTATTACGAAAAGAAATATTAACCGGAAAGAATGGCATAGCTATTCGCATCGGAACACAATTCTAAAATAAAAACAGTAATTAATTACAAATCAAAAGAATAAAATCTTTACAAATTATATTTTATAAGATTTATATAGAAAAAACATTCATTTTGTTTTGAATATTCAAAAAGCATCTCTATATTTGCAACCGAAAACGATGGTATAAATATTTTTCAAATAAATACTAAACTTAATATGAAGCCGTTTGCAATTCTACTACTAGGTTTACAGATTATTATTCTATTGAGAACAATTAATAGGAAGTGAGCCAGTGTACAATAAAATATGAAGAGATAAATATAAAACCTTTCTCACTTCCGGTGTTGAAAGGTTTTTTTATATAGAAAAATAAAGATAAAAAATAAAATTATGTCTGACAGATTATTCATTTTTGACACTACATTGCGAGACGGAGAACAAGTTCCCGGCTGCCAGTTGAATACCGTAGAAAAAATTCAGGTAGCTAAAGCTCTCGAAGGATTGGGTGTCGATGTTATCGAAGCCGGGTTTCCGGTATCCAGTCCAGGAGATTTCAACTCGGTAGTAGAAATCTCTAAAGCAGTAACATGGCCTACAATTTGTGCTCTGACACGAGCAGTAGAAAATGATATAAAAGTGGCCGCAGAAGCATTAAAATATGCCAAACACGGACGAATACATACCGGAATAGGTACATCTGATTATCATATCAAATACAAATTCAATTCCACTCGGGAAGAAATCATCGAACGTGCTGTATCGGCGGTCAAATATGCAAAAAAATTTGTAGAAGATGTCCAATTCTACGCAGAAGATGCCGGACGTACTGATAATGAATATTTAGCCCGAGTCATAGAAGCCGTAATAAAAGCCGGTGCTACAGTCGTAAATATTCCGGATACTACCGGTTATTGCCTTCCGGATGAATTCGGAGGCAAAATACGATTCTTAAAGGAAAACGTAAAAGGAATCGATAACGTAACTATAGCTACCCATTGCCACAATGATCTGGGAATGGCCACAGCAAATACAATTTCAGGAATATTGAATGGGGCAAGACAAGCTGAAGTTACTATAAACGGTATCGGAGAGCGTGCCGGAAATACATCTTTAGAAGAAGTTGCCATGATTTTTAAGAGCCATCACGATCTCAATATAGAAACGAATATCAATACACAAAAAATATACGGTATAAGTCGTATGGTTTCAAGTTTGATGAACATGCCGGTGCAACCGAACAAAGCTATTGTAGGACGCAACGCATTTGCCCACTCTTCGGGAATACATCAAGATGGAGTCTTGAAAAACCGCGAAAGTTATGAAATCATCGATCCTAAAGATGTCGGAATAGACGAAAATTCTATCGTATTGACTGCCCGTAGCGGACGAGCAGCATTAAAACATCGCCTTCACATTCTCGGAGTCGAACTCGACAAAGAAAAGTTAGATAAGGCATATAGCGATTTTCTGAAACTTGCCGATCGCAAAAAAGACATAAATGATGATGACATATTGATGCTTGTAGGAAAAGACCGCTCGGCAAATGCCCGCATCGCAATCGACTATTTGCAGGTAACTTCCGGTATCGGCATGCGCCCCGTCGCCAGTATCGGCTTGAATATCGCCGGAGAGAAATTCGAAGCGGCAGCTTCCGGTAATGGACCCGTAGATGCGGCAATAAATGCGGTAAAACAAATAATTCACCGTAAAATGACCGTACAAGAATTCTTAATTCAAGCCATCACAAAGGGAAGCGACGATGTCGGAAAAGTACATATAACAGTTTCTTACGAAGGAGTACACTATTATGGTTTCTCAGCCAATACAGATATTGTAGCAGCATCTGTCGAGGCATTTATCGACGCTATTAATAAATTTATCGTTTAATAAACAACATCAATTTATCATGTCTAAAAAAACATTATTCGACAAAATTTGGGATGCACATGTAGTTTCTACTATACAAGGCGGACCTACACAATTATACATCGACAGACATTATTGTCATGAGGTGACCAGCCCTCAAGCATTTAACGGTTTGCGAGAACGCGGATTGAAAGTATTCCGTCCCGATCGTACGACTTGTTCGCCCGATCACAATATACCGACATTGAACCAAGATAAACCGATCTCAGACCCTGTATCCCGAAATCAAGTAGAAGCACTAAGTAAAAACGCAGATGAATTCGGTATTACTTTATACGGTCTCGGACACGAAAAGAACGGAATTATTCATGTTATAGGACCGGAAAACGGACTGACACAACCGGGAATGACCATTGTCTGCGGGGACAGCCACACTTCTACTCACGGAGCTTTCGGAGCTATTGCATTCGGAATCGGGACAAGCGAAGTCGAGATGGTTCTGGCCACACAATGTATTTTGCAGCCTAAACCCAAAAGAATGAGAATCACTATTAACGGAAAACTTGAAAAAGGGGTTACGGCAAAGGATATAGCTCTCTATGTAATTTCCCGAATGACTACAGGCGGCGCAACCGGTTATTTTGTAGAATTTGCCGGAGAGGCGATTCGCTCACTGAGTATGGAAGGGCGCATGACAGTATGTAATCTAAGTATTGAAATGGGTGCAAGAGGCGGAATGATCGCCCCAGATGAAACGACATTCGCCTATGTCAAAGATAAAGAATTTGCTCCTAAAGGAGAAGAGTGGGAAAAAGCGTTGAAACAGTGGAAAGAACTGTATAGTGATGCCGATGCTGTATTTGATAAAGAGGTATTCTTCGACGCTTCGGATATTGCACCTCGTATTACTTACGGGACAAATCCCGGAATGGGAATGGGAATACACGATACGATTCCGACATTAGAACAGATTGATGAAGCCGGTAAAATATCTTTTATCAAGTCATTAAATTACATGGGATTCAAACCCGGTGAAAAATTAGAAGGTAAACCGATCGATTATGTATTTCTCGGTAGTTGTACAAACGGACGTATCGAAGATTTTCGAACCTTTGCCAAATTTGTAAAAGGACATAAAAAGGCTGATCATGTAGTCGCATGGTTAGTACCCGGTTCTTGGGCGGTAGAAAAACAAATCAGGAAAGAAGGATTGGATAAAATCTTAACAGAAGCGGGATTTGAACTTCGTCAGCCCGGATGCTCTGCTTGTCTCGCAATGAATGACGATAAAGTTCCTTCCGGGAAATATGCCGTATCCACATCTAACCGAAATTTCGAAGGGAGACAAGGTCCGGGTTCACGAACGATTTTGGCAGGACCTCTTGTCGCTGCTGCCGCTGCCATTACAGGGAAAATTACCGATCCCCGAAATTTTATGCAATAATTATTATATAATCTTTTAGAAATAAAAAATATGACCGATAAATTTAAAACTCTGACCTCTACCTGTATCCCACTCCCTATGGAAAATGTCGATACAGACCAGATAATACCTGCCCGTTTTTTAAAAGCAACTACCCGAGAGGGTTTCGGCGATAACTTGTTCAGAGACTGGCGCTACGATAAAGAAGGAAATCCTATTCCCGGATTTGTATTAAACGATCCCACTTACTCAGGCACTGTTTTGGTTGCGGGAAAAAATTTCGGAAGCGGATCGAGTCGAGAACATGCCGCATGGGCTGTTGCCGGATATGGATTCAAAGTTGTCGTTTCAAGTTTTTTTGCCGATATTTTTAAAAACAATGCATTAAACAACTGTGTTCTTCCGGTCGTAGTTTCTGAGAATTTTCTATCAGATCTGTTCGGCGCAATCGCCTCCGACCCGAAAACCACAGTCACAGTAGATCTGGAAAATCAGATAATTACGAACAACTACAATGGCTCTCAAGAATCATTCGAAATAAATCCTTATAAAAAAGATTGCCTGCTTAACGGATATGATGATATAGACTATTTATTAAGCAGAAAGGATAGAATAGAAGCGTGGGAAAAGTCTCAAAACAAATAAATATGCGGCAAATAGAAATACTTGATACGACTCTGCGCGACGGAGAACAAACATCGGGAGTCTCATTCGCAGCTCAGGAAAAGCTCAGTATTGCAAGACTTTTGTTAGAAGAATTACGTGTGGATCGCATTGAAATCGCATCGGCAAGAGTCTCTGAAGGAGAATTCGAAGCTGTAAAAAGAGTGTGTGAATGGGCAGGGAAACGCGGTCACTTGAATAAAGTCGAAATTCTCGGATTTCTGGATAACGGTATTTCTATAAAATGGATTAAGAAGGCCGGAGGAAAAGTTGCAAATTTGCTATGTAAAGGCTCTCTGAAACATTGCACACAACAATTACGGAAATCTCCGGAAGAACATATAGAAGCAATCCGAAAGGAAATATCTTTCGCAAAAACAAACGGACTTCAAGTAAATATATATCTGGAAGATTGGTCGAATGGCATGTTACATTCTCCCGAATACGTTTTTCAACTTGTAAATGCTCTAAAAAACGAACCTATCGAACGTATCATGCTTCCCGATACTTTAGGGATACTAAACCCTTACTCTTCATACGATTATTGTAAATCGATGATAAATCGTTATCCTGAAATTCGATTCGATTTTCATGCTCACAATGATTACGATCTCGCTGTGGCAAATGTTTATTCTGCAGCAAAGGCCGGAATACAGGGGATTCATTGCACTATAAACGGATTAGGAGAACGTGCCGGCAATGCTCCTTTATCGAGTATATTAGCGGTACTGCACGATCAACTACAAACAAAAACGAATATCGACGAACGTAAAGTAAATCAGGTAAGTCGGGTAGTAGAATCTTACTCCGGAGTACGAATTCCGTCCAACAAACCTGTTATCGGGGAACATGTTTTCACTCAATGTGCTGGAGTGCATGCTGACGGAGACAGTAAAAACAACCTCTATTTTAACGACTTGCTCCCCGAACGTTTCGGACGTACACGAGAATATGCACTTGGAAAAACTTCCGGCAAAGCCAATATCAAAAAAAATCTGGAAGCTCTGGGGATCGAGTTGGATGAAACTTCAATGAAAAAAGTTACAGAACGGATCATTGCTTTAGGTGATAAAAAAGAACAAGTAACTCAGGATGATCTTCCGTATATTATTTCAGATGTTCTGAATCACGACTCAGAAGACCAAAAGATACATTTGCTCAATTATTCACTTTCACTCGCCCAAGGCTTGCATCCGGTCGCTGTCATAAAGATAGAGATTCATGGCGAACAATATGAAGAAACGGCAACAGGAGACGGACAATATGATGCTTTCGTCAAAGCTTTGCGAAAAATATACAAATATCAACTAAAAAAGACATTCCCGATACTCATCAACTATACAGTCGATATTCCACCGGGAGGCCGTACAGATGCATTTGTTCAGACAGTTATTACATGGAATTTCAAAGGTCATACGTTCAAAACCAGAGGTCTTGATGCAGACCAGACAGAAGCAGCTATACAGGCTACTATTAAAATGTTGAACCAAATAGAAAAAATTCAAGATAATATATCAGAAACCGTATAAACAAAAAAAATCATGAAATTGAATATTGCCGTATTACCGGGTGACGGTATAGGACCAGAAATCGTAAACGAAGCATTGAAAGTGACAAAAACCGTATGTGAAAAATTCGGACATGAACTTTCATACAAGCATGCTTTAGTAGGAGCTTGCGCTATCGACAAAACAGGGAATCCTTATCCTGACGAAACTCACGAATTATGTATGCAATCGGATGCTGTATTATTCGGGGCTATCGGAGATCCGAAATATGATAACAATCCGTCTGCCAAAGTCAGACCGGAACAGGGATTACTCGGAATGAGAAAGAAATTGGGATTGTATGCCAATATACGTCCTGTATCGACATTCGATTCACTCATATACAAATCCCCTTTACGGGCAGATATCGTAAAAGATACCGATCTGATGTGTATTCGAGAATTGACTGGAGGAATCTACTTCGGACGTCCTCAAGGAAGAAGTGAAGACGGAACTATCGCATACGATACGTGTGTTTATAGCCGGGAAGAAATAGAGAGAATAGTGCATCTTGCGTACAAATATGCTAAGCAAAGAAATAAAAAAGTTACGGTCGTAGATAAAGCCAATGTTTTGTGTACTTCTCGTTTATGGCGTGAAGTTGCTCAAGAAATAGAAAAACAATATCCTGAAATCACTACCGAATACATGTTTGTCGACAATGCTGCGATGCAACTGATACAATGGCCTAACCGATTCGACGTAATCGTTACCGAAAATATGTTCGGCGATATACTTACTGATGAGGCATCGGTAATTACAGGATCATTAGGCATGCTTCCTTCTGCTTCCATAGGTATTCATACTTCAGTATTCGAACCGATACATGGTTCTTATCCGCAAGCTGCAGGCAAAAATATCGCTAACCCTGTAGCAACAATTTTATCAGCAGCCCTTATGTTCGAATATGCATTTAATCTCATGGATGAAGGCAAAATGATTCGTGAAGCTGTTGATGCTTCAATAGAAGCAGGTATCGTAACAGAAGATTTAGCTCAAAATGGAAAGTCTTATAAAACTTCAGAAGTAGGACAATGGATTGCCGATTATATCAAAAATAAATAATTAAGCTGTATCTATTTTCCAAGACAGGATACCGTCCTTATAAGATAGTATCCTGTCTTTTTTAACTATTTAATCTCAAAAATCGCTTAGAGCCTGTTGTCTAAATTTTGCTCGGGTCAGATTTGAGAGTTTCTTTCGAGGATGTTTTTCTGTTTTTAGGAGGAGGATAGCGGGCTATCTGACGAGTGAAAACGGGAAAAAAGGCCGGAAGAAAACACAAAGATGACCTGATAATATTTTTTATTGGAAAATATAGACAGGCTCTTAATTTAATGTTTTGCAATAACAATCGGATTTTTCCGTTAATATACAACGATGAAGAAAAAGATTTTCCATATAGTTTTTGTCCTGTTCGTTTTTTCATTTGTTTTATCAGGATGTTTTGGCGAGAGTTTCTCGAGCGATCCTAACGACCGTTTGACTTTTTCTACGGACATTATAAAATTTGATACGATTTTTACACAGCGTGGTACGGCTACACTATCCTTTAAAGTTTATAACCATGCGAAAAAATCGTTGAAAATAGAGTCCGTGACGTTGGCGGATGCCGCTAATTCCGGATTTTTTATTAATGTAGACGGTTCTAAAGGTCCGGTAATACGAGATTTGGAAATAAGGGGTAAAGATAGTTTATATGTTTTTGTGGAAGCAAATGTCGATCCGACAAACCAAAACTCTCCTTTATTGATAAAAGATTCTATCGTATTTGTTACGAATGGAATTCGTCAGGATGTCAAATTAGAGGCATACGGACAAGATGTCAATGTTTTACGGGGTGAAGTGTTGCCGGACGGAGAGAACGTATTTACCGGAGAAAAACCTTATTTGGTTTATGACAGCCTTGTGATTCCGGCATCGTCGTCTATGGTATTGTCCGAAGGAACTACGCTTTATTTTCATAGTAAGGCGATGCTTGAGGTCAAGGGAAAGATAGACGCTCGTGGTACAGCATCGCGTCCTGTAACTTTTCGAGGAGATCGTCTCGACCGTATGTTCGCCGATTTACCGTATGACTATTTGCCGGGACAGTGGGGAGGAATTCGTATCCATACGGACAGTTACGATAACCGTTTCGACCATGTTGCCATGAGGGGTACTTCTACCGGAATCGTTATCGATTCGTCAGATGTTTCGCGAACTAAAATCATATTCAGCAATTCGGTGATTCATAACTCCAGCAATAATCTGGTTTCTTCGACGGAGAGCAGGATTGAGGCATGGAATTGTCAATTTTCCAATGCCAGCGGTGCTTTAATGAGTTTGTCCGGAGGAGAAGCAAAATTTACTCATTGTACATTTGCCAATTATTTTCAATTGATGGATGTCATAAAATCTCCTTTACTGGTTTTCGACAGATATACTCAGACAGAAGAAAATTTGCCGTTGAAAGCATCATTTCAAAATTGTATCATTATCGGTAACAGCACGTTGATGCAGCCTTTAGAATTGTTGAATACCCAGATCTATTTTAAAACTTGTCTTTTTAGGGTGAATGGTTCGGACGATGAAAATTTCATTCAGTGTATATGGAATGGAGATCCGATGTTTGTGGCTACGGGAGATAACTATCAGTATGATTTCAGATTGGCTTCAGAGTCTTCGGCAGCTTACAGAGCAGGAGATCCTGAATTTGTCGATGAGAATACACGTACGGATCTTTTAGGCAATCCGCGCCCTGAAGGGGTAAATCCGGATGTAGGCGCTTATCAGTATGTTCCGACAGAATAAGGATTGTTTTTTTATTGCTTTAATATCCGGTTAAAATATTTTTGTCGTACAGTTTCAACAAGCTCTCGAACCTGACTTGATCCTATTTTTTGTTGGAATATTTTAAACAGCCTCTAAGTTCGAGAACGAGAATAAATTATGCCAGTTCCAAGCCGAATTTGTCTTTTAAGTGCATAATGTTGGGATTTTTCTGAACCATAAGATCGAATCGTTCCCGTTGGCTGAAAGCCTTGTGTTTTTCTTGCTTCTCGCTTTCTCTTGGACGCATGGAGATACGGGTGTTTTTTAATTCTTTTTTCAAAAATTGCATTAAGTCCGTGCCTCTTTCGTTCAGCCGGTCTAACTGTTCTTTATTATCGACTACAACTTCGAAATCTGTTGCATTCAGCATTTTAGGCGGACAAGTGCGCATCGTATTCACCAGAACGGTTTCGGTGGAAATCGTGTCGGTGAATTTAATCCACGCTTTTTGCAGATCCTCTTCAGAGAAAGAATTATTCATGTCCACATCTTTTCTTGTCTCCTGAACCTGTTCTTTTGTTTCGATAATCGGTTTTTTTATCGATATAGAAGGGATCGGAATCGTTCGGGGTTTCGGTTTTTGTGCGGGATGTTGATTATTCGATAACTCGTTTAATTGAGCCTTATTTACCGTTTTATCGGTCTGTATTGTTGCTGTTGTCCGAGCATCGGTGCTTGTTTGAATTGTTGGTGATGCGACAGGAGCATTTGTTGTAACGGTTCTCTTTTGTTCTGCCGGAGCATTCTGAATCGGTGAAGAACTTCTTTGGGAAACAGTTTGTGTCGCGGGAGATACTTTTTGCAACGTTGGCTGTTGTTCGGGCTGTGGATTTTTTGCCGCAGTTAATTGACAGAGCTGTATCAGTGTCAATTCGACCAATAATTTTTTATTATTACTGTTCCGGTAGTTCAAATCGCATCGGTTACTCAACTCGATTGCTTTATACAAAAATTCGTTGCTGCATTGTGTCGCTTGTTCGGCATAACGTTGTGCTGTTGCCGGACCTACTTCGAGTAGAGGTAGGGTTATAGGATCTTTGCAAACTAACAAATCTCTGAAATGATTACTTAATCCGCTTATAAAATATTGAGCCTCAAATCCTTTTTTCAGTATTTTGTCGAAAAGAATTAATGCTTCGGGTACGGCATTCCGTAAAAATGTATCGGTCAGGCTGAAATAGTATTCATAATCGAGGACATTCAAGTTCTCTATCACCGATTGATAAGTAATGTTCCCGTTAGAAAAACTAACGACTTGGTCGAATATAGATAATGCGTCCCGCATACCTCCGTCGGCTTTTTGGGCAATGACGCTCAAGGCTTCCGGTTCGGCGGCTACTCCTTCTTGAGAAGCGACATATTGCAGATGCTCTACGGTATCGGCTGTCGTGATTCTTTGAAAATCGTAAATTTGACATCGAGACAGTATTGTCGGTAAAATTTTGTGCTTCTCGGTAGTCGCTAATATGAATAGTGCATGATGAGGAGGTTCTTCCAGTGTCTTTAGAAATGCGTTGAATGCGGCAGTCGATAGCATGTGTACTTCATCGATGATGAATACTTTGTATTTTCCGATTTGGGGTGGAATGCGGACTTGTTCGGTCAGTTGCCGTATGTCGTCCACCGAGTTATTAGATGCAGCGTCTAATTCTAAAATGTTGTAAGATCGCTGTTCATTGAATGCTTTGCAGGATTCACATTCGTTACAAGCCTCTCCATCGGCTGTAGGATGTAAACAATTGATTGTTTTGGCAAAAATTCGGGCGCATGTTGTTTTTCCTACTCCCCGCGGACCGCAAAAAAGATAAGCATGAGCTAATTTCCCTGAACTGATCGCATTTTTTAAAGTCTGGGTCAAAGCTTTTTGTCCTACAACGGAGTGGAATGTGGACGGGCGGTATTTCCGTGCCGAAACAATATAATTATCCATTTATTTTGAATGTTCTGTCTTGTAATTCTGTATTTACAAAAGTAATAAAAAGTAATCGGTTTGTATATTGAAAAATTTTAAAAAGTGAAATTCGTTTTTATCATTCCATACTCGATTTATCGAAATACAGCGGTAATAATGCTTTTATAGAATCTACGATATAAATGTCGTCTTTACCGTACATCAATATCCGTATAGGTTGGTTAAAACGATTTTCTGTTTCTAAAATCACTTGTCGACAAGCTCCGCACGGAGCAACTTGACCGTCTGTGTAGCTTCCGCCTGTCTGAGCCGCCAATGCCAGCATTTTCACAGGAATATCGGGATAGTTGGCATTGGCGAAAAAAAGTGTTACGCGTTCTGCACATAATCCTGAGGGATATGCGGCATTTTCCTGATTGTTTCCTTGTATTATTTCTCCATTATTCAGTAGGGCTGCTGCTCCTACTTGGAATCGAGAATAGGGTGCGTATGAGAGGTTGCTCGCCTCTTTTGCCCGATCGATCAGAATTTTTTCTTCGGGGCTCAATTCTTCATAAGAACAAACTGTTATCTTTGTATCGAGATTCAACTTTTTCATATCGAGACTAATTTTATAGCGTTAAGGTTATTCGAATATATGCTTATCTCTAATTGGTAATAATTCAGTAATAATACAAATATAAAGAAGTTTTGAAATATTCGAGCGAGTTTTACGTTCTTTTTTCGAGTTATAATAAGGATATTGAGTATGAGTTTTAAAAGATTAACACTGTTTTCGCTTTTTGCCATTTCTGTTTTTTGGGGGGGGGATGTGAGTGCTCAGAGCCGGAATCGTCTTTATATGCAATATATAGATACGTATAAGGATTTGGCAATCAGTCATCAGAAAAAATATAAAATACCGGCCAGTATTACTCTGGCTCAGGGGCTATTGGAATCTGGCGCTGGAAGAGGAACATTAGCGCGTAAATCGAATAATCATTTCGGTATAAAATGTCATAATAAATGGACAGGAGCTCGGGTTTATCACGATGATGATGCTAAAGGAGAGTGCTTTCGTAAATATAAGCATCCTAAAGACTCATACGAAGATCATTCTTTATTCTTGACTCGGAATATGCGTTATGCTCAGTTATTTGAACTGAAAAGTACCGATTATAAAGGTTGGGCAAGGGGCTTGCAGCGTTGCGGATATGCGACCGATAAGGCGTATGCAAGTAAATTGATTCAGATTATAGAATTGTATGATTTGTATCGATATGATCGTAACGGGCGTTCTTCACAAGATGTTCCTGAATTACCGGTAGGATATAAACCTCATCAGGTGTATCGTTCTTCAGGCTTGTATTACATCGAAGTTCGTGTGGGAGATAATCTTAAAAATATAGGGAAGGAGTTCGGTATCAGCGTAAAAAAACTGTGTAGTTATAATGAGATTCCCAAAGATTATCCTTTAGATCCGGGAATGGTGATTTACCTTGAGAAAAAGAATAAAAAAGCGGACAAAGCCTATACGAGGCATATCGTTTCGGCAGGGGAGTCGATGCATGATATTTCTCAGATTTATGGTATTCGTATGAAATATTTGTATAAAATGAATCATAAAGATAAAGACTATGTCCCGTCAGAAGGGGATGTGTTGATCCTTCGTTGATTTCAATGCACCTAAAAGCCTGTCTAAATTTTCCGACAAAAAAATATTATCAGGTCATTTTTGTGTTTTCTTCCGGTCTCTTTTCCCGTTATCGCTCGTCGGATAGCCCGCTATCCTCCTCGTAAAAATAACAAAACATCCTCGAAAGAAAATTTCAAAACTGACCCAGATAAAATTTAGATAGGTTCTAAATAATAATGATCGGCTATTTGTGTCTATCGTTTATTGGTATTGGAGTGCTTCAAAATTTATTATAAATCATCTTTTGCGTGTTCTCTAATGATGTTGCTATTATCTTTGTCTTTATAAGAAAGCATTATGAAACATGATAAAGATCTTTCATGTTCGATCCAAAGGATGATTTCACCATTGTTAGTTGTAAATCGACTCTCGTACTGGCATCCGCCCAATAAGGCATAATCCATTTTTTCGCTATCGTTGCGAGGTTCATGGAAAAATTGGAATTTTTCAGTGCATGCTGATGGCTTGCCGTATTTTTCTGTCAACAATTCTTTCAAATGCTTGTAATCTCCATAAAGATATTTCCACTGTTTTTGTTCCGGAAAAACAACGGAGATTTTTGAAACTAAATCCTTATTATCGAGTGTGGTTACATAGATCGTACATTCTTTGAAGTCGGCAAAATCGCCTTGCAGTATCTCTGCATTGTCCTGTGTACCTATATGCTTGAATCCCTTACGCTCCATGCGTGACTTAAACTCATCCAATTTTCCGTCAATGGGTACGCCTTTAAATTTAAGATGAGTGCTTTTTTCCATGGTTGCATCATCATCTTTTATGTTTAGAACCGTTTCTTTCTGTTCTTCATTTATAACTTCTTTTGAGTCGTTCATAAAATAGTAGTACCATGAAAGGCAAAGAATCGCAATAAGTGCTGATAAAAAGAGTTTCTTCATATTTCTCAATCTTATTTTAATTAAAAAGTGCAGATATTCGCCGTTTAACAGATGAGTTATAGATATTAAAGTGAAAACGACAGACGATTTCGTCTGCCGTTTTCGCTTTATTTATTTGATTAGTATGCTGCGGGTACGGGATTATAGACTTTTTTATTTTTCAATTTCGGGTCGGTTCCTAACGGGAAATTTATACCGAAACTGAAACTCATGTTTGTCGTATTTACAGGTACATATTGTGGAGTATATTTTGCAGCGATATAGTCAGCTCCCAAGAAAAGATTAAATCCTCTGGGACATAAATTTATCAAAGCACCCCATGTGCATCCGGTATTCGATACCGATCCGTTGAGTGCTGCCATGAACCATTTTACCGGGCGGAAATTAGCTGTTGCCATCAGTTTTGTCCATGTTTTTGGGGTACTGAATCGGGTAGAGGATAACAATCCGAATGATATTCTGTTATTTAAAACGCCATATTCTGCTCCTATATTCATAGTCGTTTTCAACCAAGTACTTCTGGAAGAAGCTTGAGTTTCTTTAAATTTAAATAAAGCTTCAAGATCATCTCCGATTTTATCGGTTTCGTCGTCAAAGGCGTTATTGCCGTTATCGTCATCTTCAGCACCTAAATGTTTGAATCCGTCGAATACAAATTCTCCTTCAGGGGTTTCCGCTTTTTTATTCTTATTCCAACGAATAAAACCTATATCTGTTAAAGCCATCGACACGGTAAGATTGTCGAGAATTTTATAAGTTGCACCGAGATCGATAGCACCACCGATACCGGCAATTCCTAATTTCCCGGTGTCGAAATCGAATCCGTCGATTTCACCGTTACTGTCGGTTTCCAAACTTACTCCGGCAAGAGACAGGTCGGCTATACCTTTACTTTGTATCATCCATCGTTCATCGGATAATGTCATAGTCATACGGTCTATTCTTGCATCTAGATTCCCTGCACCGATTAACGCTTTCAGTTTAGCCCCTATCGTTAACCTGTCGTTTATGCGGTGAGCATGTCCTAATGCCAACTCGACATAATTGTTGCTTTTCGCCCGGATATCTTTCATTTCGTATTGAGTAACCTCTCCGGTTTGTCCATTTTTCAAAAAGGCAAATAAGTCTTTCGGCAAGAATATATCGGTACTGCTTTTTACTGATAAATCAAAAGTATTAAATCCGTTAAAAGCGAAAAATCCGAATGATAAAATCGTTTCATCGATATTTAAACTCAGATTATTTCGGTTCTTTAACGAACCAATAAACTCGTTTGATGAGATGCTCGGATGAAAACCTGTTAATAATTCGTCTCCTGATGGATATAAAAAGTGAGATAAGGCCATGTTGCCGTTTACTTGAATATCGAGATTTCCTAATCCGGGAAAACTGAAGTATCCGTAATCATTTATTAAAGCCGGATTCAATCTATGGCGATAAGGCATCCGTTCTAAAAAATATGATGAATACAAGGTCTGTGCCGATACTCCTGCAGAGACCAAACATAGGATGAATATGATGATTTTCTTTTTCATTTTATGTATTTGTAAAGAGTTCGACGTTGATTTTAAAAGTTATCGATATCAGCTTGAATACCTTTTACCTTTAAGGCGACCTTCGCTTTAATGGATTGACTGGGTTTCAACGGAACACCGCCTACTGTACCTTCATTTGCACCCAATCCGCCTGTAATTAGCAGTTCCAAACCGTCCAGACGTCTTAAAGCTCCTGAGCCTTCTCGCTCTCTGACTTTGATTAAAAGAGTAGTTTCAGAAGTATTCGTCGATCCTGTTTCACTATTATATGTGCCTGCAGCAACATACCCTTCTTCTTTTCCGTTGTCGAACGTGAAGGATAGATCGTTTGAATCGATAGTGCTGACACAACCTGTCGATAACGGGATAACTTTCAATGCCAATTCTAAAGGCAGACCGTTATATACGGTTGCTTTTATCGAGATTTCGCTCGCTGTTGCTTTTTCAAAAATGTCATCTGTATCATCTTGTATGTTATCGATCGTGTCTTTATATACGATGTTGACATCTTTACCTAAAACAAAAGGTACATCTGCGTTGCAGTCGATCAGTACTTGAGAGCCTCCTTTTGAGAGATCTACCGTGTGCCAGTTTTCTCCTTCTACGGCTTTTGGAGTCGGAATAGCGTCTATGACTATACTGTCCGGAACGTCTTTGATTACGCTTTGCAGTTGACTGAACGGAATAGCTTCGAACCCTTCAGGAATACCTTTTGCTATGTATTCGGGAGTCGCTAATATGAATTTTGAAGTTTTAGCTGTTTCTTCTTCTGAAGGATTTAAATCATCATAAGCCTCGATGGTCATGGATTTATCGGGTTTTAATCCTCCTGAAGCTAAAGGAGTTCCGTTTTTATAGGGAGTGAAAATCAGATCGACGTTGATAGGTACTCCGATCGGGTTTGTCGCTGTCAATTGGAAATTGGCATTCGGAAGGTACAAGGCCGACCCTTCTTTCAGATAATCCGAAAGATCTCCTAAATTTATTGATGTGTGAGGATTATCGGAGATAACGTCATCATTGACTTCTCCGGCGGCCAGTTGTATGTTCATCTGTTCTACATTCACAGATGTTTTGACATTTAGATTTTGAAGATCGTCGAGGTTGATGTTTCCGGACGATACGGAAGCTCGACCGGTTATTACCGCGTTCTTTTCAGGTAATATGAGTTTGTGATCTTCTGTCAGAATATTTTGGAATTCACTGTCTGTGAAATCAAGCTTTGTAATATGCAGTTGATTATTATATTTCCATGTCCGTTCCGTAGAAGAACCTTTGGTAAATTTTTGGTTTTTCAAAATCAGACGTTGGCTTTTTTCTCCGGTTTCAGGATTAGTATGTTTTATTACACCTGAATTTTCATCAAAAATAATGTATTGAGGAAAATCGATTATCAATTCATCGAATTGTAGATCTCCAGCTCCGTCTGTGATGTTGATACTCGCTTGCAGATTTACAGCAGTATTTCCTTTCAGCTTAACCCATTTTAGGGCTTTTAATTCTTTAGGAACATCAGTTTCATCAACTTCTATTTTTGCTGTATTATTTCCGAGATCGGCGGTAAACGATTCTGTCTCGACATCGGCGTCAGCAATATTCAATATACTTTCCTGAAGTTTGAAATTGATTTTCGAATTGTTGTTGAAGCTTTCTATTTTCTTGAATGTTGTGTTGCCCTTAGCATATGTAGTAAAAGTATTAACTTTAAATTGTGGTTCGAAAGACAGTGATTTTGTTCCGTCTGTTTCGGACTTTAGTACTTTTTGAGAGAGATCTATCGATTTTAATTTTACTTGTTTGGTAAATCCGTTTTTTAATTCGTCGATTGTAATGACGAGGTTATCTCCATTCCATGTGTTACCTGTTTTATCGAATTCGAAAGGGGTATTCGGATCGTTCAGGTTAATCGTTACCTCTCCACCGGAGAGGTCTAATCCGGCAAGAGTAATGGGGTCAGATTTCAAAGTAAGTGTAGAATTGTCATCAAAATATACTTTGTTTATCGTTTTTACATCTTTGTTTATATTGGTAACGTTGATATCGGTACTGAAATTTGTCTGTTCTACATCTATTTTTACATCTGAGATGGCAAGATCCATATCCTCGATATTGATATTAGAACTGCTTATACTGATAGGCATCGATATATCTATTGATGATAGATTAACCCCTTTTGTGATACCTTTTATACTGATATATCCTGACTGAGAATAATTGATCGATTCTGCGAATCCCGAAAATTCGCCTTGTGCAGCATCTATTTCTTTGTTATAACTGACCAGATTGAAGTTTATTATGTTATCGGTTAATGTCAGATTTACATTGTCGAGATTCAAAGTATAGCTGTTGATCAGTGTTCCTTTAGTAGGATTTGAAATTTCGAATGTATTGGGGAATGTTATTGTAAAATTTTTCAGTGTTACGGTTGCCTCAGATAGATTTAATGTATTTTTCAATTGCTCCATATCCATTTTCAGGTGTGCGGTTGTTCCGCTGAATTTTATATTGGATATATGTGTTACTTCTACAGGGCACGTTCCTTTTGCAACAACAAAAGATGTCTGATGCTCATCGAGCCGGAATTCTTTATTCATTATACTAACTTCTCCGTTGTTAGGAACGTTTATCGGAACGTTTTCCGTGATCATCATCGGTACGCTTCCTGTAAAAGACTGATTGATCTCAGGTTTGTCGATTATATTTTTTTTCAACAATATATCCGGTTGAGTCTCATCGATTTTTATAGGATCTATTGTCAACTTCTCAAACGAGATGTTAAAGTCGGTAGATGTATTTATTGCATTGATTGATACCGGGTCGAAAGTTGGAATGTCGGCTTTTACATTTTCTTTTTTATGTATACCGTATTGGTCGTCGTCAGTGGTTAAATCTTCTATGTCTTCCGGCTTTAATAAATCGCTGAGGAGCTTTGTTTCGGTCTCTCCTAAAGGAAACCCTAATTCACCCCCGATTCCTACGATTGTAGAAATGTCTTTGGTAAGATCGTACTTTTTGTCTATACAAGAATATCCGAAAATAAGGAAACTTGGGCACAGAGATAACATAATTATCTTGCCGATAGTAAATTTTTTCGCATTCATGCGTAATCTCATTTTTGATAATTGGTGATTTTAATTTTGATATAAATCAATGTTTTGCAAACATAGTATTTTTTTTATTAAGTAATGTAACATTCTTGTAAAATTTTATGGATGATCCCGTATATTAACTTTTTAACTTTACGGATACAAAATTTTTTATATATCTTTCATTTATTGAATTTTCCGGGTTTTCAGATAATCGGTTTTTATGTTATTATGGATTCTTTTTTGAATATAAAATAATCGATTTATGAGATTTTACAATAAAGATTTCTAAATGAATATTAGAGCCTGTTTAAATTTAATAGAAATATTTTTAGTTGTTGTTCTGGTTGCGATAAAATGATTTTTGAATTCTTTAAGTTTTTAAAATTCGAAATAGTCCGATAATTTTTTTGTTTCAAATGATTCGGGACTCTGGAAAAGGCTTTTCTATTTTATCTCGAATAAATTTTTTAACAAGTTTTGAAAAAGATAACTCCTGTTGTTAAGTTCCCGTTTAGGTATTGATATTGACTTTTTGCTATGAATGAATACTCGTATAATCGGTATGTGATAATTTTAACCGGCAAAAGGTTATTTATTCTGGTATTATTTGCTATTTTTGTCAAAAAATAATTCTGAGGAATATGTCCGAAAAGAAAATTTCCGTATTGATTATCTACACGGGCGGGACAATCGGTATGATACAAGACCCTGAAACGGGGGCTCTGATGCCGTTTAATTTTGATCATTTGTTAGATAATGTTCCGGAATTAAGACGTTTGGGATTTTTGATTTCATCGATTCAATTTGATCCTCCGATAGATTCTTCGGAAATCGATCCTGCATCTTGGATTCGTTTGGTGAAAATCATAGCAGATAATTATGATACTTATGATGGTTTTGTCGTTCTGCACGGCACTGATACAATGGCATATACGGCTTCAGCGCTTAGTTTTATGCTTGAAAATTTAGCAAAACCTGTTATTCTGACCGGGTCTCAATTACCTATCGGTATGCTGAGGACAGACGGAAAAGAAAATCTGATTACGGCTATTGAAATTGCGGCGGCAAAAGAAAACGGATTTCCTGTTGTTCCGGAAGTGTGTATCTTTTTTCAAAATCATTTGATGAGGGGAAACCGAACCTCGAAAATTAGCGCTGAAAATTTCAATGCTTTCCGGTCTCTGAATTATCCGGCGTTGGCACGAGTCGGGATGCATATACGGTATGACAATAATCTTATTAATAAAGTGCGTGTTCCCAAACCTCTGAAACCGCATTATTTAATGGATACGAATGTTGTGATTCTTAAGATTTTTCCGGGCATTACTCCGCAAACGGTAGATAGTATTTTGAATATCCCTCACTTAAAAGGTGTTGTCTTGGAAACATACGGTACGGGGAATGCTCCTTCTAAACCTTGGTTTTTAGATATGTTAAGGGCTGCGGTTGCTCGGGGAATCGTGATCGTGAATGTGACTCAATGCTCCAGCGGCAGTGTACAGATGAGTTTATATGGACCTGGAAATAAGTTGGCTCAAGCGGGGATAATAAGCGGATATGATTCGACTACGGAGGCTGCGATAACGAAATTAATGTTTCTATTCGGGCATGGTTTATCTTCGGAAGAGGTGAAAGACAGAATGCGTTTACCGTTGACAGGGGAATATTCTACTCAACATTTAGAGGATCAGATAGAAGCTTGAGTTTTTTATAAATAAAGAAAGAGCTGCATCTGCAACTTATCGGAGTTGTAAGCAGCTCTTTCAGTTTATACACCTCGTCTCCTCCCAAGATGTATTTTATTTGTCAGTCGTTGTCATTTCTTCTCCCGGGATTGCCGGAGTCAAAGTATAGGTTAGTGTATTGAGATCGACGCTTATATGGTAATAACCTTGTGGAGAGATAGAAATATCGCCCCCTTTCAATGCTAAAGTTCCCGGAGCACCTCCGCTGCCATATTCTTCTCCTTTGTTCCATACCGGTTCTGTGGTTAATTTGAATGTAATCGGTGCATTGGGATTGTTTTCATCGACGAGATTCAGATAACCCTCGTATTTGTTGTTCATTCGGTAAGAAAGCAGGGTAGGAGCACTGGCGATGTTCCATCCTTGATAAGATCCCGGAACATATAATTTGGGATAGACGATTACCATAGGATACGGTGTAATTTCTAATGTAACGTACCGGGAGTAAACGATAATGCTGGAGGTAAGTTCGCTTTTCAGCCGTACGTATGTTTCAAGGGGAATACCGCTTTCTCCTCCCAAAATCAGAGTTGCCATGTTTAGTTTCCCTACATTGACAGGAAGGTACAAGTTGTGAGTTTCTGCCAATGAAATAGGATCGGAAAACGACTCTGTATTGTCTATTTGAAGAGTGTAGAGAGGTGCAGCTTGAAATCCGTATTTCCCGGCACTCCATGAAAATGTTTCAGCGATGAAATTTTCAGCTTCTTCGTTGAGTACAAGGCTGGAATTATCAAGCGGGCTTAATTCCGGAGCGGCTGTAAATTCATATACAGGAGATTTATCGTCATTACAAGATTGCAATAGCAGAAATATTCCGATGCAGAAAAATAGCCAGTATTTTATCGTATGATTCATAATCGTATAAAGTTATATTTAGTATCCATAATTTTGTTGAGTACCCGGATTCGCAGCTATTTCTTTTGCTGGAATCGGATACAAATTATATTTGGTTTCAAGAGACTTTCCGGTCAGTACTCCACCTTTCCATGCCCATAAATAACTTCCGGATGTAAAGACTCCGAAACGTATCAGATCGGTACGTCGGTGACCTTCCCAATAAAGTTCTCTCATTCTTTCTGCAAGAATTTCATCTAAAGTAATATCCGTAGTAGAAGTGTAAGTGGAGATACCTGCCCGAGTTCTCAAATAATTCATATAAGTTTTGGCTAAATTTTGATCTCCATAACCTCGGTAGGCACATTCTGCGTACATTAGATAAGTATCTGCAAGTCGAAAAATGGGAAAATCCGTGTCTGGGTAGGGATATGCCCGCTTGCTCGTATTTTCCCAGTCAGTCGAAAGCAGATTCGTAAATTTAGTAACGGCAAACCCATCTTGAAAATTCCCCAGATCGGTATTTTCGATATTTGCTCCGTCACTGTAGAATGCATATCTGGAATCTCCGTCTTCAAAGCTTTTTACCAGATTTGATGTCGATCTCGGTCCTGCCCATCCGTCATTGACTCCATAATTTTCTTTTATCATGGTGCCTCCATAAGCACCGATAGTAAGATATGTCGTTCCGCCGTATGTTCTCGTCCGGTCTCGATCGTATGGGACGACCATCAGAATTTCACCTTGTTCTCCGCCTCTTGCAAATTGATCATTATCGGCACAGAATAAAAATTTATATGTTTGCGCCAATCCGTGATTAGCACCGCTTCCGTACTGTCCGATAATTTGCTGGCAAGTTGAAGCACATTCGGAATACATCGGAGTTCCCGTATAAACAGATGCATTCAAATATAATTTGGCTTTTAGCATCCATAGAGCACCCTTTCCTGCACGTCCGTATTCCGGATTTACAGGTAGATCATTTTCGATAGCATTCAGTTCGCTCAGTAGAAATTGAAATATTTCGGCTCTCGATTTTTGTTTAGGAGCTTCCATAATTTGTTCATTTTCGGTTACAAAAGCCACATTTCCGAACATATCTATTGCATGCCAGTAAGAAAATGCACGTAGGAAGCGAGCTTCTGAACGGTATTTGGATATTTGTTCTGCAAGCTCGCCTGTAATGTTATTTTGAGCTAAAGCTTGAGGCGTTGTCGCTTTTAAGAAAGAGTTGCAAAGAGCTATTTGAAAAAAGATGCGGCTATACATGACATATATAAATCCGTTTGCGGCAGACCATTTTGAAGTGCTTAGTTCGGGTACGCCTGCATCGTTCCAACCTAATAAGGCTTCGTCGGTCGGCAATTCTTGAAGATTCCAGTATGACCGGATATATTGGGCCATACCTTCATCGAAGCCTTCTATATCGGGTTTTCCGGCAGGGCCTTCTTGACCGGAAACTGCTAATCCTGCATATACTTTTGCCAGAAACTGGGTATAGTACTCGTGGTGCGATTTGAAATCGGAGTCTTGGATCAAGTTTTTATCGATCGGTTTTAGGTCGAGATCCCCTAAACACGATACAAGAGTAGATAAGCCTGCAACTAACAGTGCTATGAAACAGCTATATATTGTTTTTTTCATATCGTATTTTTTATTAGTAAGTAATTATGACTCCCAGCAAAAAGGTTACGGGGCGAGGATACACATTGTTATCGATACCCGAGAATACTTCAGGATCGAGTCCTTTGTATTTGGTGATGACAAAAGGATTTTGTACCGCACCGTATAATCTGAGTTTCAGTTTGTTTTGTGCCAACTCATTCCATGTATAACCGAGTGTAATGTTATCGCAGCGCAAAAATCCTGCATTGTGCAGATAATAATCGCTCATGTATTGCGGATTTTGAAATTTCGTTCCGCGACTTATCAAGTTATTCAAATATCCGGCACTGTTATATATTGCCGAATAACTTGAATTATTGGATTGCACATTATCGTAAACATAATTTCCGAGATTGGCGCGAAGAGAAAATCCGAAATCGAAATTTTTATATTCCATACGTGATGTGAAACTCATTACGACTTTTGGATCTCTGCTTTTATATAATCGTTTGTCTGCTTCATCGATAACCCCGTCTCCGTTTCTATCGACATAAAGTCCTTCTATCGGGTTTCCATCCTTGTCATATACCTGCTCATATAGAAGATAACTGAATGCCGGGTATCCGACCTTATGAGCCTGTACGGTATTTCCTGTTCCTCCGCTGATACCTCCGACAGGTATATAATAATCGGCATCATTACTTTTATTTAGCTTTGTAATTTTGTTCGAATTATAGGCAATGTTAAATCCCAGATCCCAAATAAATTTGTTTGTTACAATTGGTTTTGAACTGATGCTGAACTCTACGCCTTCATTTCTCAAACTCCCGATATTCGTGTATATTTCGTTTGTCAAATTCGATCCTGCCGGAACAGGAATACGACTGATCAGATCATTCGTTTCTCGATAATAATAGTCGAAAGATCCGCTGATCCTATTATCCAGAAAAGCAAAATCTAAACCGATGTTCCATGTAGTCGTTTCTTCCCATTTTATGTTAGGATCATATCCGTTTGGTCGTAGAGTATTGTAATATCGGTCTCCGAATGGATAAGAAGCTGTTGGAAATCCCATCGAATATAATGGCATATACGGAAAATAGTTGTCACTGATGTCTTGCTGTCCGGTGATACCATATCCTAACCGTAATTTTAATTCGTTCATTACATTAGCAACTGGTTGCATAAACGGTTCGTTGATAATTTTCCAACCCAGAGCCAAAGCCGGGAATGTTCCCCAACGGTGATCTTTAGAAAAACGGGAAGTCGCATCACCCCGTAAAGTGAATGTTAGTAGATATGTATCTTTGAATGTATAGTTGATTCGTCCGAAAAACGAAAGTAATTGCAGGTGGTCGGCATAAGTTTTGTCATACCAAGGTTCATTATCGGGCATAAGTGTTGTTATGGTACTTCCGTCTTTATAGAATTTTTGCCACGAATAACCTGCCATGACCTCCACTTTACTGTATATTTGGCGGAAATCGTTACTGTAATTCAAATAAAAATCCAGTAATTGATTTCTCTTTAATTGTTTCAACGTTTCGGTTTGTCCGATCCCCAGTTTTTTATTTTCTTTATAAGTTATAGGAGAGTTAGGGAACATTTTATTCCATTGTCGGCTTTTCGACACATCATATCCTAAGTTCAGATTTGCTCTCAATTCCGGAAGGAAAGGCATGATATAATCGAGTTGGATATTTCCCAAACTGCGGTAAACATGAGAGATCATAGAACGATCGTCCAGTAAAGAAACCGGATTAAGAGGGGCAATTCCTATAACTGCTCCTGTATTTTGTTGCAACCACATGAAATATCCGTTTCCGATTTCTTGTCCCGGAACTTTAACCGGTTGGGTCGGGTCGAAACTTACAGCTCCTCCGATAGCGGCCTCGTCAGGGAATTCGTTGCGTATGTATAATCCCTTGACATTCATATTTACACTTAGCGTGTTGTTGAAAAATTTAGGAGTGAGGGAAATCGAAGCCGTGGTACGGTTCATTGAAGATGTCTTTAAAATACCGTTTTGGTTCGTAAAAGTTGCCGATACACGGTAAGGCAATATTTTATATTGTCCGCCTACGCTTAAATTGTAGTCTGAGCTGACAGTCGTTCTCAGTACTTCATCCTGCCAGTTCGTATTGGCATTTCCCAATAGTTGGTATGCCTGACTGGAAGTTCCGGTCTGTTCGGCAATCAGTCTTCTGAATTCATCGGCATTTAGAACTCCGGTGGTTCTGCGGGAAGTGCTGACCGACATGTTTGTATTGAAATTTATTTGAGGTTTTCCGCTCATTCCCTTTTTAGTGGTAATGATGATAACGCCGTTCGATGCTCTTGATCCGTAAATTGCGGTTGCCGACGCATCCTTTAGAATCGTAAAACTTTCTATATTGTCGGGTGGGATCATACTGAGAGGGTTCGACATTCCGGTAACTCCTGAATTATCTACTGGAACACCGTCTATAACGATCAGCGGGTCGTTTGTCGCATTTAAAGATGAACCTCCTCGAATACGTATTTCTCCTCCGGCCTCAGGTTTGCCTCCGGTCAAGGTGACGACAACGCCCGGAGTTTGACCTACCAGCAGATCTTGTGCAGATGTTGCCATACCTTTGTTTATTTCATCCGGTTTGACCTGTGTAACTGCTCCTGTAGCGTCGCTTTTCTTTACGGTTCCGTATCCGATAGCGACCACTTCTCCCAAAGTAATAACATCTTCTTCAAGAATAACGGATATTTCAGTTCTGTTTTTTATAGGGATACTTTGAGAAATGTATCCGACAAAAGAAAATATAAGAGAGCTGTCTTTAGGCGCTTCTATCTGGTAATTTCCGTCAATGTCAGTTACAGTTCCGGATGTTGTGCCTTTTACTATAACATTCGCTCCTACCACAGGTTCTCCATAAGAATCTTTTACATTACCATGCACTTTGATTCGTTGTGCTTGGATGTCGAGAGAAAGAAAAATTCCGGATAATAAAATAAGAAGAATTTTCCATCCCGGTTTAAAATTCATGTGCTCCATGCAAGAATTACGTTTTAAAGTTTATAAATTAATTAAGTAAATCAAAAAAACGTGTGTTGGATTTATATTCCCGGGATTTGTATGAAAAACAGACACGCGGGAGGTTCTTATTCTTCCTTAGAACACTGTTTGAATAGAATTTGTTTTTGTCTGTCGCTTATTTAAGACTATATAAAGAAAAACGAAAGGTTGTTGCTGTATGTTTTATCTATTAAGAGCCTGTCTCAATTTTCCAATAAAAAAATATTATCAGGTCAGTTTTGTGTTTTCTTCCGGTCTTTTTCCCGTTTCCCCTCGTCAGATAGCCTGCTATCCTCCTCGTAAAAACAGAAAAACATCCTCGAAAGAAACTCTCAAAACTGACCCGAGCAAAATTTAGACAGGCTCTAAAGGATTAGTTATAAAATCGGGGCAAGGGAATTTTAAATTCCCTTGCCCCGATTTTATGGTTTATTTTATAGTAATCGTATTAGCTTATTTGCTGTCTGGTATGGCTTGAGTCAAGGCTACTACATCTTCATCGTAGAAACTGATAGGAGCGGAAACCGGTTCATAATCGAACGGAATGAACTGTAACACTTGTGCCGATGCATATTTTTTGTCTTCAGAAATGAATAAATTGAGCTTGATTCCTGCTTTATTTCCTTCTGCGGGCTTTAATTTAGGCAATACGTCAAATTGTTTGTTTTCCAATGATTGCTGCAATCGGTGCATTTCATGGTTGTCGAAATACAAGTCGCATTTTTTCATCGGACATCCGTTCGCTTTATATATAATTTTCTTTTTTCCGGCCATGACTTTCACGAGACCTATAATCACAAAAACAGATCCGGCAATCATTATAGCCATTTTTAATGAAGTATTGTCACCTTGTATAAGTGTATTTCCGAAAAATATCGCTATTGCTATTGCTAAATAAATAATCCCTGAAATAGAGAGAGTTTTCTTGTAAATGATATTATCGTTGATAAATTCTTTTTTTTCGTTTGTTTCCATTTTTAATATAATTAGAGTTTATTTTTATAATTGTTTTATAGATATCCAAAAGGGGAATGAATATCATGATGTATAAATCGTATATCCAAAAAACTATATTTGCAATAGAAGATTAATAGAATCTCTATTTCCAGAACTTGCAGTTATCGAATAACAAAAAAGTACATCAAATAAATTACTTCAAAAACAAAATAAAAATAAACTCTAAATACGCATTTGACAAAGAGCATAAAGATAATGTCCGTCACTTCTCAGTTGAGAAAAGTATTGGGCATTCTCTTGCAGTCTTTTTTTATAAGCTGTGTATAAACATGTTTGCAGATGTAGAGCATCTGCTCGGTATGTAGTCTGGAATTTCGATCCGCATTGAAACAGAAAAGACGGAAAGTGTTCGTGGGAAGTAAGGATGTATGGCGTGTGATGAGTCAATACATCGACGGTTGTGTGAGTATTATGGAGCGGAGTATCTTGAGAAACAGCTATGGAGTCCTGTATTTTCGAATTCAGAACAGCATTCGTAATACCAGCCATACTGCTTACCAATATAGCTATTATCAAAACTACGATATATCTGTATTTCCGTTTCATATACTCTTACTGCAAAAGTATCGATTTCTACTGTAATAACAATTTTTACTTTGGTTTTTATCAGAATTTTTGCATATCGACCAATCGCTTATAATAGCGGTTAAGAGCTATCAGTTCATCATGACGTCCCGATTCTACGATCTTTCCTTCATGCATGACACATATCAGATCAGCGTCTTTAATGGTAGATAACCTATGAGCTATAACTAAAGTCGTTCGGTTTTTCATCAAATTTTCCAGAGCCTCCTGTACCAACCGTTCCGACTCGGTATCGAGGGCAGATGTCGCTTCGTCCAATATCAAAATCGGAGGATTTTTAAGAATAGCTCTGGCTATGCTGATCCGTTGGCGTTGTCCTCCGGAAAGACGGCATCCTCTGTCTCCGATATTAGTGTTATATTGTTCTTCCGTTGCCATGATAAAATCGTGAGCATTGGCTATTTTTGCCGCTTCTATCACTTGCTCTTTAGTTGCATGTTCTACTCCGAAAGTGATATTATTATAAAAAGAATCGTTGAACAGTATCGCTTCTTGATTGACGTTTCCCATCATTTCGCGAAGATTGAATACTGCCATATCTTTAATATTGACTCCATCAATGAATATTCCTCCTTTTTCTACATCATAAAATCGTGGCAGTAAATCGGCCATTGTTGACTTTCCAGAACCTGATTGTCCCACAAGGGCGACGGTCTGTCCTTTTTTTATGGTCAAGTTAACATCTTTGATAACCCAGTCGGTATTGTATTTGAATGATATGTCACGATATTCGATTTTGTCGTTGAGCGAGTCGATGCGGACCGGGTTGGCAGGACTTTTGATAGGGTTTTCTGCCGATAAGATTTTATCGACTCGTTGCATAGATGCAAGTCCTCGCTGAACGGCATAAGCCGCTTTTGACAAATCTTTTGCCGGGTTGATAATGCTATAAAATATAACTAAATAGTAAATGAAATCAGCAGCGCTTATCGTATTATCGCCCGATAAAATTAAAGAACCTCCATACCAGAGGACGATGGCGATAGTGCAAGTTCCCAAAAATTCGCTCATCGGATGAGCCATTGCTTGCCTTCGGCTGATCCGGTTCGTAATTTTGAAAAATTTATTGTTCGATTTGATAAATCGGTCTAAAATCTTATGCTCTGCATTGAAAGCTTTGATGATACGCAAACCTCCGAGAGTTTCTTCGATTTGGGACATTAAACCACCCCACTGTTGCTGTGCTTCAAGAGATGTCCGTTTTAGTTTTTTCCCGATTTGTCCCATTACAAATCCGGCGACAGGCAGTAAGATTAAAACGAAAATAGTCAACTGCCAGCTTATGGCGAACATGGTAACCAAATAGATGATAATCATGATCGGATTTTTAAACATCATGTCCAATGAAGCCATGATAGAATTTTCTATTTCGGCTACATCTCCTGTCATTCTCGACATAACGTCACCTTTTCGTTCGGTTGTAAAGAACCCGATCGGCAGGCTTACTACTTTTTTGAATACGAATGTGCGGATATCCCGAACGACACCTGAACGGATCGGTATCATGAAGTATGAACTTAAATAGCTGGTACATGTTTTGGCAAATGTCATGACAACCAGAAAAGTACCTAATATCATTAAAGCCCATGCCTCGCTATGCATATTTATCTGTTCGGTAATAAACCAATAAAAGTTGTTTATCGCTATATCTTTCAAATCCATGCCCGCTGTTTCCCATGGAATAAAATTATAGGAGATCTCTTTCATTTTGAACAAAATCTCCAGAATCGGGATGATCAAAGCAAAGGAGAATAAACTTAAAACGGTAGAAAATATATTAAAGAAAATATTTAAGAACAGATATTTTTTATAGGGAGGAACAAAACGTCTGAGTATCTGTATAAAATCTTTCATCATAAAATTCGAGATCTGATTGTGAATTCTTGTTTTTGATTATTTGCCGGTAAAGATACAACAAAGAAACGAGAAGAAATGTAGATTATGGAAAGAATATTGCAGTTTGGTTTTCTAAATAGTATTTGATAAATTTGATTTTGGGAAAAATTGTATAAAAAATTTTCTTCAGAGATTGTAATTTTTACGAGGAAGATAGCGGGCTATCTGACGAGAGAAAACGGGAAAACAGACCGGAAAAAACACAAAAATGACCTGATAATATTTTTTTGTCGGAAAATTTAGACGGGCTTTTTTAAACCTTTATGTTGTATTTTTGTCCAATAATCCAGAATTGATTCTTTTGTGAGGAGATTGGTGCGGGTAAGGAAATTTTTAGTTTAAGAAGATCACGATTCTACACAATACAATAACTACATACTACACATTATAAAATGATAATATGTGTTTCGTGAATGAATAAATGATGAAGAGGAAAAGATTAATCGCGGCTTTACTCTGTTTATTGATGATTGTTTCTGTGACAGCTCAGCAATCTCAGTCTTCTGAAAAGGTGGCGCAAAATACACGAATAGGAAAAATATCGGTTAAAGGGCTCGTGAAAGATGAGTCGGGGCAGCCGATGGAAGCGGTTGTGGTCAAACTTGTGACGCAGAAAGACAGTACTATGGTTACCGGTAGCGTTACGGAGAAGAACGGACACTTTTTGTTGTCGAAGATAATTCCGGGAAATTATAAAATCGTGTTTTCTTATTTGGGATATAAAACAATTTCTAAATCAGCGAAATTTTCTGTTCAAGATTCTTCTGTCTCTTTGGGGACTGTTGTGATGGAGCCGGCGAATATAGAGCTGAAAGAAGCTGTTGTTGTCGGAAAAGTTCCGGACATTGTCACGAAAGAAGATACTGTGGAGTATAATGCCGGATCGTTTAAAACGCAACCCAATGCGGTTATCGAGGATCTTTTGAAAAAACTTCCCGGAGTGGAGGTAGATAAAGACGGAAAGATAAAAGCTCAGGGAAAAGAGGTTAAGAAAATATTGTTGGACGGTAAAGAGTTTTTTTCGGATGATCCTAAAGTTGCATCTAAAAATCTCCCGGCTAATATTATAGAAAAATTGCAGGTGATAGACCGGAAATCGGACGAAGCTCGTTTTTCCGGAGTAGATGACGGAGAAGATGAAACCATTATTAATCTGACCGTAAAGAAGGGGATGAAAAAAGGTTGGTTCGGACATGTAACAGGTGGTGCGGGTACTGATAAGCGGTATGAATTTAACGGAATGCTGAACCGATTGGTAGATGAGACTCAAATTTCGTTTTTAGGAGGAACTAATAATACCGGAAATATGGGTGCGGGAGATATGGGTGCGTTGATGTTTTCGGGAAGTTCTCGACGCTTTGGCGGTGGCGGAGGAAAGGGAACGACGACATCTACTACTACGGGTGCTAATTTCAATATGGGTAAAACCGATCAGTTACGTTTTGGGGGAGATATCCGATACGGTTATTCAAATAACGATGTATGGCAAAAAAGCGAACAGCAAAATTTTCTGAAAGACAGTATTTCTTATGATAATTCGGAGAAAACATACAATACGAAAAGTCATAATATAAATATGAATTTTCGTTTGCATTGGGAAATAGATACACTTACCGTATTGGAATTTATGCCGACTTTCGGTTATAATAAATCGAAAATGTATAATCACAGTACATCTGCTACGTTAGGGGGACATTCGGGTGAAGAGGAGAGCCTGCGTGACAGCATCAATAGTGGGGAGATGTTATCATCGAGTGATGGTCACGGATATAATTTTTCCGGTCGTTTGAGCTTGAGCCGCCGTTTCCGGTCTAAACAGGGACGGCAGATGACTTTCTCTTTTAATTTCAGCTCTAACAGAAATGAAGAAGACGGGATGAGCTACAGTAGAAACCGGTTCTATCTGAATGATAGTGTCAGTGTCGTAGATCAACAAGATGATAACCGTAGTTGGGGCGGAAGTTTTGGCGTGAGGGTAACTTATGTAGAGCCGATATTTAAAAATCATTTTTTGACATTTGCTTATAACTATAACTACAATTATAGTAATGCCGACCGAATGGCTTATAATATACCGACAGACGGTTCTGGAGAGTTGCAATTAGATTCGCTGTACAGCAATCGTTTTCGGAATGTTTTTCAGTCGCATCGCATCAGTGTAGGATTGAGAGGAACATATCCCAAATTTAGATACAATGTCGGATTCGATATGAACCCGTCCAGTTCGGAGTCGGAAAATCTCATGGATCATGCACGGGATGTGCTGGGTAAAATGGTATTTAATTATTCTCCGCTGTTCAATGCCGCATATCGTATCAGTAAGCAGAAAAGCCTTAATCTTGAATATCGGGGAAGAACCCGGCAGCCGAGCGTCAGCCAATTGCAGCCGGTACAAAATATTACGAATCCATTGAGAATCAGTAAAGGTAATCCTGATTTAAATCCGTCATACAGTAATAATTTCAGGTTGCGATATAACTCCTTCGAACCCGAAAAACAGCGGGGATTAATGGCTTTTGTGAACGGAAGCTTTACTTTGAACAGCATTGTCAATCAGACGACTTATGATAACAATACCGGAGTTCAAACGACTATGCCGGTCAATGTAAACGGCGTTTGGAATGTAAATGGCATGGTAATGTATAATATGCCGTTTAAGAATAAAAAGTTTCGCTTTAATACCATGACGAACACGTCATATAATCATAATATAGGTTTTGTGAATACCGGAGGGAAAGAGAGCGAAAGAAATATTTCGAGGACAGTGAACGTGTATGAAAACATGGGATTGAATTATAATTCCGATTTGTTTGATGTAGGAATAACCGGAAATTATTCGTATGCTCTTACAGGAAACAGTATTCAGAGCCGAGAGAGACAACAGACTATGAACTTTGGAGGAGGAATGGATCTCTCCTTCTATATACCGGGGAATATAACGATCGGCACGGATCTTCGTTATTCAGGAAGTTCGGGGTATTCTGCCGGCTATGACCGGAATCAGTGGATGTGGAATGCACAAGCTTCGTGGCAATTTTTAAAAGGGAAACAGGCTACTCTTATGTTTAAGATATACGATATTTTGAAACAAGTTTCCAATATTTCCAGAACAGCGACCGGAAACTATATTCAAGATGTAGAATATAATACATTGTCCAGTTATTGTATGCTTTATTTCTCTTATCGTTTCAATACGATGGGAAAAAGACAGCAACGATCGGGAAGACCCGACGGTCCTCCTCCAGGTATGATGAGAGAGAGGGGAGGACTCAGACCTCCGGGCGGTGGAATGAGACCTTTCTGATTCGGATTATATAAGATACGCATAATAATAACACACACATACACATAAATTTCCATGATACGAACACGCCATTATATAGAATATTGGATCATATTGTTTTTTTTGTTTATACCGTTTTCTGTATTTTCTAAAGATGCGGAGGTTAAAGGTATCTTATTCGATGCCTCATTGAAGATACCGGTCGAGATGGCGACCGTACGTCTCTCTCGTTTGCCGGACAGTACTTTTGTATCGGGTACGGCTTCGGATAAAGACGGACTATTTAAGCTGTCTGGACTTGTTACCGGGAAATATTTTATTCATGTTACCTATTTGGGGTATCAGCCTGTTTATAAAAATATCGAAATTAAAGCTCTTTCGGATAAGATCGATTTGGGACAATTAATAATGTCTTCGGCCGATACGCAATTAAAGGAGGCTGTCGTTGTAGGAAAACAACCGGGAGTGATGGTTAACAACGACACGTTGGAGTATTCGCCGACAGCATTTAGAACGACGAAAAATGCCGTTATCGAGGATTTGCTCAAAAAACTTCCGGGTGTAGAAATCGATGAGGAAGGGAAGATTCTGGTAAACGGACAGGAAATAACTCAAGTGATGGTGGACGGTAAAGAGTTTTTTGGTAATGATCCTAAGGTTGCGACGAAAAATCTGCCGGTCGATATGATCGAACGTTTACAAGTTGTAGAGAAAAAGTCAGATATGGAAGAGTTGACCGGAATCGATGATGGAAACAGGCAGTATATTATTAATTTGAAGGTAAAACGGGATAAGAAACGTGGGGTGTTCGGTACGGCTCTTGCCGGAGGCGGAACTCAAGAAAAGTATGAAGCGAACGCCTTGGTTAATAAGTTTTCGAAAGAGACGCAGTTGACCGTACTCGGCGGATCGAACAATACGAATAATATGGGCTTTTCGGATATGTTGAAAGGCATCCCTTCTCAAGTTGCTGCTCAAGCGTCTCAGGCAGCCCGTACTGGACGAGGAATTATGCGTACGCACATGGGTGGGGTCAATTATGCCGATCGTTATCTTGATGGAAAAATGAAACTGAACGGGAATATTTTTGTAGCGAATTTCAATCAAGATGAATCTCGTTCTCTTTACCGTGAGAATTTTCAAACGTCGGGATTTAATACCTTGCATCGGAATCAATGGAATAATAATAAATCTACGCAATTCCGTACAAATTGGAAATGGGAGTATCAGATAGATAAGAAGAACCGTTTGTATTTCCGTCCTAATATCGTTTGGGGGGATGGTAACCGTAAAGAATGGGCTGATTATAAAACTTTAAAAGGAGATACGATGTTACTCGATAGTTCCTATGTAGATTATTGGGCGAAAGAGAAAAACTATTATTTACAGGGAACTCTTTCGTACGGGCATAATTTTGATAAACGAGGAAGAAATTTCTCAGTCGAAGTTTCGGGAACGCGCTCAAATACGAATATTGATTCAGATAGCCGTACGGATAAGTGGAAATTTAAAAATGGTTCGGAGATGCAAAAGCCTGAGCCCACTTATCAACTCATGAATAGAGATATAAGCCGAAATGATTATCGTGTCCGTTTTTATTATACCGAACCTCTATCTCCTACGTGGCAGATAAATGTATCGTATCAGTTCCAGCGAAATAATTCGGAAGAAGATAGGCGTACAGAAAGCATGGATAGAGAAACGGGAGAGTTTGAATTATCTCCGAATCAGACCGACCGTTCCGAGAACATTTTTTACATTCATCGGATAGAAGCGGGAATTCGAAAATTTTGGAAAAAAATAAATCTAAGAATCGGTGCGACATTAGAACCTACCGATATGAGAAGTTCCAGTTTCATGGCTGATACCTTGTTTTATACGATTGCAAACAAAAGTTTCAATATAGCGCCTTATGTAAATTTTGTCTGTCCGTTCAGTAAAGAGAGGATTTTGAGAGTCGATGTTTGGGGAAATAGCCAGCAACCATCTCCCTCTCAGTTGCAGCCTATTGTCGATGATGCCAATCCGAATAATTTGAGAGTAGGTAATCCCGATTTGAAACAATCCTTTACTACCCGTTTCAGGCTCAGGTATAATGATTATAATAAAGTTACACAGCGGACTATCGTTCTGAACATGGGTATGAATTTCAAACAAAATTCCATAACGAACCGTACCGAATATATAGAAGAAGGAGTACAGAAAACAATGCCGATCAATGTAAACGGTGTTTGTGACGGCTATTTTAATTTTATGTACAGTATGCCGTTAAACCCCTATTTCCGATTGAGCTCTTATACGACCGGAAATTATAGTAGGGGCATAAGTTTTTTATCGGATAAGGATTTGTTGGGAGAAAAAAGTATCAGTAATGAAATGCGGCTGCAAGAACGTTTACGTGTTACTTATACGAATGAGTGGTTGGAAGTAGGGATAAAAAGCCTTATACGATATAATACGGCAAAGTATTCGCTTCAGTCGAATATGAATGTCAATGCATTCGATATAAGCAATGGCGGAAATATCGAGATACGTTTTCCTCGAGATATTACATTATTGCTTGATTATGATTATAATTTTAAAACTGGATATACAGATGGATTTGATCGTCCGCAACATCTTTTGGGAGCACAATTCAATGTATCGGTGTTTAAGAAAAAACAAGGGACGATCAGCTTGAAAGGATTCGATCTATTGAATCAGAGAATATCCGTGTCCCGCATTGTCCGGTCTAATTATATCGAGGATATTGCTTATAGTACCCAGCCCCGTTATTTTATGTTGCAGTTTAGTTATCGGTTCAATTATTTTGCTCGTCAAAAATAGAATTTATAGAAGATCGGTGCTGTTTTGAATGCGGTTTTCGGTTAATATTATAACAAATTGCTATCTTTGACCCTCAAAGAAGAGGAATAGTACATGGGAAAAACAATTGCGTATAATCCTTTGGATTATCCGATATATGTTATGGCGAAACCGGTAGGGGCAATGTGTAATCTCGATTGCAGTTATTGTTACTATCTGGAAAAGGGAGAACTTTACCGGGGACAACGCTCTAATCGGATGACGGATGAAATGCTGGAAAAATTTACGGAGGAATATATCAATTGCCAGACTACACCGGAAGTATTGTTTACGTGGCATGGCGGTGAAACATTGTTGAGAGGCCTTGATTTTTTCCGGAAAGCTGTTGCTTTACAAAAACGTTATGCAGGAGGACGTCCTGTCGCCAACTCGATACAAACCAATGGAATTCTGCTCAATGATGAGTGGTGTCGTTTCTTTAAAGAGAATGATTTTCTTGTCGGTATTTCTATCGATGGACCCGAACATGTGCATGACCGTTATCGTAAAGATAAAGGAGGAAGAGGCACTTTTGTTCGGGTGATGAAAGGAGTCGAGCTGTTGCAGAAACACCAAGTCGAATTTAATACTTTGTCGGTCGTCAACGATTATAATGCTCATTATGCGTTGGAAACATATCGTTTTTTTAAAGAAATAGGAAGCCGCTATATGCAGTTTTCTCCTATTGTAGAGCGTTGGGGAGATCGTCCCGATGGGCTGGAATTGCTTCCTCCGGGCGAATTTCCGGATACGGAAATGCCCCCTTGGTGTGTCGATCCGTTGGATTACGGCCAGTTTTATTGTGATATTTTCGATGAATGGGTTTGCAATGATGTGGGACGTTATTTTGTACAAATGTTCGATGCTACGTTGGCGGGCGTCGTAGGAGCAGCTCCGGGAGTTTGCATTTACGGGAAGACTTGCGGACATGCAGCGGCAATGGAGTATAATGGAGATGTGTATGCTTGCGATCATTTTGTCTTTCCCGAATATAAGCGAGGAAATATAAAGACGGATACTTTGGTAAGTATGATGTTATCTCCTGAGCAAATGGCATTTGGCAATGCCAAGCAGAGTTCTTTGCCTCGGCAGTGCCGAGAATGCCGTTTTTTGAGTTTATGCAATGGCGAATGTCCTAAAAATAGAATCTTGAAAACTGCAACGGGAGAACCGGGATTGAACTATCTTTGTACCGGGTTACAGAAATATTATGCACATGTGATGCCTTACATGGATTATATGGCGGAGGAATTAAAAAATCAGCGGCCTCCTGCAAATGTGATGCGATATGCCCGGGAACATTTAAACAAGAAATGATCGGATGAGTATTTTTGAATTACTAATATTGGCAATCGGGCTTTCGATGGACAGTTTTGCCGTATCGGTGACTTCAGGGGTGGTGTTAAAGCCTTTTCGAATGTCTTCGGTATTAAAAATAGCTTCTTTCTTAGCTATATTTCAGGGAGCTATGCCTTTGATCGGCTGGTGTATCGGGAGAGAGTTTCAGAAATATATACAAGATTATGATCATTGGGTCGCTTTCGGAGTGTTGCTCATACTCGGTATAAATATGATTCGAGAGGGGCGTTCTAAAGACGAAGAGACCCCCTGCTGTTTCAATCCTGCAAAGACAAAGACTTTACTCGGTTTGTCGGTTGCGACAAGTATCGACGCATTGGCAGTCGGGGTATCATTTGCATTTTTGAGCATGAATATGTTTGCGCCTACAGCTATTATTATCGGAGTTACTTTTGCTTGCTCTATGATAGCCCTTTATTTGGGCAGATACTGTGGGAAACGGTTGAAACATGGAGCAGAAATGCTGGGCGGAGTTATTTTGATTTTGATCGGAACTAAAATATTAATAGAACATTTATTTTTTCAGTAAAAGTATCTTTTTGCCGGGTTTCTGCCGGATAAATAATTTATCAGATGAAAAATAAGAGAGGATTGGTTGCATGCATACTGTTTCTTGTCGTTTTTGCCATAGTGACAATATATCGGGAAACAAAACAGACGAAAGAAACTGTTTATCAGCAGAACGAAGGAATTATCTTCAATACGATTTATCACATAACTTATCAGTATGATTCGGATTTGCAAGCGGAAATAGAAGATGAGTTGCATCTTTTCGATGCGACACTCTCTCCGTTTAATGAAACATCGGCTATAACTCGGGTAAATGAGAACGATTCTACCGTAGTGCTGAATGAATGGTTTGTCAATGTCTTTCGTCGTTCTCAGGAAATCTGGACGCAGACGGACGGAGCTTTCGATCCTACGGTATCGCCTTTGATCAATGCTTGGGGATTCGGATTTAAGAAAGGGTATTCGTTATCGTCACACGATATAGACAGCTTGCTTCAATTTGTCGGGATGGATAAGATCTCCTTAGATAATGGGAAGGTGATAAAACAAGATCAGCGTATGTCACTTAATTTTTCGGCAATAGCCAAGGGATATGCCGTTGATGTTGTTGCTGAACTTTTAGAGTCGAAAGGCATTGAGAATTTCTTGGTGGAAATCGGTGGCGAGTTGGTCGGTAAAGGGCGTAATCCCAAAGGCGAGTGCTGGCAGGTGGGAATCAACAAGCCTGAAGAAGATAGTGAAAGTGTAATGGGGGAAATAGAAGAAATTGTGGCAATTTGCGACGGAGCAATGGCAACTTCGGGTAATTATCGTAATTTCAGATATGAAAACGGTAAAAAAGTAGCTCATACGATAGATCCGGTCAGCGGATATCCTGTTCAGCATTCTTTACTCAGTGCTACGGTGATTGCGCCCGATTGCATGACTGCCGATGCTTATGCTACGGCTTTCATGGTTATGGGGATTGATAAAAGTCTGCAATTGGCAGAAAAGTTGCGATTGAATGCTTATTTTATTTATGCAGTCGATTCTGTAAATACGCAAGTTACAATGACTCCGGGTATGAAAGATCTTATTGTTCGGGATACTCATTGATATTTTCTCATGGTCAGATTTGAAACAAATCGCTTGGTTGTCAGGGATGTGGTAGAAGGAGATTTGGATATTATGTTCTCTATCTATACACAGGAAGAGAATATGAGGTATATTTCTGACGGTAGATATGATTGGACAATATTCGAGCTTAAGGATAAATATTCCCGGATAAACAAAAGCTATTCTTATGGATACGGTATTTTTATAGTTGAGCTTAAGGATTCGGGAGTGGTTATCGGTGAGGCCGGATTGTTTTCTTTCGATCGGGAAAATAAAATTTTTGAATTAGGGTATATTTTAGACTCTGTTTATTGGGGGAAAGGGTATGGAACGGAAATATGCCGAGGATTGATAAATTATGCATTTGCTTCATTAAAAGCGAAATATGTACTTGCCCGCATGTATGCTTTCAATAAGGCCTCTGTTCGTTTATGTGAAAAATGCGGTATGCAGAAATGGAATTCGGGAATTGCCGAAAACGGTAAAGAATTTTATGAATATCGTTGTTATAAAATTTGAATAATCATTTGAAAATCTTTTCTTTTTATCAGTTTTATTTGTAATCTTTTGTATTTTATTGATTGCGTTGGATAATGCAATATCTTTAAGGTTTTATTGTTAAATAAAAATAAAACAAAATAGCCGTTTTAGTATCTATGTATTCTTTTTATAAATTTATAGATCTTATCACTTGGTGGTTATCGGCATTTTAAAAATCTGTCTAAATTTTGCATAAGATCTTTTTTAGAGATGTTTTCAAGAATGTTAGGGATTACGTGACGTACAAGAATGAGAAAACAGTTCGAGAGGAGATTCTAAAAGAAGAGAATCTGATATGACTTTAGATAGTTCGATACTTTATAATTTCGTGATAATGAATTATGGAGTTATTATGATTCTGATCTAAAAGAAGATAATGCTATCACGATTTTTTTTAATGTGACTTGTATATCGACTCCTTACGCTAAACATAAATAAATTATAGAGCGGTGAATAAACAGGCAAAATAGAGTGAAAATGAAAAGTTTTGAAATTAATTATCGTGGAGAGACCACAACAATTTCTGCTAAAAATGAAGAGTCGATAGTTATTCTTATTAATGATAGTAAAGAACAGGCTTTTATTTATGCGGGAAGTACAGATCGTGATAAGAAACGCAGGAAGGTTTGGTTCTCAAATGAACCGATAAAACCGGATGATGTAGTCGATATTAAGGTAATTGAGTCAGATGGTATGACGGAATCTGCGATTATGACCGATATAGCAAATATTAAATCTCCGATTTCAAAGTTGGAGAGTTTCTATCAGTTGGAGGCGTTATTAAAGAAAAGGGGATTGCTATGAACGGCTTTATATTAAAATTGAATGGTGAGGTATTTGCTGGGGCAATGGACGGATGTTCCACTATAACTATTACGGGAAAGAATGATACCTTTAGATTAGAGTTTGGTGGTATGGATAAACTGGCACATTCTTGTGTATGGTGTACGAAAACTCTTGAAGCCGGAGATCGACTTTCAATAAAATATACGGATATAGATGAGTCGGAAATTTCTGCATTTGCAGAGTTTATCGATGTTGTCGATGAGTTTAAGCTGTTGGAATCATATCATCGGATGAAACAAGAACTTATGGATGAAGGGTTGATATAAAATTTTGTGAGAAAGGATTGTATGTATTCGGTGCTTGAAAATTTTCTGAATATTGTTACTTGTTGATTATTAGTATATGAAAGGCTTAAAAATTAACTATAAAGGAAAAAATACGATTGCCGCTGTCAAAGATGGTGATTTGTTAGTTGTCGATATGCATGATGTTCGGGGAGAGTCATTTTTTTATGCGGGTAGTGTCGATTATGATGAACAGCTCGGTCGGGTTTGGTATCCGATAGTTCCCATAGAGTTGGGCGATATCTTTGAATTTGAAGTTGTTGAAACCGACCAAATGACAGAGCCGGTAGAGACGAAAAAGAAAGATGTAGAACGGCCTATTTCGAAATTAGAACAATTTTATCAGTTAGAGTCGTTAATAAAAGAACGGGGATTATTATGAAAGGTTTTACGTTGAAATGGAATGACCAAACAATATCGGGAGCTGTAAGAAATGCTTGTTCGGGAATAATTATTTCGAATAAAAATGATATAGACGTGTTGAGATTGCATTTTGGAGGTATGGACGAACAAGGTCTTTTCCCGGAATGGTGCAGTGAGGATCTTAAACCCGGAGATAAATTTTCGATAACGTATGAGGATATAGATGAGTCTGATGTTTCCATGCCTGTCTTTATCCGGGATGTGAATGATAAGGAGCAGGAAAATCAATTATTGTTGGCTTCGTATAATAGATTGAAGAAAAAACTTATCGAAGAGGGATTGATTCCTTTAAAATAACCAAATAAGTATGAAGGGTTTTACTATTTATATTAATGATAAAAAAGTGAATATCGCAATAAAGCATGGTGTTTCTATGATTATTGTAGATCAGACCTGTGATAAATTTTGTATAACTGTCTCGGGATTGGACACTGAAAGGCAAGAGCATCAAGGGTGGGTTAGACAAGATATGACGATAGGTGATAAAATCAGAATAGTCGCCACAGAAATGGAAGAAAGTGATTTGCCCGTAAAGCGCACAATTATTGACCGCCGAAATCTGTATAGAAGATATAATGAGTTGAAAGAACATTTAACAAAAAAGGGGCTGCTAAAATGAAAGGTCTTAAAATTTTTTTTAATGGAGAAGAGACAGATGTTTCATCTGATTTTGGAGTTAGTCTGGTGATATGTACTAAGAGTGAGAAGGAACAGAGTGCGGCCAGTTTGGTGGGTGTGGATAGGGAAAAGAATTCTTATACTTGGCTTAATTCCTTGATGAATACCAGTGATGTCATTGATATAGAGATAGCTGAACTTAATCGATCTTCAATGCCGATATCGGTTGAGAAGTTTTTCCCTGAAAGAGAAAAATCGAATCAGGAAAAAAACGATGAGATGTGGGTTAAAGATTTGGCGGATTATTATGCGCTTGAAAAATTGCTCAAAGAAGAAGGCTTTTTATAGTATTAAGTTATTTGTGCTGTGGTAGATTTGTCATTTAATTGTAGATCGTATGTTGGGATTTATTGTCAAGTATTTAGGACGTACCTATAAGATAGGATCATTAAAGAGAACAAGTATCTGTTATCGCACTGATTAATACGCATTATTTTTGTATTGAGGGAGGATGTTCCGACCCGTTTATCTGTTCTTTTCAGAAACTTAGAGAGGGGTTGGAATTTGAGGTCGAGGTTGCCGAGTTTGATGATCCGTCAGACCCTATATCGGAAAAGAATCAGATTATCGAAATTGATCCTGAATATAGACAAATGGCATCCGATCCTGATTTCGGACTGGATTATAAACTGGAAATGTTTCGGAGATTAGAATCCATTTTAAAAAAAGATCATTAATACGAGTCGCTCGTTATCGATATTTCTTGGTCGAGCGTGACAAAAACGAAATTATTCTATTATGATTTATATCAAGCGTATAATAAATCGTAAACCGATAGAAGAAAGATGCGAATATCCCTATAATATTCCGTCTATATTACACATGGATGAGTTTGAGTTCCGGGAAAGCGTTACGTTTATTACCGGAGAAAACGGGGCAGGAAAATCTACTTTTATCGAAGCTCTTGCCATTTGTGCCGGATTCAATCCGGAAGGAGGCAGTCCTAATCTGAATTATCACACTTATGATTCTCATTCGAGCCTGTTCAATGATCTTAAATTGGTGAGATCGGCTTACCGGAATAAAGACGGCTATTTTCTCAGAGCCGAGAGTTTTTATAATGTATCCAGTGAATTGGATCGTATTTCGGGTCGTGTATTTCAAATGATAAATTATGGCGGTATGCTTCATGAGTATTCGCATGGCGAGAGTTTCCTTGCCCTTGTTCAGAATCGACTGTCGGGGAACGGCTTGTTTATATTCGATGAACCGGAATCGGCTTTGTCTATCTCCAGCCAGTTCCGACTGCTGATCCGGATGAAAGAACTGGTGGACAACAAGTCTCAGTTTATCATCGCTACTCATTCCCCTATATTGTTGTCTTATCCCGGAGCTGATATTTACCGCATAACGAATAACGGATTCGAATCGGTGACTTATGAAGAGACTGACCAGTTTAAGTTGACAAAGTACTTTATAAATAATTATCCCAAGATGCTTGACGAATTGGGAGTATCGGAGGATAACAATATATAGAGCGATAGAATTAAAGTCTATCGCTCTATGTATAATGGTTTATATTTTAACGTATTGTAACTTGGGTTGCCCCATATCCGTATTCACGGAAAGATGCGTCTTGATAATAGAAAGTCTTATATTTTGTTTTTAATTCGGTTATCAATGCATTGCGTAATACGCCATCGCCTTTGCCGTGTATAAATATGATTTTTCTGCCTTTCTCGTTTTTGTGTTCATTCAGAATTTCCCTTACTTTTTGCAATTGGTATTGAAGTATATCGGAGTTACTCATTCCTGCAGTGGTATCGAGAAGTTCGTTAATGTGGAGGTCTATTTCTAAAGGTTCGTTTATCGGACGGTGTTTCTTTTTGATTGCCTGCCGTTCCGGTTTTTCCGAATCTTTTTTTTGTTTTATGGCAGTTTCGATCTCAACGGGATCTATGATGAATGATCGTTCAGGAATATCATTGCGTACGATCGGGAAGATTAAGGCATCTTCATCGAAGTAATCATTTTCCCGGAAGCTATGCAGTTTATAAAATTTGACCGTGTCGATGCGATGTTCTACCGATATAGGATTTTTCTGTTTGAATGCTTTTTCTTTTTTATAAGCTATTGCCTGAATGCAGATACGTTCCAGGTCGTTCAATATCTCTTTTCCGAATGTTTCCAGGTGTAGCTTTATGTTGGGTTCGACAGATCCGTGGTATCTTACGAGCCAACCTGCGTCCGTTTTGCAGGAATAGGTAAAATCGAGAAAATAATTGCTGTCGTTTATTAAATAGGCATCGAAACAAGTGGTTTGCAGATTCTTCCGCTCTTCCGGTACGAATGCTAATAAAATGTTTAGACGTTCTCCTTCCGGCGTTTCGAGTAGAGGCAGTTCATCTTCTGCTTCTTCTTCCTCTTCTTGAATAATATTCCGGGATATTTGGGGCGAATCAGTCCGTTTTTCAGGAACAGGATCGCTGTATTTTTTCCCGGCTTCTATCACTACGCATTCCCGTAACAGTACGGGAGTTTCAAACCCGTCTTCCTCTTCGACCAAAGCAATATCTTTATTTATTTTTTTTACGATTCCTCCGCCCACAGAGTTCAGGAAGCGTACTCTATCACCTACTTTAACCATATCTTTATCTGTTTATCTCACAAAGTTGCTTATTTTTGTAGATATATTCAATAGATTATGCAAAAAACACGAGATATACGTATCGAAGAATTCAATTATCCGCTGCCGGATGAGCGCATTGCAAAATTCCCTTTATCGCAAAGAGACCGTTCTAAATTGCTGTTATATCGTTCTGGTTCGGTTTCCGAGTCCGAGTTTTTTCATTTACCCGATCTGTTGCCGGAAAATAGCCTGTTGGTGTTCAATAACACGAAAGTGATACAGGCACGGCTTCATTTCAGGAAAGAGACAGGTGCGTTGATCGAAATATTCTGCCTTGAACCTCTTTCTCCGAATGATTATTTGTTGTCGTTCCAGTCCGACAGGGAATGTGTTTGGGCATGTATGGTCGGAAATTTAAAAAAGTGGAAAAGTGGAACATTATCCCGGACGGTTATTATAGAGGGTAAATCCGTGACTTTAAATGCTGATCGGCTGAATGCGTACGGAAATAGTTTTGAGATTCGTTTTTCATGGGATAATCCGCAAATCTCTTTTGCTGCTTTGCTCGATGCTATCGGGGAACTCCCTATTCCCCCTTATTTGAATCGGGAAACGGAAGAGAGCGATAAGGAGACTTATCAGACAGTATATTCAAAAATAGAGGGATCTGTTGCTGCTCCTACGGCCGGACTTCATTTTACGGAAGATGTATTGGCTGCTCTGAAAGAGAAAAGCATTCCGTGTCTGGAATTGACGTTGCATGTCGGGGCGGGGACATTCAAGCCGGTGAAGAGCGAAACGATCGAAGGTCACGAAATGCACACCGAGTTTATTTCGGTCGAACGTTCATTGATTGCTTCTCTTGCCGAAACCGACCGTCGGATTATTGCCGTAGGAACAACTTCGGTGCGTACATTGGAAAGTCTTTATTATATCGGTCGGACGTTAGAGTACAATCCCGATGCTGTTCCGGAAGAGTTGAAAGTCGGACAATGGCAGCCTTACGACGATACGGTGGCGGAGATCGATTATCGGAAAGCGTTGCGGAATATTGTAGATTATTTAGACCGAAAAGGTCTGTCGAAACTCGTAACAGCTACGCAAATTATAATTGCTCCGGGATATACGTTTAAGATTGTCAGAGGAATGATTACTAATTTTCACCAGCCGCAAAGCACTTTATTATTATTGGTCTCGGCTTTTGTAGACGGAAGGTGGCGGGAGATATACGATTATGCTTTGTCTCACGATTTCCGTTTTTTAAGTTATGGAGACAGTTCTCTGTTATTGCCTGATTAAATTGGAGCGGATGTACAATAATTTGCGGAATATGCCGTATAAACTATAAAATAATTTGCATTTGATGTTGAAGCGGATATACGTGCCTTTATCTCTTTTTTTATTAGCGTGGTTGTTTACGGGATGCAACAGTGCAAAACTGAGCACGGCCGACGGACAATTTCGCCGGGGAGAATATTTCGCCGCCGCAGCGACATATCGTAAAGTATATAATAAGACCTCTCCTCGTAAAGAACGGGCGCTTAGGGGCAAGATAGCATTCCGTATGGCAACTTGTTATCGCATGTTGAATTCCGCTCCTCGTTGTGCCGGGGCGTATCAAAATGCGATCAGATACCATTATCCGGATAGTACGGCTTATTTATATTTGGGTAGAGCGCTTCAAATGCAGGGCAAATATAAAGATGCGATAAAGAATTATGACCTTTATTTGGAAAAGAAGCCGGATGATCCTTTGGCATTAAACGGGAAAAAAGGATGTGAATTGGCTGTGGAGTTAAAGGCTAAGCCGACACGTTATGTTGTAAAGCGGGCTAATCTGTTTAATTCCAGAAGAAGCGAATGTAGTCCGATGTTTTTGGGAAGTGATTATGATCAATTATATTTTTCTTCTACGAACGACAAGGCTTCAGGAAATAACAAGAGCGATATTACAGGAGTGAAGAATAATGATATTTTCTTTTCAAAAAAGGATGAAAAAGGGGCATGGATGCGTCCCGAATTGGTAGAAGGGGAGGTGAATACCGAGCTGGACGAGGGAATTATCAGTTTCAGTCCCGATGGCAGTACGATGTATTTGACAAAAGCAAGAAGAGAACCCAATTCGGATACATCTGTCGAGATATTTACCTCGTCGCGTTCCGGAGCTAAATGGAGTGCTGCGCAAAAATACGAGATTACCGGGGATACGTTGTCTGTTTTTGCACATCCGGCAGTGTCGCCTGATGGAGAGTACCTGTATTTTACCTCAGATATGCCCGGAGGATACGGAGGAAAGGATCTTTGGCGTATCGCTCTGAATGATGAAAAAGGAGGAGTGGAAAATCTGGGGAGTCAGATAAATACTCCGGGAGATGAGGTTTTTCCGTATATTCGTGAAAACGGAGATCTGTATTTTTCATCGGACGGGCATCCGGGAATGGGGGGGCTTGATCTGTTTAAGGCAAAAATGAATGAGTATGGGGTTTGGCAGATTGAAAATTTGGGATATCCGATAAATTCTCCTTCTGATGATTTCGGTATTACGTTCGGATCGGGTGAATCCGGATTTTTCAGTTCTAACCGTAATGATGCCCGAGGATATGACCATATTTATAGTTTTGAATTGCCTACGATCAATGTGTGGGTGACCGGAGTCGTTATCGACCGTGACGAAGAACCTGTTCCGGATGCGATTATCCGTATTGTCGGTAAAGATGGTTCTAATCAAAAAGCTATAGCCCGTAAGGACGGAACTTATAAATTCCCTTTAAGTTTAGGTACGGATTATGTAATGATGGCCGGATGCCGGGGATTCTTGAATGCCAAAAATGAAATGCGTACCAGTGATGAAGAAAAAAATATCACCTATTCGGTCGACTTTATTCTTGCATCTATAACGAAACCGGTATTGATCGAAAATATATTTTATGATTTTGATAAGGCTACATTGCGTCCCGAGTCGGCGACAGCGTTGGATGAGTTGATAAAAATGCTCGAAGACAATCCGAATGTGACGATCGAGTTGGGTGCACATACCGATATGAAAGGAACGGATGCTTATAATTTGAATTTGTCGGAGCGTCGGGCAAAATCTGTCGTAGATTATTTGATAGCCGGAGGGATTGCGGCAGATCGTCTTACTCCGAAAGGTTACGGTGAAAGTCAGCCTAAAACGATAACCAAAAAAATGGCACAGAAGTATCCGATGTTTAAAGAAGGAGATGTGCTTACCGAAGAATATATTCTCGCATTACCTGAAGATCAGCAGGAAATCGCCAATCAGATAAACCGCCGCACCGAATTTCGTGTGTTGAAAATAAATTACGGCTTGTATTGATTTCTCGAAATTTCCGAAAAAGCATTTTCAGAGAATTTATACTGTCTTTAGAATATTCTTAAAAATAAAAAAGGGGATTTCTTGCAGATCCTGGATTATCTTAAAAGTTTTTACTTTCCTTAATTTTGTGACATATTGTTCTGTTATTGCGTGTATTTCCCATATTTTTGTTATTGTATATCGAAATATTTAGGTATATTGTTTGCTATCATTTAAGATTGTCTTATATTTGCAAGCGTAAAATAGTTAAAATGCAGAAAGTAATAATTTAAACAAATATCACCCATGAATCAGATTTCAGAACGTTTGGCAAGCCTCTCTCCTTCAGAGACGTTGGCCATGTCGCAGAAAAGTAATGAATTGAAAGCTCAAGGAATAGACATCATCAATTTAAGTGTAGGAGAACCTGATTTCAATACCCCCGATCACATTAAAGCCGCAGCGAAAAAAGCGATTGATGATAATTTTTCGTTCTATTCTCCAGTTCCCGGATATATGGATCTGCGTAAAGCTATATGTGCGAAACTGAAAAATGAAAATGCGCTGGAGTTCACTCCCGACCAGATTGTTGTATCGAACGGTGCAAAACAATCTATTTGTAACGCGATATTGAGTCTTATCGATCCGGAAGACGAAGTGATTATTCCTGCTCCATATTGGGTGAGCTATGTAGAAATGGTGAAGCTTGCCGAAGGTAAAAGCGTGATTATTACGGCAGGTATCGATCAGGATTTCAAAATTACGCCTGCTCAGCTCGAAGCTGCGATTACGCCTAAAACCAAAGCGTTGATTTTATGTTCGCCGTCTAACCCGACAGGAAGTGTTTATTCGAAAGAAGAATTAAAAGCTTTAGCGGATGTATTGGCTAAATATCCCCGAGTGATTGTATTGGCTGATGAAATTTATGAACACATTAATTATATAGGAGGGCATCAGAGTATCGCTCAGTTTGAAAATATCCGTGATCGTGTAGCTATCATAAACGGAGTATCGAAAGCTTATGCAATGACCGGGTGGCGTATCGGTTTTATTGCTGCGCCTCTTTGGTTGGCAAAAGCATGTAATAAATTGCAGAGTCAATACACTTCCGGTCCGAGTTCTATTGCTCAAAAGGCTTCTGTCGCAGCTTTTGCGGGCGATCAATCGTGTGTCAGAGAGATGCGCAAGGCATTTGAACGTCGTCGTAATTTGGTTGTCGATCTGGCAAAACAGATTCCCGGATTTAAAGTAAACGTTCCTCAGGGTGCTTTTTACCTTTTTCCTGAAGTAAGTTACTATTTTGGAAAGTCTTTCGGAGACCGTAGAATAGAAAATGCTGCGGACCTGGCAATGTTCTTGTTAGAAGAAGGTCATGTCGCAACAGTCGGTGGTGCTGCATTCGGAACTCCCGAGTGTTTGCGTTTTTCGTATGCGACTTCTGACGAAAACTTGGTTGAAGCTCTACGGCGTATAAAAGAAGCGTTGGCAAAATTGAAATAATCGGTTATATATGTAAAAATATGAAAGGGTTGTCTGTTTGCAGGCAACCTTTTTTTTGAGTTTCTATTTACACTTTGTTCTCAATTTTCATGGATTTTCGTAATATTTATTGGACAAGCTTTTAAAAACTTTATTTCCATTTTTTTCGCTTTTTTCTTGTGGTAAATCTGTTATTAAAAGAGGTGTCTTTTTATTGTTATATGTATAATCGTTTTTGCATTATTATGTGCATAATAGTGTATAATATTGCATATTTATTTATATTGATGATTTCTTTATAAAATCTTTATACCCTGCGTTATAATACTTACAATATACTTATAACTTCAATTGTACATTTGTAACATCCAAAAGGGAAATGGATTACAAATGTTTAATTTTTAAAGACAGATAATAATATGGACGAAAAAAAAATGACCGGTCTGTTAATCGGGATGCAAAAGAGCTTGTTCAATTTTGCTTATAGCCTGACCATGAATCGAGATGATGCTCAAGACCTGTTGCAAGCAACTTCTCTTAAAGTGCTTAGCAATGTAGAAAAATTAGTTCATTATGAAAATCTGAATGGATGGATGTATACGATCATGCGTAATATTTTTATTAATGATTATCACCGTAACGTCAATCGCAGAACGGTTTATGATAATGAAGACGAGACAATAATGAAATCTGTTGCAAATGATCCTTCGGACGATACTCCTGAATCTTTGTATAATGTCAAAGAAATAAATAAAGCGATCAATAATCTTTCAAAAGAATATCGTATTCCTTTTTCACTTTATCTTGCCGGTTATAAATATCAGGAAATTGCCGATGAAATGCATCTGCCTATCGGAACGATAAAAAGCCGTATCTATATGACGCGTCAGCAATTGCAGTCTCAATTGAGAGATTACCATTATGAGAGGTAATTATGTGAGTGTATGTTGTAAAAAGAAAAGAGGAAGCCAAATAATAATCGGCTTCCTCTTTTTAGTTTTGCAGAACAGTGTTTATCGGTTTATATTTATTTTTATAGTTTTTCCGTCAGAGAGGTTTTTTATTAAATATACTCCGGCAGAAAGGGGAATGCGAATATTACCGTTTACTTCGTATTGATTTATATAAACACCTGTAATATCATATATTGCAAAAGTATTTTCTTGAGGAGATTCGATAACCAATTCATTCCGAAAGCTATATATTTTGAAGAAAGAGCACTCGGTTTGTGTAATTCCGTCAGGATTATCGTAATCGCTTATCTCTATATCGTCTATATTGATGCGGTTACCTTTATCCTTCACTATTTTGATTCGGATGTTACCCGGCTCGTTAACTATGTATGTAAATTTTTGCAATGTATTTGTCAATGTTTCCGACTTTTGAATGGTTTTCCAAGTCGTCCCTTGATCGGTTGAGTAAAACAAGCTGAAACTACCGTCGTTATCGCTACTGAAATTTGCACCGTATAGAGAAATCATGCCGATACCTCCCGGTTTATCTTTAGTCGTTTCGATCGACCCTTTTATACGAGCCGATTGTTTTCCGTTCTTTTTATCTCCCGGTTGAGTCCCGATCAGGGAATTTTCCATATACCATTCTGTAGCTGTACATTCGACATTCCCATTATTGTAGCTTCCTTTTGTTCCGTTCTCAAAAGTTTCGGAAAATGCTTTTTTTATTTCGATAACTCCGGATAAAGGTTCGGATTCTTCTTCTATTTCGGATGAGGATATCGTTAAATCGGCAGAATAATTTCCCGGTGCTTCTGAAGCCGATAGGCGGACATAAACTAATCCGCCTTCTGCAGGAAGGACAAGTTGAGTATTCCAATCTTGTTGATTTACCGATAATTCGAACGGACTTTCAGTATTTATTTGCAAAGGGAGCGAAGTGTCTGTTCCGGATATTCGTATGCGTTTGCTGTCCGATGCGTAACCTGTTATTGTAGTGAAAAGCAGGTCTCCGTCTTCTAAATCGGATTCTATATGAGGATTTAACGGCAGAGTCTGAACAGTGATCGTATTGGATGTCAAACCTCCTCCTGATAAACTGTAGTAGTACTCTGTGTCGGGCGTTAATCCGGATATTTCCATTTTTGTCGTATTTTCATCGACTATTTTCGGGAATCCCGGAAGAAGAGAACCCGATGAGTTTTGATATACCGTAAGAGATATATCCTGTATGTGCGCCGGATTTATCCAATTTGCCGTAAATGAATTTTTTGTAATGTCCGTAGCTTGAAGAGCAGGAATGCCATCGACGGCTTCGGCTTTTAGATTTACATTAGAAACCAAAGATCCGCAAGAAACGGTTAAACTTCCTTCTGACCGTCCTTCTGTTGCCGTAGTATAGGTAAGGGTAACATTTTTCCCGGTTTTTCCTTCTTCTGCCGTGATCGTTTCAGGAGTGACAGAAAATCCACTGCCGCTTACCGATAAGGAAATATTCCCTTCGGGATTGCGGACCTTTATTAATAATTCCTGGGATAAAGGATAATTGATGGCGGTCATGCCGAGGTCGATTTCCGATTTATCTTTGGGAGAAATAATTGTCGGTTCATTATTATCCTCAGGATACCATTCCGTCTCTGTTTTATTTCCCCAGATATATTCGGCAAGTTCGGGATGATCGACAAACGGATTCCGGTTTCCTTGTATTTTATAGACTTTGTCATTCCGGGCTATTTCCCAGTCATCGACGGGATCTTTTTCGCACCACTCCAATAACATTTTTATCGTCCAATCCTCAAAAACAGGATAGGTGTTATTATCGAGCTGGTTTACCGAGTTTCCTGTCCATTTTTCGCTGAAATCTTCATAACAAGTAACCATGTACATATAAATGCGAGCAAAATCTCCTTTATATTGGTCGCTCGGTTCCCATGCCGTTATTTCGCCGCCGGGACGACTTGAAGATTTCCCGACTTTGATTACTCCGTTATCGTAAGTCGTTTTTCCATCGACTATCGCCATAGGCCAGCTACCTTTACTTGAATTGGCTTTTGAATTGGACGGTCTTAATTGCTGTATATCTTTATATGCTTGATTCTTTGTACCTCCCCACCAGCTCTTTGCGAAAGAATGTTCTATATTCATTCCCGATCCGGCAGAATTTCCGTTGGCTTTTACTCGGTTGGGCGAATACATATCTACATAATAACCTTCATCATCGACGTCCGTTTGAACGAAACCAGACCAAGTTTTACCTGCTCCGCTGCCATAGTCTAAGACATCGGCTTTTCCTATAATTTTATGTAAGGCCGTTTTTAGTTCGGCTTTCTTTTTCCCAAATGCACTATCGTAATATCCGTCAGGAATCTGTGCCCATAATTGTAAAGATATTCCGAGAAAAAGTAGAAAAGAAATTTTTACTTTCGAGAACATACTGTTCATAGTTAAAGTCTTATTTTTTGTGTAATGATGTGTTTGTCGTTTTGAATTTTCAGAATATAAATACCTGATTGATTTGTCGGTATATATATTTCTCCTTCTCCGTTTTGGAATTGTATCAAAGTCCCGTAAGTATTATATAGAAAAACATGTACGGGAACAGAAGTCGTGACGACTATTGAGCTCTCCCTTGTCGAGACATGTATAGAGTTCATATCTGCTTGGTTTATCGATGCTGACAGATTGAATGCTGTCCCTTTTTTGTTTCCCCAGATATATTCAACGAGTTCGGGATAATCGATAAACGGGTTGCGGTTGTGCTGTTTCTTTTGAACGGCTTCGTTCCGGTCGATCTCTTTTGAATCTACTTGGTCGTTTCTGTGCCATTTCAACAAAAGATCGATTACCCAGTCTTTATAACCGGGATATGAATTTCCGGTAGTCATTTCTCCTCCGAACTGGGGAAATACATCTTCATAACACGTTGCAATGTAAAAGTAAGAACGGGCAAAATCTCCTTTATATTGGTCGTTAGGTTCGAAAACAGTCCCCGAATATCCGGGAAAGGTGCATGTCCCCAATTTGCTGAAACTATTATCTGATTTATAAATCTCGCCATTTGTTTCGCCATACGGATAATTACTTCGTTTATTATTGACAAGTTTATCAGTGGGGTAAACATTGAATAAATCGGATTTCATGTCCCCAAAGGCTTTTTCAAACCAACTTTGCGGGAATGAGTGTTCCCGATTATATTTATCGCCTTCTATAGTCCCTCCTGAACCTTTATCCTGATCTGTTACAAATGTGAAATTCGAAGTATTTGAGTACATATCCCAAACTTTTCCGTCCGAACGGGCATCCGTGTCTTTATAAGCATCCCACAATCCACTATATCCGACAACTTTGAATCCGTTATTACTGATAATTTGATATAAGGCAGTCTTCAGATCTTTATCTTTTTTACCTTCGATTGCATCATAATATCCATTAGGAATCTGTGCCCACAGAGTATATGTGGAAAGAGCAAGAAATAATGATATTATGCTTTGGTAAACAAAATATTTGATTTTCATAAAATGAAATATTTAATTTTCGATAATGACTTTATTGCTTTTACTTCCTTGCGGTGAGACTATTTTTACAATATAAACACCTGCCGTATCGATTGTATATTCTTCAAGATTTTCATCATGTAAAGTGCGTTCCAGAATCAATTGTCCGTCTATGGTAAATACATATACTTTCGTATTTGACGGGGCATTAGAGACATATAGTCGGTTTGCATTACTATATATGACAGAATAACTAATATCTGTTATGTTGGGAAGAGCTGCAGGGTCATCGGAAGTCGTTACTTTGATTTCATTCGATTTCGAGGCGCTTCCTCCGATAGGAGTAACTGTGTAATAATATTCTGTAGAAGGAGTAAGCCCTGTTACTGTTTCGGAAAGGGTATTTCCTACTTGTTTGGGATAACCGTTTACTCGTACTTCTTTGTATCCGCCTCCTTTACTGATGATGATTTCTTCAACATAAATACGTTTGTCCGAAGAGGCTTCTAATTTTATTACCGAAGATGATGTGCCGGCCGGTAACGGCATCTTTTTTTCTATTTGGCTGCTGACATTCAGCTCATCTATCTTTTTACCATCCAGATAAATATATAGTGGTGCAGCTCCTTTATATGGCGCGGCTTTTATATATAATGAAGTCTCATTACCCGAAAGGTCGAGAGCCGGAGTAGAGATAGATCCGTCTCTACTTCCCGAAGCCAGGCGTATGCCGTTATCGCCTTCTATCGCAGCAAATCCGGAAGTTTCCCAGCCTTTAGGAATCTGGGTCAGTTCTTTAAAATTCGTATTTAATACTGTGACTTCCTCTCCTGAAGATGTATTATCTAAATAATAGACATCCAACAAGTATCCGGTTGCACCATTGGCCGCACTCCACTGTGCTGTAAAAGAATTACTGGTAATATTTATCGGGTCTAATGCCGCAAATCCGTCTATCGCTTTTCCGGTTAGGGTAACTTGTGTAGAATAGGCCAGGTCTTTTCCCGATATTGTCAATGTCGCGTTATTCAGACTGGCTTCTGTAGGAGAATAAGTTATAGTTATTTGTTTCCCGTCGTTGATATCCGATGCGGAAACGATCGTTTCCGATAGAGAAAAGAGTGCTGCATCTGCTCCGCTAAGAGTAAGAGTCAGATCATTCTCGATATTTTTTCCTTGTATGAGAATATTGTTGCTGACGGAGTGATTAAACAATGTAGTTCCAATGTTTATTGTCGATCCGCTTAACGGAGAAGTCAGGTAAGGATGTTCGCTTCCGTCAGGATTAAAAGGTTCGTCGGTCCTGTTCCCGAAAATAAGATCGACAAGTTCGGGATAATCGATGAACGGATTCCGGTTCCTTTGTTCGTTATATACGGCATCGTTTCTGACTATTTCTTTTTCACTTACAGCATCTTTTTGATGCCAGCGGAGCATCATATCCAAAGTCGGTTTGGCTAAGTGAGGAAATGAAGAACTGAATACCTGACTTTGCCAGTTTCCGCACTTATCGGCATATCGAGTGGCAATATAAAAATAAGCACGGGCAAAATCCCCTTTATACATATCGTTCGGTTCGAATACCGTTCCGGTTATCCCTGGAGTAGCGGATGTTCCCCACTTAGAAAAACCGTTTGCCGAAGAGCTGTATTTTGAGCCGACCTCTCCGAAAGGATTGTTTGACCTGTATCCGTTTATTTTCCCATCTGTCGGATATACCAGCCATGCATCCGATTTCATAGGACGAGCTTCATTAAACCAGCTTTGGGGAACTGAATGTTCCCGATTATAGCAATCTCCTTCGTTTTTATAGTTCCCGCATGTATTACTAAAAGAAAAATTTGTTATGTCGGAGTACATGTCCCAGACCTTTCCGTTCCGGTTATCCGAAGTTCGATAAACGGAATATAGCCCGTCATATCCGACATCTTTAGCCCCGTTATTTAGTATCGTAGATAATACTTCTTGCAAAGCCTTTCCGCTTTTTCCTATAGCTTTGTCATAATAGCCTGTGGGAATTTCTTGGGCGCGCAAGGGTAACATGCCTGCAAACAATAGCCACGAAAAGGAATAAAGTAAAAATTTTTTCATATTTATATTTGTTAGGTATCGTTTATCTTTCTGAAAGAAAAAGGGTATCAAAATTAATATATATAAATAAGAAAGGAAAGATATTTACATAGAAAGTGCAAAGGATTTGAGTTTTTTATTTTTTGTAATATAGTAGTAACCTGATAATATTTTTTGTCGGAAAATTTAGACAGGCTTTTAGAACTTAGATAATCTCTTGATTCTTTTATAATAGAAAGTCTGTTTGAATTTTATACAGATGTTTTGAAAAGTGTTTAATATAGAACCTTTTAGGGGCAATAAATATGTTGGAGTCTTTCTTAATTTAAGAAAAATTCCAACATAATAATTAGAACCAACGACGTTTACGGAATAGCCATACACCGAAAGTAGATAAAGTGATTGATGCTATTAAAATGATGGGAAAGCCATACGGACTATCTTGTAATGAATTGGGTACGTTCATTCCGTATAGGCTTGCAATTAAGGTCGGAATCATGAGAATAAGAGAAATTGAAGTCAGTTGTTTCATGATATCTCCCATATTGTTTCCGATCACAGAAGCGTATGCATCCATCATACCGGCAAGTATGTCGCTATATATGTTTGACGTCTCAAGAGCTTGTCTCATTTCTATTTCCACATCTTCGACCTGATCGGGATCGATGTATTTACTGCTTCTTTTATCGTGTTTGATCCTGTGTAACAGAATGGTATTCCCTTTTAAGCTGGTTATAAAAAAGACAAAACATTTTTCTATCTGCAACAGAGCCTGAAGCTCCCGGTTTTTAATAGATTTTTCTAATTCTTTTTCGCTCTCCTTTATGATGATATTCAGTTGTTTGAGATACTTCATATACCATACTGCCGCAGAAAATATGAGTTGAAGCACCAGATCATAAGGATTGTTGAATCCTATTTCTTTACGTTGATTATATCGAATAAAATCCCCTATCATTTCATTTTCGTAAAAACATACAGAAATGATAAGATCGTTTTTTAAGAAAATGCCTAAAGGAACTGTTGCGTAAGCATATCCGGTATCATGACCTTTCGTCGGGATACGAAGGATAATCATTTGCCATTCGTCCTCGTATTCGATACGTGGCCTTTCTTCAGGATCTTCTATGTCTTTCAGAAAAGACTCGGGAACATTAAGCTCGTTAAGTAGATAATCGATATCGATCTTGTCGGGTTGTTCGATATTGATCCAATAATTAGGCATCCAGATTTTTTCGGGCATAAGTTTTATGCCGTTCAGATAAGTCTTCATATACAAATCTCCTATACTTTTACAGGTAGAATTTGTATAAAATCCTACCCTTACGTTAATATTCCGAATGATAATCGTCCATTTTGTTTATTTTTAGAACGGTGCAAATATAGTAAAATGATTGTTTCCGTGCTTTTTTATTATTGAAAATTAAATTAAGAATTTGATAAATGTGATGTATTATATATCATCGAATCTTTTCCTGAATCTGATAATCCAAGGACGAAATGTAAGATATGCATACATATATTAATATAGTATCTCATCAATTATATATTCAGTTCTTTTTGTCATATTCTGATTTGTTATTCCATTATTGAATTTTTGCTAAAATCCGACAATATGCGACATTATATTCCCAATTCCTTTTTTAGCCACACTTTCATTACTGGATCAGGAATGAAAACTCGGCGTTTTTCGATTTCTATAAGCTCTTTTTTGACCAAAGCTCGTTTTACTATACTAACATTAGCCGATGAACTAAGCTGATATTTATGTATAATTTCTTGTGTTGTGAATTCACTATGAACACCATTAATAATCGCTCGCAAAAAATTCATCTGATAAGTAGTAAGGCTTTCGGTCTGTTTTTCAAACAATGGAGTATTCTGGTCGATAATATCTTGATATGCCGCTTCAAAATCCTGCTCGGTAGCAATTCTATCCGTGTGTATCCATACCAACCATGCCAACTGCTGTACATAAGACGAGTGGTTATCCACTATTTGGCATATTCTTTCGGCCAATTTTTTTGAAATCTGCTTGCCTGTTGCTTCAAAACGACCGCATATATAATCGACCCAATCCGATGTCCCGATTTTCGACAAATATATGGCATCACCGAATTTATAGAATGGAAGGCTCTTTTTCTCAAAAAGCTCATTCATTAAATGCTTTTTACTGCCGAAAAGGCAATAAGATACTGATTTTTGTAGTTGCCATACGGTACGCAACCGTTTCTGAAATGTCTTGGAATCTTTGAACTCGGCTATCTGTTGAAATTCATCGATACATATCACAATATTATAGCCTTTTTTCTGTGCTATTTTTTCGGGGAGTTGTAGAATTTCGTCAATATCGTTGCTCTTGGGATTCATTTCAAGCGATATGGAGAAATCCGTCATTGGATCTGTACCCATTGATATTTTAGGACTGATTCGTGAAAGAAACAGCTTGGTATTTTCCAACCACTCATCTAACTTTGAAGATGTTTGTTTGAGAACAGCAGCTGCAAATGCATCATAAAAATCTCGATCGCTACGACACGAAAAAATATCAAGATACACAACTTTCAATTTATCTGATTGCGCCAAGCGACACACTTTCTGCACCAGTGAAGTCTTGCCCCAACGACGAGGCGAAATCAGTACTGTATTTACACCATGCCGAAAATTTAGCAACAAACGCTCAGTTTCTTTCTCTCGATCGGTAAAGTTATCGCCTGATGTTGCGACTCCGAATATAAAAGGCTTATTCTCCATAATTTTCAAATATTACTTTGGTGCAAAGATAGGTAATATTGTTATTACTAACAATATTATTACTAATAAAACTATTTTCAGGAAGTGCAAAGCCATATCCACTTGATCTTTTTTATATTTATCGAATGGCCTTTATAAATGAAAATCATCAAACACTATCTATTGGTGGTTGGACTACTAACAATGGAAAAATTATGTGAGATCAAATTTATTTTGCTCCAAATAGCAGTATCTTTAATATGGAAACTATAGATAAATTTTAGAAAAAAGTTTATGTCATGTGATATTTGATAGGAATATCACATAGAGATTTTACAACTTTGACTTTTTTCCAATTTTTAATCATATGCCCCATTAGCATTATTGGCAAATGTCATAAAATAATGCTACACTAATGAGTTTTTCTGAATATCCCTTTTTATTCAAATCTATGTTTATTCACTATCGTCTAAGAGCCTGTTTAAATTTTACTTGAGTGAAATTTAAACAGGCTCTTGCTAATATTCCTAATTGCAGTTGGGAATTCTTTAATAGCATATATTTCCTCATTATGTGTTTTAGGTTTGCCTTATGACACGAAATTCATTTTGCGCTATTTTCTTTTATTGATAAATGGATATATAAAACCGATTAATAATCTGTAAGATATACTTAATGACATATATCATTAAAAGATTTATTATACGGAGTCCCTAACAACTGTTCATATTCTGAGCAGAATGTATCATAAGTGCTCTTCGCCAGTCCTACTTTACCATTTTTTACCAATACATTACATTTTAAGTGTATGGCATTTTCATCTGTAGGGTCGAATAAGAAAATAATATCCGCAATTTTAGTAAGAAGTCTGAAATCTGTCAGATTTCCTGATTGCACGATATTCCATAGCATATCTTGGACATAATTGGCGTAATCGGATTTGAAAGAATCGACCCAGTCTTGATTCAGATATGGCAATGGCAATCCGTTAGCGATGAGATGCAGTACATCATATAATTTATTTACTTGAACCTTTGATTGTTTTTGTAATTTTTTCAGACTCTCGAAAACCGTATAATAGTCGCAAAAGAACGGTTCGCTGCATTTTGTCGCCCAATAAGTATTTGTATTTACTAATTCGATTCCCCCTATTTCTTCGAGCAAAACTTTTAATTTCCGAATGGTAACCCGGCGGTTGTTCTGTGCGCTTTCATCGCTTTTGTCTGCCCACAAAATTTCACACATGGTAGAATTGGAAATTCCTTTTCCGTTTTTCTGTGTGTAGAGAATGATCAATATAAGTAAATATCTTAATGTCGGAGTAAATGATTTGGTTATATCGTTTCCGTTTTTATCCCACACTTGAAATCCTCCAAGAAATAATATTGCCGATCGATTTGGAATTGCTTCGGGAACATATTCTTCCATGTTTAAAATTACCGAATCTTGAACTGTGGATTTTTTCTTTCTTTTATATATTATGAATAGTGCCGTTCCTATAATCAAAATAATTGCCGTTGCGATATATAACCACATAAAGTCGGCCTTTTCCCGGGCTGGTTGAATAATGCTCGCTGCAGATAATGGTGGATATAGCAATGAATATACGGATATTTGAGATTTGTCTTTTTCGTGAAAAATGGTTACGGCATATAATTTATTGTCTTTCTTGCTGTAAAATAGAGAGCAGTATGCATTTATATCTTCGAATGGATAGGGAATCGTATCTGCTAATGTCTGGGAGTATCCATTGCCTATATCGAATGATTTCAGAACGATATGACTATTGCTTCGGTTGTTAGGGAAGCAAAGCGTATAAAATAAATTTTCGGTTGTATCTACCACCATGGCATTCGATACGACAAAAGGTTCTTCCTGTTTATCCAATGACCATAACTTCTTTATTTTTCCCGTGTAGGGATCTGCTTCGTATAAATCATAATAATTATAAGGTCCTAATTCTTGTAATCCGCTGACGTGACCGTATCCTCCGAATATCAGTATAGAGTTTTCCGATTTTATGCCTAATGCGCTCAGATAACGAGGAGGAATCGAATCTTTCATATCGATTTTTTCCCATTTCGATTCATCGGAATATAGTTTGAGAAAATCATTTTTATAATGATATTCACCATATCCTCCGAATATGTATAAATTGGAATCTTTGGGAGAAATAAAAGAGTTATGGTGAGTATGGATAGGGTTCTTTGTGTCTTTATTAGCCTGACTCCACTTATGGGTTTTAAAGTCGAATCGGGAGATGATGGGACCGTCAAAATCATAAGACCATAGTTCGTTTGTCGAGGGTTGATAAATTAACTGGTTCGAGCTCACATAGTACGGGTTTCCCGATTGTACGAGGATTGTATCTATGCGGTTATCGGTCAAATGGTAAACGAGAATTTGTTTTTGATCTGCAAAATAAAGTATATTATCTTTTTCGTTGAAGGCAATTTGAGTGTAATGTCCCGAAACGAAAGATCGTTCTTTTTTCCATTGTGTATGTTTATCTATTTCCCAAATAGGATTATATACTTCTGCTGTTCTGTAAGAAACCGAATCATATACTTCTGCAATTTGATGCTCCCTTAAAGGCCAGTATGCTTCGGTTTCTCCTTCTGGGTTCTCGATACGGATATTTCGGATTGCCATTGGAGGAACGTCATAAGAGATAAAGTCCGGATGACTGCAATATCCGAATTGAAAACGGTATCGGGACAATTTTTTGTAATGATATGGAATCTCGATTTCCTCTCCATTAAACGATATAGTTATTTTTTCTGTTTTGGGGTCTATACCGAAATGAACCGTAACCCAGCTGTTTTTTTCGTATTGTTCCAATATCCGGCTGCTAAAAGGAGCGAATATTCTGTTTCCTTCGATAAAGCTTAAAGATTTCCGTCCGTCAGAATAGTTGGATACTAAATCAAAGCATACTGTATCATTGGCTATGATTCTAAAAATATATCCGTAATTATGCAATTCAGTTCTGAATCGCAATCCGAAATTCAAAGAAAATCCTTCAGGTAAGCGAAACTCTTTACCATTATTCAACAATAAAGAAGTCCTTTTTTCTTTAATTACTTCATGGGATGCAAAATTTAAACCGGAAGAGATATCCGTTGCTGAAATATGTAAAAGGAAGAAGAATGACAAAATAGAAAATATGAAAATTTTCTTCATGGCTTTTGTTGATGTATAATGTGTTCCAACAAAGATAATGAATATATTTAAAAGACTAAAACAAAAAAAATAAAAAGGAATACCGCTTTTTGCTTTTTGGGAAAATTAATGAATAATTTCCGTTTCTGTTTCTGTAAATTTCAGAGTAGGACTCGGTTATTTTTTATTCATTCTCTTATTAATGAATAATTAATGAAGGTGGATGCAGGTTGGAAATATATTTGTCATACGATATTTATTTGTTGTTTTTTTAAATTAGTTGAGATGAAAGGCACGAGCAAAATTCCTTTATTTTTATTATTTGTTATTCTGACCGGTTGTTCTCTCCGTGTCTCGAAACCGAAATATGAGAGCAGTTTAGCTCCTGAATCAGGACAATTTTTTAAATGTAAAATGTCTTCTGAAATTTGGGTTGCCGATTGCCGTAAGGATTCGGCATTGTCGAAGATGGTGGCTACGGCGGTTCAAGGGGTTATTAATCAAGATTCGGCAGAGGTATATCTGTTTCTTGGTGATCATCACATTCGTCAGTTGAATGATACGGAGCGAAAATATACGGTTCTGAATAAAGATCCGAAAACCGGAAATGCCGGATTACAATCATTGTTGGATAAATATTTACATAGATTTTCTCATATATATATATGGGATACAAAAAAAGATTGGACGTGGAATATGGCTTTGATGCTTTCTTCCCGAAACAAAGGTATTCCGTTAACACGGGAATATGCCGATTGGGTGTTAAAGCAGTATGATTGGAAAGGTGAAATAATCGATTTGTCAGAAAAATGGATGAATAAGGAGGCTGCTTATAATTGGGCTATTGCCGAATTGATGCCGTTATGTCATAAAAATATTCTTTTCTCGGTAGGTTTGAGAGATGATTGGCGCGGAGCTCCTTGGACTTTGTATGATTATGCTACTGCATCCGGAGGATTTACTTTCTGGTTGGATGATGCGCAAAAAGATGAGCAGCAAATAATTCGGAATATTTGTATTGCGGGTAAGTACAACCCCGGATCGATTGTTATGGGGTATGCCAAAAGCGGAGATGACTTATTGGCTACAGTCAATAATTATGGAATAGGTTATGTTGTTAGTGATTATTATGCCAACGGAAGTTTCTGGAGTGCTTATCCTAACAAATCTTTTTATCAACCTAAAGGAAAAGCCCGAAAGGTAGAACCCGGTAAAATATATGTCAGTATCATATTTAGTGACGGAGACAATCTCCAGTTCGATCAAAACGCCCTGTATTTGATGTGGGAAAATGATTCGTTGCGGGGAACTGTTCCGGTCGGCACTACTATGGCGGCAGGTTTGCAAGAAATCAATCCTTTTTTACTTGAGTGGTATTATAAGCATAAAAGCGAGAATGACGAGTTGGTTGCCGGGCCATCGGGGTATCAGTTCATTTACGGACGGGATTACCAGAAAGAGGGTTATGAATCGTGGTTGGAAAAAAATCGCCGTTGGCTTGCATCGGCAGGTTTTCATACAGCTTGTTTCTGGCATGCTACATTCGGAAGTCATTGTTTCGACCGTTTTATAGAAACAGCCGGATTGCAGGGGATATTTGATGGTGACGATAAAACCGGCATCGCATATAAGAATGGGGTGATAATCATGAATCAGGGAGAGCATATTTGTAAAGAAGGCGAACTGTATAATGCCTTGATAAAAGTCGATGCAAAAAAAGATGAACCTGTTTTTGTAAATGTATATCCGATTGCTGCCGATTATGGGCGAGGTGGAGGAATTGCAAAATTGAAGCGGGAGATAGACCGTTTAGAAAAAGAGCGTCCGGGTGTTTATGAGTATTTGTTGCCGAAAGATCTTGCTGCATCTGCCGCTCGCTATTTTGATAAGAAAAAAAGATAATCATATTTGTTTAATGTATTATAAATGATTTAGTTATAAGATATATTTCTTTGAATAAAAAGATTGTATGGAACTGAAAAATTAATGAATTATTAATGGTGAAAGAAAGAAATTTCGGCTTTGTCTATTGTTAAATCGAGATTGAGTCATTTCTGTTAATGATAAATTAATGATCTTTTCTATACTGTAATAATATATTCGTAACACATTTATGCTTAAGAAAATATTGAGCCATGAAGAATTTTTTAACGACAGTTTTAGTTTCGCTTTTTACAACATCTTTGTTTGCAACAGAAGTGGTCGATTATGTCAATCCTCTCGTCGGGAGTATGTCGAAAAAACTGCTTTCTACGGGAAATACCTATCCTGCTGTTGCTTTGCCTTGGGGAATGAATTTTTGGACTCCTCAGACCGGAGAAATGGGCGATGGCTGGACGTATGTTTATACAGCTGATAAGATTCGAGGTTTTAAGCAAACTCACCAACCGAGTCCGTGGATAAATGATTACGGGCAGTTTTCTTTAATGCCTGTTACCGGTTATAAGATAGGACAGGAAGAAAGAGCCAGTTGGTTTTCCCATAAAGCGGAGATTGCTACACCTTATTATTATAGTGTATATCTTGCCGACCACGATATTACTGCAGAATTGACTCCCACCGAACGTTCGGCAGCATTTCGTTTCACATTTCCTGAAAGCGATAGTTCTTATATCGTAATTGATGCTTTTGATAACGGTTCTTATATACAGGTGATTCCCGAAAAGAAGGCCGTAATAGGATATACTACGAAAAATTCGGGTGGTGTTACTCCGGACTTCAAAAATTATTTTGTGATCGAATTCGACACCCCTTTTACTTCATCCGATATCTGGAGTGACGGTAAGGTCGTTCCCGGAAAGAAAGAATTGGATGCCAATCATGTAGGTGCTATGATCGGATTTAAAACTCGTCGAGGACAAATTGTTCAGGCCAAAGTAAGCTCTTCTTTTATCTCTTTTGATCAGGCATGGCTAAACTTAAAAGAACTGGGAGATGGGAATTTCGAACGAATTAAAAAGGACGGTCGTGATCGCTGGAATGATATATTGGGTAGAATACAGGTAGAAGGCGGTTCGATAGACCAATACCGTACATTTTACTCTTGTTTCTATCGTTCGGTTCTGTTCCCTCGTAAGTTTTATGAAATAAATGCGCAAGGAGATCCCGTTCATTACAGTCCGTACGAAGGGGGTGTGAAAAAGGGTTTTCTTTATACGGATACCGGTTTTTGGGATACTTTCAGAGCCTTGTTTCCATTCCTGAATTTGATGTATCCTTCTGTTAATGAGGAGATACAGGCAGGATTGGCGAATGCTTATAAAGAAAGCGGATTTCTTCCCGAATGGGCAAGTCCCGGACATCGTTTTTGTATGGTCGGTAATAATTCTGCATCGGTGGTTGCCGACGCGTTTTTAAAAGGAATAGGAGTGAAATATAGTGAAACGCTTTATGATGCATTATTAGCGGCTACAGATAAAGTACACCCGGATGTTCCGTCGACCGGAAGATGGGGAGCTGATTATTATAATAAACTCGGTTATGTCCCTTATGATGTAAAGATTCCGGAAAATGTCGCCCGTACACTTGAATATGCTTATGATGATTGGTGTATCATGCAGATGGCTAAAAAGTTAGGACGTCCTGAAAAAGAGATCGAACTTTTCCATAACCGTAGCCTTAATTATAAAAACGTATTCGATAAGAGTCATAACTTGATGCGTGGGAAAAATCAAGACGGTTCTTTCCAAACGCCATTCAATCCTTATAAATGGGGCGATGCTTTTACAGAAGGAAATAGCTGGCATTATACATGGAGTGTCTTTCATGATGTACAGGGACTTATCGATTTGATGGGCGGTAAAAAGACTTTTGTTCAAATGTTGGATTCCGTATTTGTCGTTCCGCCTATATATGATGACAGTTACTATGGATTCTGTATCCATGAAATCAAAGAAATGCAGATTATGAATATGGGCAATTATGCACATGGAAACCAGCCCATACAGCACATGCTTTATTTATATAATTATGCGGGAGAGCCATGGAAAGCGCAATACTGGATAAGAGAAGTAATGGATCGGATGTACACGGCAGCTCCGGATGGTTATTGTGGCGATGAAGATAACGGACAAACTTCGGCTTGGTATGTGTTTTCTGCTATGGGATTTTATCCGGTTTGTCCGGGAACAGATCAATATGTAATCGGGACACCGCTTTTTAAGAAGATGACCGTTACTCTTGAAAATGGTAAAAAAATAGTTCTGAATGCTCCTAACGTAACTAAGGAGAATCGCTATATAAAACGGATTAAAGTAAACGGAAAAGAATACACTCCTACATGGTTTTCATATTCCCGATTAAAACAAGGAGCTGTAATTGATTATGAAATGAGTAATGTCCCCAATAAAAAACGGGGTATAGATAAAAAAGATTTTCCCTATTCGTTGAGCAATGAAAAATAATTTAATGATGAAAAGTTTCTTGAGTATATGTTTGGCAGTCGCATTTCTGGCATTGTCCGGTTGTAGTGACAAAAATGCGACGAGCCTTACCCGCTGGGTTGATCCTTATATCGGCACGGGAGGACATGGGCACACCTTTTTGGGGGTAGCTGCACCTTTCGGGGCTTTGCAGTTAGGACCTACGAATATAAATAAAGGTTGGGATTGGTGTTCAGGATATCACTATTCCGACTCTGTGTTGATCGGTTTCTCACATCTGCATTTAAATGGGACGGGATGTTGCGATTCTGGAGATTTGTTGTTTATGCCTTATATCGGTGAGATGAGGAAAATAGCCGGAACACAGGAAAATCCAACTTCGGGTTACGGTTCGCATTATTCTCACGATCGGGAAAAAGCACAGGTGGGATATTATTCGGTTGTGCTCGATGATTATGATATTTTGGTTGAATTGACGGCAACCGAACGTGTCGGTTATCATCGCTATACTTTCCCGAAAGAACCGGGAGGAAAACAGTTGATGATTGACCTGAAGAACGGGTATGGAGATGATAGAACATTGGAAAGTTTTATCGAACAGACCGATGAATACACAGTAAGCGGTTACCGTTTTTCAACGGGTTGGTCTAAAGGTGTACAACAAATTTACTTCACAGCAAAATTTTCTTTGCCTATTTCCGTTATATTATTAAATGACACAACTGAGGTTTCCGGAAAATCTCTGAAAGCTCAGGGTGTAAAGGCAAATGTCCGTTTTGCGGATGATGTAAAAGATGTTCAGGTTAAAGTAGGTATTTCTCCGGTCAGCATTGAGAATGCGGCACAAAATATAGTTTCGGAAATCCCGGAGTGGAATTTTGAACAAGTTGTCGCACAAACGACTGATTCGTGGGAAAAGGAGTTGTCAAAAGTCGTCGTAGAAACAAATGATACGGTAGCGAAACGTATTTTTTATACGGGTATGTATCATGCGTTTCTGCAACCGGTACTTTTTAATGATGTAAATAACGATTACAGGGGGGCCGATCGCCAAGTATATTCCAATGCACCTTTTAAAAATTATACGGTATTCTCATTGTGGGATACCTATCGAGCTGCACACCCGTTATATACGATACTGCAACCTGAACGGGTTTCGGATTTCGTGAAATCCATGCTGGCTATTTTCGATCAGAAAGGATGTTTGCCTGTATGGCATTTATATGGATCGGATACTTATGAAATGATCGGCATACAGTCCGTTCCGGTAATTGCAGATGCTATTTTAAAGGGGTATAATACATTTAACTATGAGCAGGCTTATAATGCCATGAAGCAGTCAATGCTAAGTGATTATAAAGGTCTGAATTTTGTACGTGAAAATGAATATATACCGGCAGATAAAGAAGGAGAGAGTGTTGCTAAAGGTTTGGAGTATGCATTGGCAGACTGGTCGGTGGCACAAGTTGCGAAGAAATTAGGTAAAGAAGATGATTATAGGTTGTTTATGGAAAGGGCGGGATATTACCGCCATTATTGGGACCCTTCAGTTCGATTTTTCCGGGGTAAAAATGCTGACGGAAGCTGGCGGGAAGGTTTTAATCCTTTTCGCTCGGAACATCGGGCTGACGACTATTGTGAAGGGAATGCCTGGCAATATGCATGGCTTGTCCCTCACGATGTCGAAGGGTTGATTAAATTAATGGGTGGCGAAGAGGCGTTCGTACAAAAGCTGGACTCTCTTTTTGTTTTGAACGAATCCATGGGTGAAAAGGCTTCGGGAGATATCTCTGGACTTATCGGGCAGTATGCTCATGGAAATGAACCGGGACATCACATTACATATTTGTATACGTTGGCAGGACAACAGTGGAAGACTGCAGAGAAAGTGCGCTATATCCTTAAAAATATGTATAGCGACCAACCAGACGGATTGCAAGGGAATGAAGATTGCGGGCAGATGTCTTCTTGGTACATTTTTTCTGCATTAGGTTTCTATCCGGTTGTGCCTGCAGGCGGTGACTATATTTTGGGTTCGCCGTTGTTTGACAAGGCTGAGATTTCTTTGCCGGAAGGAAAGAGTTTTAAAATTGTTGCATTGAATAATATTCCGGAAAATAAGTACATACAGTCGGCCAAACTGAACGGAAAACCTTATGAAAAAGCTTGGATTTCACATGAAGATATTATGCAAGGAGGAGTTTTGGAATTGACGATGGGCAATGCCCCTGAAAAATCTTTTGGAGTTAAAAAACAAGAATTATTATATACTAAATCTGAAATACAATGAAACATCTAAAAGTGATGATTTTACTGTTTTTGGCAGGGCTACCGCTCTCTTTGATGGCGCAAGTGTCCGACATAAACGGTGTAGTGAAAGATGCTGCGGGTGAACCGCTCATCGGTGTGAGTGTAATTGTAAAAGGTTCTAAAGTCGGAACGGCAACAGATGTCGATGGACATTTTTCTTTAAAAGCAGATAAAGATAAGGCTATTTTGGTTTTTTCCTTTGTCGGATTTGAGAAAAAGGAAATTCCGGTGAAAGGGAAAAATAACCTGATCGTGGTTCTGAAAGAGGATACTAAGCTTCTGGACGAAGTCGTTGTCGTAGGTTATGGAACTCAAAAGAAACAAGAGATTACCGGTTCTGTAGCATCTATTAACCGGGATGAAATTAAAGCTGTTACTACTGCAAACTTGACAAATGCCTTACAGGGAAAAGTACCGGGTTTGAATATCAAGCAAAATTCCAGCGAACCGGGTAGTTATGATAACAGTTTTAATATTCGTGGATTAGGATCGCCTTTAGTTATTATTGATGGTATTCCTCGTGATGACTTCGATCGTCTCGATCCGAATGAAATCGAGTCGGTGTCTGTATTGAAAGATGCTTCGGCTGCCGTTTACGGTGTGCGAGCTGCGAATGGAGTCGTGTTAGTTACTACCCGTCGTGGAACAAAAGGTAAACCGGAAATCACATTGAACGCTTCATACGGTATACAGAATATTACCAAATTCCCGAAATCCGTAGATGCTTACGGCTATATGGAACTTTATAATGAAGCGATGGCCAATCGTGGAGAGACTGTTCCGACTTATGACCCGAGTTTGGTAACTTCGGGCTCACCTTATGCCAATATCAACTGGTTCGATCAGGTCGTCCGTCCCACAGTGCCGCAGTGGCAGATAAATATGAATATTTCAGGAGGAAACGACCGTGTACAATATTTCAACAGTATCGGTTATTACTCGGAGGAGGGATTGTGGAAAGCGAATTCATTGAATTATGAACGTTATAATTTGAGATCGAACATTACGGCAAAAATAACAGACCAGTTGACTGCCGAATTCCAGATAGGAGGATATTATGACGATAAGGATGCTCCAGCTTATTATCCTAGTGAAATTTTCGATGCTGTTTCGGCACAGGTGCCTATTTATGAAGTTTATGCTAATGGTAACCCCGATTATTTAGGGTATCAATATAATGATGAAAAAAATGCTTTGATAAAAAGTTCGCAGGAATATGGTGGATATCGTCGGACCAAAAACTTGCAAGTTCAGGCAACCGCTTCATTACGTTGGGATATACCTTGGGTGAAAGGTTTGTCGGCAAAAGCACTTATTGCTTATGACCCTAAATATCATACAGATAAAATGCTCAAGAAGCAATATAAAACTTATAAATACAATGCCGACGCGAAATCTTATGATGTAGTAACGACATCTTCTTTGGCAAGTGTGACGGAATGGCGCAGTAACACGGCAACTCCGACAACACAGTTGTCTTTGAACTATGAAACTTCGATCAAAAATAAACATAATTTGAAAGCTTTATTATTGTTCGAAACCCGTAAATGGGAAACTTCCGAATTGAGCGGTAGCCGTAATACGTTGATGGATGCCGTCGATCAGATTTACGCAGGATTGGTAGATGATGCTCGCAGTGTAAACGGTTCTGCTGACCGTAACTCCAATATGGGGCTTGTCGGACGTGTGGATTATGACTTTTTATCGAAATATCTGGTTCAAGCAAGTTTCCGTTTAGACGGATCTTCAAAATTCAGAAATAAGAAATGGGGATTCTTCCCATCTCTTTCTGTCGGTTGGCGTCTTTCTGAAGAATCGTTTATTAAAGATAATGTAGACTTTATCGATAATTTGAAAATTCGTGGTTCTATCGGTAAGATGGGGGATGACAACACTGATGCTTACTTGTGGATGATGGCGTTCGACTATCCGGGTGGTGATAAATACGTATTGGGTGATCAAGGTCTTATTCCGGGTGTCGGGATGCCTCAGATACCGAACTATGATGCTACATGGTACACATCTACGACAAAAAATATCGGTTTCGATATGTCGTTATGGAGAGGTGCTCTTTCTGTTGAATTCGACTTGTTCCGCCGTGATCGTGACGGATTGTTGGCAAATCGTATCGTTTCTGTTCCGGGAACTTTCGGAGCTACATTTGCAAAAGAGAATATCAACTCAGATATGCAATCGGGTTTTGAATTAGTGTTGGGACATGAAGGAAAAGTTGCTGATTTTACTTATCATATCTCAGGAAACTTTACCTATACTTTAGCTCGTAATAAATATATCGAAAGCACTCCGTCCGGAAACTCTTATGATAATTGGCGCAATAATCAGAATAATCGAAACAGCAATATCAAATGGGTATATGATGTTCGCGGACAATTCTCCAGTATGGATGAAATTTACAGGAATCCGGTTTTAGACGGTCTTTATACGCAGTATTCTTACCTTCCCGGAGACTTGATGTATGTCGATTATAATGAAGACGGTATTATCGATGAATGGGATAAACAACCTCTTCTTAGGGGAAATACTCCGGTGATGAACTACGGTCTTACTCTTGGCGGACAGTGGAAAGGTATTGATTTGAATGTGACATTCCAAGGTGCGGCTATGTTTAATGCTAACTTGACTGACCGTCCATTGCAATTTGGCGGATCATGGGATATTTTCATGGATCGTTGGCATAAAGTCGATGCAGAAGGTAATCCCGCACCGTTCGATAGTGAAGGAACATGGGTGGCCGGACGTTATCCGTCGACTCGTTTACAAGATCCTCAAAACTACGGACAGGAATCTACATATTTCTATAATAATTGTAGCTACTTACGACTCAAAAATCTTGAGTTGGGTTACACATTGCCGAAACAATGGACGAATAAAATCGGAATCAGTAACCTTCGTATATATGCAAACGGGTTTAACTTATTCACGATCTGTTCTAAAGATCTGAATTATACCGATCCTGAAAATCCCGGAGGTTCTCTTGCCCGGTATCCGATTATGAGAAACTTTAATTTTGGTGTAAACGTAACATTCTAAAGGCTGATATGATGAAAAAAATTATATACGGGGCATTGGCCATGACGCTTACTTTCGGTACGATTTCTTGTAGCGATTTTCTCGATTTGGCGCCCATCAATAAAATTACAGAAAACGATATCTTCGGTAGTGAGGCCGGAATAGAGGCTTATATGGCTACTTTATACAACCGGCTTCCGATAGAAGATTTCAATTACGGAAGTGAATCCGGATTTAATAATTGGGTCGGAGGTTGTTTTGTTCCAGCTCTGAGTTGTGATGAAGCTATTCATTGCGAGTTTCCCCATGAAATATTTGGACCAGCGACGGAAAATAATGCGTGGAATCAATGGTGGACATACGACAATGTGCGTAATGTAAATCAATTGATTCAAGAATTAAAAGAATCTACACTTTTTGCTCCGGAAAAACAAGAAGAGTTATTGGGTGAAGCATACGCAATACGTGCGTGGTACTATTTCGGTATGGCGAAACGTTACGGAGGTGTTCCTATCATAGAAGTTCCTCAAGAATATGACGAATCCAATCCTTCGGCTTTGTTGGTAAACCGGAGTACGGAAGAGGCGACGTATGAATTTATATTGAAAGATTTGGATAATGCAATTGCTATGCTTCCATCGACTCGTTCGTCTCGGGAAAAATACAGAATCAATCGATATGCTGCAGCAGCTTTGAAAAGCCGTGCCATGCTTTATGCAGCTTCTATTGCAAAGTACGGTTCGTATGATAAGAACGGATTGGTAGGGTTCGATGATCCTTCGAAAGCTGAAAAATACTATAAAGAAGTAATCAAGGCGGTAGATGTAGTTCGTGAGGGAGGATATTCTCTATATCGTGGAAATGCAGACAAGGCAAAAAACTATCAGGAAATGTTCTGGATCAAGGGAGATTGTCCTGAAGTGATTTTTGTAAAGAAATATGAGTATCCCGATAAAGCTCATAACTGGGATTTATGGAATCAACCTTGGGGATACCGTTATCCGGAAGGTTATGGTTCTCGCTTGTCTCCGACATTGGATTTGATAGAGGCTTTTCCTATGGCAGATGGTACGTCGGGAGAATTTGAAACCAATTCTTCAGGTTGGATTGTCGGAGATGATGGAAATATTCTTGAGTTGAAAGATCGTACAGATCTTTTCGACGGACGAGATTCGAGATTATATGCTACTGTTTTGATTCCTGGTGCTGAATGGACGAATGCGAAAGGAGATGTAAGCGGTATAATCGATGTAAAAAGAGGTATTGCAGAAATGAACGGTCAGAATGTAACGATCTTGAAAGAGGGAGGTGCTTTTACCGATCAGATTAGTTATATAGATCCGGAAACGCAGAAAGATACTTCGATATATGTAATCGGGGCACAAGGTGTGGGTGGTAATGCTGAATCGACGATTACTGGTTTGTATATTAAAAAATTCTTATACGAAGGAAATGCTACGCAAGATCCTAAACATACGAGTGGTGAGCAGGATTGGTTCGAGTTCAGGTATGCTGAAGTTGAGTTGAATTATGCCGAAGCTGCTGCAGAGTTGGCAACGATGGGTGTATCGGACTATGTAGCTAATGGGTTGACTTATTTAAATGACGTACGTGACCGCGCAGGTGTAGAAGATGCTCCGTCTCTGACAGTAGATGTAGTGCGTAATGAACGTCAAGTTGAGCTGATGTATGAGAATCATCGGTTTTGGGATCTCAAACGGTGGCGTCAGTCCGATAAGGTTATGAACAATAAGAAGATGAAGGGTCTTTATCCGTATTGGGTCGCTAATAAGAAGACTTGGATATTCAAAAAAGTCGAGGTCGGTAATGCTCATGATTTTAAACCCTATTTGTATTATATCCGTATCAATGACGATCAGATAAAACTGAATCCGGGCATAGAACAGAACCCCGGCTATTAATCGTCAATAGATAAGCAAATAATAGAAATAAGACAAGACTGTCTGGAAATTTTCAGACAGTCCTTAAAAATAAAACTGTAAATACATGAAAAAGATTAATTTGATATTTGCCATATTCCCTTTGTTGATGACATCTTGTTTTCAACTTGACAATTATGATGCTCCGGATGCGGGTATCGACGGGACATTGATTGATGTTGAAACCGGATCTCCGGTTTATACCGAACAACCGGATGGTTGCCGTATTGAATTGATGGATCTTTCTTATGAAAATCCTACACCGCTTCAATTTTGGGCTAAAGCTGACGGTACATTCCGTAATGTCGCTCTTTTCAGCGGAGATTATGATGTAACTCCGACAGAAGGACCGTTTTTCCCGGTAGAGGCTGAACGAGTTCATCTTAAGGGAGTTACTAAGCATGATTTTAAGGTAACCCCATTCCTGAAAGTAAATATAGAAGAGATTGTTTATGGAGAACCCGGTTCGGCAGAAGTTACGGTAAAATATACGATTCGTCGTTCCACTACTCCAGAAGGAATGACTATCGGAAAGAAAACTATTTCCGAATCCAGATTGCTTTGCAATATCTATCCGGTAGTTTCCTGCTATAACAGTTGTTATGTAGAGGAAAATTCTACGACAAAAGTGCTTAGCCGTTCGACAGATGCCTCAATAGAGTCAAAGGTATATGAAGACCCTGTAAAGAATCTGAAAAGTGGGCAGAAATATTATATCCGTGTTGCCGCTTTATCGAGCTGCGATTATAATTCGACTTTGAAACGGTATAACTATACACCTGTTATTGAGATTGTCGCTCCTTAACTATATCTTATAATTTAAACTCGACATTATGACTTTAAATCAAAAAATAAGAACCTTGTTTTTTTCCTTTTGTCTGGCAACTTCTTCTTTGGTAGTTGCCCAGACTAAAGAGTTATATAAAGATATGAATGCCCCGCAGCATGAGCGGATTATGGATTTGCTGTCTCGTTTGACGGTAGAAGAGAAAATATCGTTGTTACGGGCTACTTCTCCGGGAATTCCCCGTTTAGGTATCGATAAATATTATCATGGAAATGAAGCGCTTCATGGGGTTGTTCGTCCCGGAAATTTTACTGTTTTTCCTCAAGCTATCGGATTGGCGAGTATGTGGAATCCTGAATTGCTTTATGAAATATCTACGGCAATCTCAGATGAAGCACGTGGACGTTGGAATGAATTGAACCGGGGGAAAGATCAACAAGGATTTTTTAGTGATTTACTTACTTTTTGGTCGCCGACGGTAAACATGGCGCGTGATCCTCGTTGGGGACGTACTCCTGAAACATACGGAGAAGATCCGTTTCTTTCCGGTAAGTTGGGTGTCGCTTTTGTAAAAGGACTTCAAGGCAATGATCCTCGTTATCTTAAAATTGTTTCTACACCGAAGCATTTTGCAGCCAATAATGAGGAACATAACCGTTTTGAGTGTAATCCTCAAATTTCTGAACGGGATTTGAGAGAATATTATTTACCTGCTTTCGAAACTTGTATTAAAGAGGGCAAAGCTCAATCTATCATGGCTGCCTATAATGCAATCAATGATGTACCTTGTTCCTTAAATCCTTGGTTATTGACTCAGGTTCTCCGAAAAGAGTGGGGTTTTAACGGGTATGTCGTGTCTGACTGCGGAGGACCGGGTTTCTTGGTGACGCATCATAAATATGTAAAGACTCCCGAAGCGGCGGCAACATTGTCTATTAAAGCAGGACTTGATTTGGAATGCGGAGATAATGTCTATATCGAACCTTTGATGAATGCTTACAAGCAATGTATGGTAACGGATGCCGATATAGATACAGCAGCTTATCGGATATTACGTGCCCGTATGATGTTGGGACTGTTCGATGATCCCGATAAAAATCCGTACAATGCTATATCTCCTTCTATCGTGGGGTGTGAGAAGCATCAGCAGTTGGCTTTGGAAGCTGCACGTCAGAGTCTTGTATTACTTAAAAACGAGAAAAATTTCTTGCCTTTAAATCCGAAAAAAGTAAAATCGGTCGCTGTAGTCGGTATTAATGCCGGGAATTGTGAGTTCGGGGATTATAGCGGTACTCCGATGAATGCTCCGGTATCTGTACTTGAGGGAATAAAAAAACGGGTAGGGGATGATGTTAAGATTGTTTATGCTCCTTGGTCTTCTTCGATTTCGGGATATGAAATGATTACGAAAGCGAATTTCCCAAATGGTTTGAAAGCAGAACATTACAGTAATAAAAATCTGGAGGGAACACCGAAGGTACGTATTGATGAAAATATCAATTTTGAACCGGCTAATCAAGCTCCAGACCCTTTCTTGCCGAAGTCTCCGTTATCGATTCGATGGAGTGGAGACCTCGTTCCGAATGTATCGGGAAAATATACTTTGGCTTTTGCTACTGATGACGGCTGCCGGTTATACCTTAACGGTAAAAAGCTGATTGATTCTTGGCATAATCGAGGAGTACAGACCGATAGTGTTGTTGTCGAGCTGAATAAGGGAGAAAGATATAATCTGGTTGCTGAGTATTTCGATGATGGCGGTGATGCTACGGCAAAACTTTATTGGCGTGTTCCGGATGTGGGAAAAAGAGCATTACTCGACCTTTACGGAGAAGCCGGACGTGCTATTCGTGAATGCGATGTTACGGTTGCCGTATTGGGGATTAACAAATCTATCGAACGAGAAGGACAGGACAGATATACGATAGAATTGCCTGCTGACCAACAAATGTTTATTAAAGAAGCATATAAGGCCAATCCGAATACGGTAGTAGTGTTGGTTGCCGGGAGCTCTTTGGCGATTAACTGGATCGATGAGAATATTCCTGCTATATTGAACGCATGGTATCCGGGAGAACAAGGCGGAACTGCTGTTGCCGAGGCTTTGTTCGGTGATTATAATCCCGGAGGACGCCTTCCTTTAACATATTACAGAAGCCTTGATGAACTTCCCGCTTTTGACGATTATGACATTCAAAAAGGCAGAACTTATATGTATTTTGAGAATAAGCCTCTGTATCCTTTCGGATATGGTTTGAGTTATACTCGTTTTGATTATAAGAATCTTAAAAGCGAAGTCTTTGATGATGCCGTGAATTTGAAATTTACGGTGAAAAATACCGGGAAATATGCCGGAGATGAAGTTGCGCAAGTGTATGTGCGTTTTCCGGAATCGGGAATAAAAGTTCCGTTGAAACAGCTTAAAGGTTTTGAACGTGTACATATAGGAAAAGGCAAGTCTGCTCAGGTATCTGTATCGATTCCTAAAAAAGAGTTGCGTCTTTGGGATGAGAAGGACGGAAAATTTTATACGCCTTCGGGTAATTATATTTTCATGGTCGGATCGTCTTCGGATGATATTCGTTTGCAACAAGTAATTAACCTTTAACATAAATTATGCATGAAACGACTGTTAATGATATTGATAGTATGCTGCGGGATTTTGGGTGGAATATCCGCCCAAATTTCCGGAGTATATTTCCCGAAAATGAAATCGGTACAGACACCTGTATTTGTTTCAGTAGGAGGAGCGACAGAAAGTCCGGAAGCACTTCATATTTGCCGGATATTTCAAGGAATTATCAATCGAGATTCTGCCGAGCTATTTCTTTCTACCGGAGATAAAGAACTGGATTGGTTTAAATATTTGGATGTTAAATATAAACGTCCGGATAAAGGAGTTATAGTCACAGGTGAAAATCGGGGATTGCGCACTTTATTCAAATCGTATAAAGACCGTTTGGATAAATTGGTAATATGTAATTTTTCGGATAATGACTATACGTTCAATATGGCGCTGTTGATGGCTTGTGCCGAAGATGCTTTGCCTGTATCAGAAGAACTTAAGGATGAGTTGGTCGCCGAGTTCGGATGGGATAAAGAGATTGTCGATATCCGGAATAATTGGAGCACGATAACTCAGGCTTATAATTGGGCGTTAGAGGAAATTATGCCTAAACTTAACAAGCAATTGGTTTTTAGTATCGGCTTACGTGACGATTGGAGAAATGGCGGTTGGCGTATTTATGATTATGCTGTGGCTTCACGCTCATTTGCTTTTTGGGTGGATGATGAGACGACTACGGGGAAGAATATTATTAAAAAAATATTAAATACGCCGGGGTATCCTAAAAATGCGGTGGTAATGGGGTACGGTATGCATGGAGATGATCTTAATCTCACGACTAATCCCGAAGGATTCGGATTTGTAGTGAGCGATCTTTTTCCGAATGCAAGTTATTATTCTTCTTTCCCTTCCGAGACTTTTGAAGGACGTCAGCCGGAAGGTGTGGCTGTCGATGCGGAAACGAATAAAGTATATGTCGCATTACATTGGAGTGATGGGGACAATATTCAATTCAATCATAACGGGACATTGGATATTTGGAAACAATCTGAACGGGGAAAAGTGCCTGTTTCTATGACTTTATCTCCGGCTTTGACCGAAATCGCTCCGTTCATTTTGCAATATTATTATGAGAATAGAACCGATAATGATGAGTTTATCGGAGGCCCTTCGGGAGTACAATATATCCAAGAACCTTATTATAAACCGGATGATTATGAATCATGGTGTGTAATGAACGGACAGTATCTGAAAGCCGCCGGCATGTTCAGTACGGCATCCTCATTACGTTGGCCTGCACAACCTTTTTATAACAATGGCTTTGTAAAAACAGGAGTTACCGGTACTTTGGCATGGACAAACGGGGCTTACAAAGATGCCTATAACTGGTGCGGTATGCCGGTTGTTGGTACAGGCGGAGTTTGCAGTGATGAAGACGGTATTTATAATTATTTGAAAGGCGTTGCTGCTCGAAATGATATTCCTGTATTTACCGGAGTATATATGGTTCAGGCCGGATTAGGAGGAGCTGGATATGCTGCGATAAATCGTGTTGTGGAACGTTTACAAAGCGAGTTTCCGGAGAAGTATGTATTTCTGAAAGCCAGCGATCTATTGGCTACGGCAAAAAAATATTTTACGGAACGGCAGAAACCTTATAAGGATCTTTTTATTCCGGGTCGTATAGAGGCTGAAGATTTTGATTTAGGAGGTCAAGGTGCTGGTTTTTATGATATGGAGACTTCTAATGAAGGTGGTGCATACCGAAATGAAGAAGGAGATTATGTCGGTGTGGGGGTCGGCGGATCGGGATATCATGTCGGCTGGACTACTACCGGAGAATGGTTGAATTATACCGTAAATGTCGACAAAACATCTACATATAAGATGACTGTCCGTTATTCTACACCTTCAGGACAGGATAAGGGTATTTGTGTCATGTTGGATGATGAGGTGCTCTCTTCAATGGAATTGAAGTCTACATCCGGAGTTGACAATTATGCTGATTATATGGTAAGGGTAACGATACCGGCAGGAACTCATAATTTGCGAGTACAGATAACGAACGGTGGAATGAATCTCGACTATTACGATTTCGAAGAAGATACGGAAACTATTCCGGTAATAGAGAGAAGCAAAGGGTATAAAATCATCGCAGTACATAGTGGCAAGGCATTGGCTTTGAAAACGAATAATACGACAAACGGAACGAAAATTATTCAGAAAGAATATACCGGAGACGATACGGAGATATGGAGATTGAATGTCGCTGGTGATGCTTGTTACGGTTTGCAGAATGTCGCTTCCGGTTTGAATATCGTTTTGAGAGGAACGAATACGATCGGGCAATTTCCTTTTGATTGCACTGTAAATAACGGGAAATGGAATTTGTATTATCAAGGAGACGATTGTTTCACTATCGTACAAAAGGGGGCATTGAAATATCTCGAGATTTCGGATGGTTCGATGGATGAAGGAGCGGAGTTATCTGTAGGAGATCCGACAGGGGAAGATAATCAGAAATTTAGGATAGAAGAAGCTGCTGACTACACGGGTGTGGATCACTCTATTATTTCTGAAAATTCTGTCGGTGTTGCTTATCCGAATCCGTTTGTCAATGAAATATATATTCCCGTTTCTATAAAACAGCCTCAAGATATAGAAATTGTTTTATTCGATCTTGCGGGACGCTGTGTATATAGAAATATGATATTCCTGAATGATGGTGATCGAGAATTGGTTGTTTCCGGAAATAACTTGCCTTCGGGGATATATGTTTGGAGATTGAACGGGGAGTCTGTTCGTTCGTATGGTCGTGTAGTAAAGAAATAGAGAATTTTAGAACCGATTTTAAATAGTCGGTTCTAAAAAGTTGAAAACAACTTAATTATTATATACATTAACTTTTAAATTGTATGTTATGAAAACGAGAACAATTACTTTTTTAGGGCTTTTTGCCGGCATGTTTGCGACGGCTTCGGCTGAAGACCTTGTCATTAAAATGACAGAAGAAAGCGGTGTCGAAATTGTGAATGATGCCCGTTTTGATATTGTAAACAAGTGTTTGGGAAATACAATGCCCGGAACAACCATCTGTTTGGGTGAAATCGATTTTGGAGACGGAACGGCTTATGTAGCTAACGGTGCGGAATTTGCACATGAAAATCCGGATACGGAAGGTACATTGGATTTCTACATGGGAGATCCGGATAACGGAGGTTTATTGTTTACACAAATCGATGTTAAAGGTACGAATGCTTTTCAGTATTATCGTACTTTCCGTTATAATTTTTATCCTGAAGGTACTGACGGTTTTACTTGGCCTACCGGAAAGCATCAAGTATATATGCGCTATAATAACTGTGAAGGTAATCTGAAAAAGATCGTGTTTTATAACAATGAATTTACTGAAGAGGAACAAGGGGAAATGCCTGATCCGACGTATGATTATTTTTCAATTCCGGCAAGTGCAGGTTCTGTTGTGAATCCGGAAGTATGTCCAGATGCTAAATTAAATGATGGTGTTTGGGGAAATACAGGAGAAGGATTGATTGTTAAATTTCCGTCGATAGATTTTAAAGATGGAAATACGTATCAACAGATAGCTGTGGTTTCTACTCATGGAGGGTCTACTAATCCGGATGGTTTCCTTGAAATTTATATTGATGGTACGGATAGTGAAGATAACATGATTGCTAAAATATGGACGGCTCGAGACTGGCGTTGGATTGTTTATGGTACGTTAGCAAAAAACTTAGAGAAAAATATCAGTGGTGTGCATGATCTTTATGTAAAATGGACCGGTGCTACAAACTTGAAAGAAATTCAATTGATTGAAGGAACTCCTTGGGAAATAGAAGATGATGAGCCTGAAAAGATAGAGTTGATAGACGAACCTCTTACTGATAACGCTTATGGCATGCATTTCGATTCGATGGGGGGTATTGAGAACACCGTTGAATTTATGGCATACGGTTCAGATGATCTGAAATTTGAGGCTTCTAATATCGGTTATACTTCTTATGGTGTGGTTTTGAAATTTGTTGACGTTGATTTCCAAAATGGACAATTTACTCGTATTTTGGTAGATCATTCTTCAGACCAGGCGTCTTTGGGAAGCAGTACGTTCGATTTCTATATCGACTTGGATCATGATGATTATAGCGATCTATCGGTATTGGAAAATGATACGAAATTGGCAACAGTACAGGCTCAGGGTACAAGTAACTGGGCTACTCCGAAGAAAACTGCCGGAACTATGACATCAAAAGTAGAAGGTGTGCATGATTTGTATATGGTATTTAGGACCGATGCCGGTGCGAATATCCATGGTGTATATTTGGATACCGACTATGATCCTTCTTCTATCTCTACGGCAACAATTGAAGGTGTAAAAGTTTGGGGCATGACAAATGCTGTTTGCATCGAGTCTGCTACTGAGTCGTTGACTGTTGATGTGTATAATTTCGCAGGACAGAATATTTCTCAAACCAAGGTAGCTGCCGGATTGAATACCTTGTCTATGGCAAAGGGTATTTATTTAGTGAAAGTTACAGATACGAAAGGTAATGTAGCTACTTATAAATTGTCTGTAAAATAAAGAATTTATTTAATTACAAAAAACGCCCATTAAGGGCGTTTTTTGTTTTATCGGTTTAAATTATGATTACAAAAAAAATTTTCTTTTTATTCCTGTTTTGTTGTGTATCGGTATTGGCATTTCCTCAAAAAAAGAAAAAAACGAGTGGGAATCCTATTTTGCCCGGATGGTATGCCGACCCTGAAGCTATTGTGTATGGAGATGAGTACTGGATATATCCTACATTGTCCGGACTGGTAACTGCTGACGGAAAAGATCCGGATACCGGCAAGAAAACTCGGGCTGTACACCAGATTTACAATGTGCAGACATATATGGATGCATTTTCGTCTAAAGATCTTGTTCACTGGACTAAACATCCGAAAGTCCTTTCGATTGAAAATATAAAATGGCTTGAGTTTGCTTTATGGGCTCCTTCGGTAATTTCGGCAAACGGAAAATATTATCTCTTTTTCGGAGCTAACGATATTCAGAATAATGATCAATATGGTGGTATCGGAGTTGCAGTTGCCGATCGTCCGGAAGGGCCTTTCAAAGATGCTTTAGGAAAGCCTTTAATCGATAAAATCGTAAATGGCGCTCAACCTATCGATCAATTCGTATTCCGTGACGATGATGGTTCTTATTATATGTATTACGGCGGCTGGCATCATTGCAATATGGTAAAGTTGAGTGATGATTTGTTGAGTATTGTTCCATTCGATGACGGTACTTTATATAAATCGGTTACTCCTGAAAATTATGTAGAAGGACCTTTTATGTTGAAGCGAAACGGCAAATATTATTTTATGTGGTCTGAAGGTAGCTGGGGTGGCTCTGATTATAGCGTTGCTTATGCTATTTCCGATTCTCCTTTTGGTCCTTTTAAACGTATCGGTAAAATATTGCAACAGGATGATAATGTAGCAACCGGCGCTGGACATCATTCGGTAATTCAAATTCCCGGTAAGGACGAATGGTATATTGTTTATCATCGCAGACCTTTAGGTGATACCAATCAGAATCATAGAGAAACCTGTATCGACCGAATGTATTTTGATGAGGACGGATATATTCTTCCTGTAAAAATAACGTTTGAGGGCGTTAAGCCTCGTTGTATCAAATAGACTGTTCTGATATATTAAAAATGCCCCTAATATCGAGGGGCATTTTTAATAAGGTTTGTAATGTCTTTGATTTATTTCGGATTTAATTATACTTGATAGTTTTCTTCGATCTTTCCTCCGAAACCTCTTCTTTTATCTTTCCATATTTGGTATCTGTATGCCAGACATGCTGTTATAAAATAGATCCCGGTAAGTATCCATAGGTTGATGAATGCATCATGTACGTCACTGATATTAGCTCCTGTAGTATTCATGCGGACGAAACCTTCGATTCCCCATGTTGAAGGTATGATAGCTCCTATTATTTTCCAGATTTCGGGCATTGCATAACGTGGCCATGTAATACCTGAAATAAAGAGAAACAGCAGTGAAGTAAAAACAAACAGTAGGAATGACGTTTCCCGTTCTCTTACAAATACAGAGAGTGTCATTCCGAAAAATATGGACGATAATAAAAACGGTGCGATGAATGCATATATTTCCCATTGGTTTCCTATCTGAGGATATTTGAATAGCCAAGGTACTACGTGTAATATATACATTGTGGAGACGATGTAAAGGCTGTAATAACATATCGCTTTCCCGAAAACGATATGCATGATATTGTTATGCATCATTTCCCGGTTGGAATAATATCTATGCAATTTCTTGTGTTCGTATATTCCTCCTGCTAAAAGTCCGATTCCCAAAATAAGACTTTGTTGCAAAACCAATATCAAGACTGCCGGAATAAGAAATGATGCAAAACCGCTTTCGGGGTTATAAAGAGTTATAGAACTGTATGGAATAGGAGACATCGCCATTTTAGCCTGTTCGGGGGTCGCACCGCCTAATGCGGCGACTTGTAATTTTGATCCTAAGTCCATCGTCACTTCTGTCAAAGCAATCAGAAATCCTTTGTAGTTAAGTAATATACTCATATCTGAGTAAAAAATAACCGGACTTTGCTCTCCTCGCATAAGATTTTTACTGAAATCTTCTGGAATAAGCATAATGCCGTAACAGTTCTTTTCATACATCATTTTTTTTGCTTCGTCCATATTAGCGCAATAAGATATGATCTTTGCATTCGGACTTGCATCCATGTTTCGACATAATTCACGACTTAACGGAGTGCGGGCGTTATCTACTACGACCATCGGAACATCCCGTACGACTTCAGGATTATAAATAAGAGCATATAATATCGGATATGCAAATGGCAGGGCAAAGAAAAAAATCAATGCTCCGAAATCTCGGAATACCGTCACATATTCTTTTCTCCAGATATAGCAGATATCCAGCATTCCGGTTTTTATTGATTCGAATATTTGTAGTTTCATCTTAATATTTTTTTATCCTGCTATATTGCTAAGGAACATATACTTGATTTTGTAAAGCTGTTTTGAGTCGTTTCAGTAACGGTAAAGAAGCTATGGCAAAAAGGAACAAATACAGATATTGCATTCGGCTGTAATATAACGGTATGCCGTTCAATGCTTGATCTGTGTATATCAGGAAATAATGTCGTAGCGGGAATATATTCGACAATAACTGAAATGGCGGATACATGGCGGGCACGGGGAATGAAAATCCGGTAATCGAAATAGAAATGATTCCGAATAATGCGGCTATACTCAACCCTATTCTTAGCGACGGTGCTATACTCATCATGATAACACCGAAGCTTTGGCTTGCAAGAACCAACAAGAACATTGCCGCCAGCATCGGCCAGATTCCATTGTGTAATGGGAAATGCCAATATCCGTAAAGCATAGATTGCAGTAGTGCACCCATGATAAAAAACAGAACGGTTTGCGGAAGTAATTTCCCGGTAATAGCCAATACGACCGAATTGTGTGACCGAGCTAACCATTCTCTGGATGTTCCGTGTTTGATTTCCGTTCCGATGCTGAATACGGTTGTCAATAATATCATTATTTGCAGCATTCCCGGAATAAACGTATTATTCAAATAGACAGAATAACTTATCCAAGGGTTTCCTAATTCATGTACTGCCGTAGGTACAGGTTGTAATTGGGGCATAATTTCGTATCCATATTCTCCGTGTGCGAGTAAGGTTTGTTGTACGATTGCTCCGGAAGCAAGTACCGACATCGTTTTGAAATTCTTATATAATAGAGACGCAGGTATGTAGTATGCGTTATTAGTGTAAAACGATATTTCTGGTCTGCGACCGGCCATAGCTTTTGCTTCGAAATTTTCAGGTATCACTAAAAAACCGTATATTTCTCCTTTTTGTAACGATTTTCGAGCTTCTGTAAAACTGTTAGGCTGCTCTGTAACTTGTGTCAGACTCATTGCGTCAAGTTGCCGGATAAAGTTTCTCGATGCTGCAGAATGGTCGAGATCGACGACGGCAGTGGGAATCTCTTCCGGTAATCCTTCATTCATAAGAGTTAACAGAAAAAGATAGCTGATGAGAGGAGCTATTATTATACAGAAAATGTATATCGGTCTGGAAACCAGCCGGTGCAATTCTCTTACGATGACTGCCCAAAGAATTTTTGTAACCGATTTTTTTTCTGGCATGTAATTTTATGTATTGGGAGTCCTTTAAAATATACCGGACTCGGATGTAACTAATTATTTTTTTAGCAATACAGACATTCCCGGACGCAGGTTTTCTACCGGAGCTGTCGGACGAGCTTTGATTTGGAAAGTTTTGGCGTCATATTGTCCGCTTACTTTTGTCGCTCTCCATACAGCATAAGTGCCTAAGTCTTTTATATAATAAATTTTTAAAGTGATTTCTTTGTTTCCTAAAGCCGGAATTATTGCCGGGATTTCTTTTCCCATAGTCAGGTTTTGCAGAAGCTCTTCTCTTACGTTGAATGTAACCCACATGTCATTCAGGTTCAGAACATTCATAATCGGAGCTCCGGTACCTACCAGTTCTCCTTCGTTAGGGAATATGTCGGATATTTCTCCGTCGATCGGAGCTGTCAGGTATGAGTCTGCCAATACCGATTCTACTTGAGCCACACTTCCTTTTGCTGCCAGCAACATTGCTGCCGCAGCCTCTTTATCTTCGATTTGTGCACCTTTTTTGGCCATTTCATATTGAGATCTTGCCGCGCTTTCGGTGGCTTTCATTGCGTTATAGTTTGCTTCGGCTTCATCGCGTTTTTGGGCGGAAATCACGCCTTTTTTGAAAAGAGCCTGCATCCGGTCGTATGATTTTTTTGCAATATCGAGTCCGGCTATTGCTTTTTGCCACATGTCGTAAGCCGAGTTTATTACTTCTATACGCGCTCCTTTATCTACTTTTTGGTTTTGGGCTTTATATACATTCTCCATAGCAGAAGCCTGCATGAGTTTAGCTTCGGCATCGGATGAAAAGATGCGGACAAGAGTATCGCCTTTATGTACGCTTTGTCCGTCCTCCACCATAAATTCGACAATACGTCCCGGAAGTTTTCCCGATACCCGTATTTGAGTCGCTTCTGCCTGTCCTTGTATGGTTTCGTCACCCGGTTTCAGCATGAAGAATCCGATCATTGCAAGGATAATGATCACGATAATGAGTCCGACTAATCCGATGATCAGACTTTTTTCTTTTTTTCTTTGAGGAGTATCCATTGTCGTTTGTTTTTTTACGTTTCCTATTTTATTTCATTAGTCCCATAGCCTTAGACAAATAAACTTCGCATAAGCGAACATCTATTTCGGCATCTATTTTTTCTGACTGGGCTTGTAACCAGGCAGTCTGAGCTTCCAGTACATTATCGGTCGTAAGAACTCCCTCTTCGAATCCGATTTGGGCGTTACGAAGGTTTTCTTCTGCTTTTTCCATATTCTTACGTGTCATAATCAGCTTTTTATTTGCTTCGTTTACTTTAAATGTTGCCTGATTGACTTGTAATTCGATCTTCTCTTTAGCTTCTTCTAAATTTAAAAGAGCGATATTCCTTTCTGTTTTAGCAGCTTTTACTTTATAAAAATCTTTTCCCCAATGGAAAACCGGAATTTTAAGCATTACACCTACATTGAAAAATCCATCTACTCTCTTTTCGAAACTGTTGAAAACATTCGGGTTGGAGAACATATAACTTCCTGTCAAAGCAAGATTAGGCAACATGGCAGAAAGCGCGACTTTCTGTTTCTGTTTATAAATTTCTGTTGCTAATGTGAGACTCTGTATTTCACTGCGGTTGGCATATACTTCATCCATATTGATAGAGTTTGTCGGAACTGGTAAATTTTCCTCATGCAACACGTCTATTTCATCAGCTAAAGTATAAGGCATGTTGATAGGTAGTCCGCAAATTTGTGCCAGAAGCATTTTAGAGAGACTGAGTCCGTCAGAAACTTTTGTCAAAGTGATTTGCGCTTCATTTTGTTTTACTGCGACAGTCAGCCCGTCAGATTGAGTTGCAACCCCTTCAGCTATCATTGCTTCGACATTCTGGTATAAAGAATCTAAAAGATCGGCATAACTTTCGGCCAGTTTCTTTTTATACACCAACGATACCACTTGCCAATAAATTTCGTCCGTTTGGAACACAAGGTCTTTTACCGCTGTGCTCTTCTGAGTTTTCGCCAGTTCTTCTGCATATTTAGTAATTTGATTATAAGCTCTTATTTTTCCGCCCATGTAAATAGGTTGGGTAAGCGTAATTGCTCCCCCGAACATATTGGTCGTATTGGTACGCAGAGCATTTACTAAAGATTGTCCTGCTCCGTTTACCGAGTTTATTATACCAGCACCCAATTGCTGAAGTTGTGGTCCGAGTTCGGGATGTTGAGCTATTATTTGTTGCATTATGGGAGCTAATGTATTTGTTCCTGCATTTGATAATTGCTCTTTTTGTTTATCGCTTAATAGAGAGATTTCTTTTGAGTTATACATGTAGCCTCCTACTGCATCGAATCCGGGCAAATAGTTTGCAAATGCCGATTTTCTCTCATAACCGGCTGCCTTTATTTTTTCATTGGCAATACGTATCTGCTTATTGTTATTTATTGCCATATTCCGGCACGAATCAAGGGTAAAAACCTGTTGTGCGATAGCATTACTTCCGCTAATGATGAGTAAACAGAGGACAATTAATTTTTTCATTCTGTTTGTTGTTTAGATATTATTTCTCAAATCTCGCGTTATATTCTTAAATATGCAATTGTTGCATAAACAATCTTTCTGTGCTAAAAAAATAGAGTCTTCACAGCTCTATCTTTTCTATCGGCAAAGATATGTTGTGAATATTAACATAACAAGAATTTCTTTCGGTTAGTTTTCTGTTTTTATTCTTTTTTAATAAAAGTGGCTACAAAAAACTGTTGCCGGATTAAGAGCCTGTCTAAATTTTCCAATTAGAAAATATTATCAGGTCATCTTTGCGTT